>CALLAW010000031.1 GCA_938001865.1 uncultured Saprospiraceae bacterium | reverse complement strand
ACCATTAGGAGCTACGACTTTAATCTGTGCAGTCATCAGAGTCACTGCGAATCCCATCAATACTAGGGTAGTAAATAATTTATTCATAGTTGTTAATTTTATTTATTTAGAGTGTCCTTTAAGCTATAAATATAGATGATTTTTTTTTGATTTTTGATATTTGATCCTCTTTCAGTTAGGATTTGGTGGTTTTCTATGAGATAACCTGGGCATTTACCCCCATCTGATGCGTATCACTCTCCCTCAGCCTCCCCCGTATCAGCAATACTCTCCACCGTATAGTAGATAAGTCTCCACTCTCCGTCCATCTCTGCGAATCTCCTGATCAGATAGAAGTATCCTTGCTTATGCCGGATCGTCTCTGTGATCATCCCAGCAAAGTTGTCAAGATCTCGTGTGAACTCGCCTGAGCTGTTGTCAAATGGCTTGTGTAACTCCCACTCAGACAGCGTCCACGGAGCACCGTCACTCTGCTGACTCAGTGGCCATTGGATATGCGTCACCTGATAGAGACTATCCGTATGGAATGCCTCATAGAATGGCGGAAATGTCTCTGGTATCTCGACGACATTCTCACTCTTCGGGAGGAGGTGTTCTCTCGGTTCTGCATTTGGCTGCGACCGGTCATTACATCCTCGGAGTACGAAGAGGAGTGTCAGTCCTACGATCCCTAGACCAGTCAAGAGGAGTTTGTTATTCATAGTAGATGATTCCTGATTGAGATGGCAAGATACTACAGGATGCGAAGATTATCATACAGATCAGAGCATTGATCGCAGGTCTGGTATCTGATCGTGAGCTGCCGCTTGCCTGTATAGGAGTGTCTCAGACTCTCGGGTGTGGATGCCGCCTACTCTATGGTATGTTGTATGACGAGCTGGTGGAGATCCTTGAGTACACCTTCGTTGAGAGGTTTGGATTGGTAGGCTTTGACCCTCGGTCGAGACTTGATCTTCTCTAGGTCATTGGGATTGATTGAGGTAGAGAGCATGACGATACAGTTGCACTTATGCTCGATCTCTAAGGCCTCGTACTGGTCTATAAACTCCCATCCTGAGATGACTGGCATATTGACATCTAAGAGGATGATATCGGGAGTATTGGTAGGATCTTTGAGATTCTCTAAGGCTTCTGTGGCAGAGTCGAATATCTTCCACTCCTCAAAGAGTCCACACTTCTTGAGCATGATGTCATTGAAGAAGTTGGTTGCATAATCGTCGTCTATAAGGTACGCTTTGGGTTTGTTCATCTGAGCACAGAGTTTTTCATCAGTTCGCAGCCTAAATTTAATAAGATTTAGCGAGAGTAAGCAACCGACTGAAAAGTTCTCACAGATTGCTAGGGACTACTCCGCCAACTCTACTGACCTCTCCCCTACTCTAGACTAGACTAAGACGGTTAACTCTCCCTAATAATAAGTCTCATCAAACCTCCACTTCGCCTTCCCTCATCTAGGGTATGCCAAGATGGGTAATAAAGACCAACATCGGTAAAAACCCCGCTGCTCATCCTAGCTTATTGGCACTACGCTTGTGAGATAGAGATTACCCAATTGTTTGCCTCGAGCAACATACTCTTGGCGAGTATCAGAGTTGTCAAATACGGCTGAGGTCTTCAACTGCTTATCCTGTATGATCGGTGGAGAGACAGTGATCATCGATTTGAAGTCTACTCCTCCCTTGCTCCATGCCTTGAATACTGACTCTTTGATCCCCCAGTAGTAATGGAGTTGGTCGTTATCGGCGGCCTCTACCTCATCGGGATAGAGAAACTTAGGCGCTAGCTTCCTGATATTGTCTCGGTGGACTTGGATGTCAACGCCGATATTGCGAGACTGAGAGAGCATCACCGCTGAGTATGCACCACTATGAGAGACAGAGAGATGGAGATCTGGATATTCTTGGATCTTGGGTCTTCCATGCACATCCTTGAGTATAGTAACTCCCTCGGCCAGTATCTGATCGAGTAAGTATCGTGTACCGATGATCTCTCGACGCCGATGAGGCTTACAGGTCATCAACGTACTGGCCACACGATCTGTCACTGAGACTCTCGATTGGAGGATGTCCAAGTCTTCTGTGGTGTGCCAGACAGCGACAGTAGATTGCCGAGAAGTGTTTATTGAGACGAGAGGCATAGCGTAAATTTAGTTTTTTTATCCATCTTTGTCCTATGATATTGACTGATAAAGAAATCAAGGCTGCAATGCAACGCGGCGAGATAGTCATCGAGCCGTACGATCCAAGCTGCCTCGGGACTAACTCCTATGATGTCCACTTAGGTAAAACATTGGCTACCTATGATAATCGAGTCCTAGATGCAAAGAAACACAATCGAATCACACCATTAGAGATCCCACCCGAAGGCTATGTCATCGAGCCGGGTATCCTCTACCTCGGAGTGACCCAAGAGTATACTGAGACACATGCAACCGTGCCCTTCCTCGAGGGCAAATCGAGTATCGGAAGACTTGGGATTGATATCCATGCCACTGCTGGTAAAGGCGATGTAGGATTTTGTAATACGTGGACTCTAGAGATCTCATGTGTGCAACCCGTCAGGATCTATGCAGGGATGCCAGTCGGCCAACTCATTTACTTCAAAGTGGATGGCGAGATCGAAAACTACTACAACAAAAAGTCAAATGCAAAGTACAATACTCGAGTCACCGTGCCAGTAGAGAGTATGATGTGGAAAAACAAATTTTAAGCTCAACTGACACAATTTCAAAATGAAAACTCCTCTCTCCTATTGGGAACGTCAGACATGGTATTCGGATCATGACTTTTGTCTCATCGGAGGTGGTATCGTAGGGATGACCACAGCGCTACACTTGCGTAAATGTAACCCATCTGCCAAGATTTGTATCGTAGAGAGAGGACACTTACCGACCGGAGGAAGTACGAAGAATGCAGGATTTATGTGCTTTGGTTCTGTAGGCGAACTCAGTGCCAACATCGAGCAGTATGGCGTAGAAGCTACCTTGGCAACTGTCAAGCTCCGCCTCGAAGGACTCAATCTCCTCAGGGCACTCACTGGTGATGCAGCGATAGACTATCAAGCCTGTGGAGGGTATGAATATCCAACTACCCTAGCCGAAACTGAGGCACTCAGTCAACAGATACCACTGCTTAACACTCTCTTATCAGACCACTTTGACCTTGATCAAACATTCACTCTAAGGACAGAACAGGTTGGAGAGACAAAGAGCCAACTCATCTACAATCAGTATGAAGGAAGTATCGATACAGGTAAGCTGGTAACTACCTTGATACGCCTCTGCCACCAAGCAGAGATATTGATACTCCCATCAACAGAGGTCAAGTCCTACACTACAGAGACTACAGGCATCACGCTACAGACTGACACTCATCCAGTGACATGTCACAGACTCTTGCTCTGTACTAATGCCTTCACACCAAGTCTTGTCGAAGTACCCATCATCCCACAACGCAACCAAGTCATCGTCACTACACCAGTAGAACACACTCTGATCCAGAGTTGCTTCCACTCACATCAAGGTTACCTCTACTTCAGACCACTCGGTGACCAGATATTGATCGGTGGAGGACGTCACCTCTTCCCCAAATCTGAGCAAACGGAGACATTCGCTAATACTGAAGAAGTGACAGCATGGCTACTGAGTTGGGTCAGACAATACCTCGTACCTCATCAGCCGGTGGGCATAGCTCACAAGTGGAGTGGGATACTCGGTACTGGCGATCCTCTCCAACCACTCATCCAAGAGGTCGAGCCAAATGTCTATCTCGCTGCCAAGATGAATGGGATGGGTGTCGCTATCGGTGCAAAGGTAGGTCAGCTGTTAGCAGAGTTAGTCAGTAAGTCTTGACTGATCTCCGCATTGACTCGATCACCTCACTCACTCTGACACCATTCTCTTCACTTCTCCTCTCGGAGTCTTGGGCAGGATGGATGGGTTGAAAATACAATGAGAATAAAACCCATCATCGGAATGAATTACTAATTCCATTCTGAATATTATTCTGACCATAGTTGTACTTCATGAAGTCGAGTGTGCCACTATTGACACCAATGAAGAAGCCAAATGCATTATTGGTAGGGGCCCAATCAAATGTCATATACCAGCAATGTAACTTCCGAGTAAAACCCAAAAAAGGATAGGTGAATGCGTCATTGCTAAAGTCGTAGCCGATATTACCAACATTGACCGACCAATTATCAGTGATCGCAAGACTCCCACGTACCCCGATAGAGTGCTTACTCACAAAGATGGTATCTCTGTTATCTCTACTCGTGATATTGTAACTCAGATTGTGATCTATCTTGAAGTTACCAAGGATCTCTGACCAGCTAGGTGCTCTTGCTTCATAGTTGACCACATAGGTTTGGGAGATGTCATCAGGTGATCCAAATGCCTTGCCTATTTTTTTCTTTCGATTTTCATTGGTATTCTTTACTTCTTTGCTGTCTCCTGATTGGGCTGTGAGTAGTGAGATTGCCTCTTCTTGAGTCATATCCGACGGAGTCTCCACTCCATCTGATGCCTCCGTGGAGTCTATGATCTGCTGTGGATCGTCAGTGACTTTGGTGTCATCCAGTGTATTCTTGATCGGGGATTGATCTTTAGAGTATTCGCGATCTACTCCTGGTTGACTCACAGGCTCACCTGAGTCTGACCCATCTTGTGAGTCCTTGATATCTGCTGGAGGAGGTGCTTTGCCCATCTCATGGAGTTCGCCAGGGGGCTTACCTGCTTGTCTTCTTCCGAAGAGTGACCTACTCTCTCGAGGCACTCTCTCTTCTCTCCCCTCGCCTGAGATGAAGTCAAAGATCTGCTTGACAGTGATGTCGGATGAGAGGGTGATATTCCCACTATGGAGTCTCAGAGGGATCTTCTGTTGGGTACTGACGAGCTGATTGATCGTCCGAGTATCTTGTTGGAGATAGGGATCAAGGGTGAAGTTAAATCTCAAATTGGAGAATCCCTTGATGATATTAGTATTCCCAGAGATGCCTACGGTCGACCAGTTAAGACTATCGGCAGCGAAGTTATATGATCCATTGACATTGAGGGCATTGAGTAGGATGACCTTCTTTTCTTCTTCCTTACGCTTACTGTAGTACTTGAGTTCTACGACATTAGTCAGTCCATATGTCAGTGATTGTGACAGGTCAGTAAATCTTGGAGTACCGAATGGTCCATCATCAAACCTCGAAAAACTCGTAATAAACTCACTATTATAGCTAATCGTATCCACATATCTAGACCGAGAATCAGGATCGATAGAGTAGCCTATCCTTGGCTTGACCGTATGTCTGATCCCTCTAAACCATCCATCATCACTGGTTATCGTACCGAAGAGAGCTGTGGTCAAGTCTGCCCCCGCATTCCATGTCCGATAAGTGTCAAATCCCCTCACCACTATCTCTGCGATACTATCGTTCTCTTCAAAGTACTTCTTCTCCTGTGTATCACCCACCCAGTCTTCTGAGTATGACACTCGTGGACTGATATTGAAGTATTTCATGAAGTTGAAAGAGACATTCGCATTATAATCATGTGTCACTCCAGATCGCATATTTTCAAGAGTCTCTCTCGTAAATACTGTACTATCAGAGGTCTCTACGAAGTTTGCCATCCTAGATTTACCACTGACATTTATTTTTTCGTACCATCTCTCGTTTCCTACGGCTTTCTTTCGTTTGAATGGTTGGATAGTCTGCATCGTCAGATTGATATCTGGCAGAGTGATATCTACGCTTCTTGTATTGGTATTCTGCCTATGCTTCAGTCCCACATCTAGTGAAAATGGAGTATTAGGCATCTTATGTTTGAAGTAGAAGTTAGAGCCATATTGATTGGTGATCCTATTGTTGAAGTCTATCTCTGTCGCTTGATAGTGACCGGAGGTACTGAAGTCTATCGATCCACCAATGCTCCGATAGGGATGTGCCTTGCTATCTTGATTGTGATTCACCCTGAAACTCATAGATCTGTTAGATGACCTGACTAGGGTACTCTCGTTCTCTGTGATGGTATTCCTGAAGCTGAACTTCACGCCACCATTGTACTTGTATCTCTTCTTGTATCGATAATTACTGTTGACTCCCCATGTCCCTCGTGTATAGTAGTCAGCAGTGAGCTCTAAGTCCATATAGTCGTTGATAGGGAAGTACCATCCAACGCCTTGGATACCGAAGCCAAGACTCTCTTGATATGGAAAGTTCTTAGGAAACTTCAGACCTGTTGATCGTCCGTCAGTCAATGGGAAGAAACCAAAAGGCAGTGCTAATGGTGTCGGCACACCGGCGATTTCCAATTGTGCAGGTCCTGTCACCCCGACTTTCTTAGGGATTACCTTGAGCTTCTTAGTCCTGATACCGAAGTGAGGCTCATCATGATTACATGATGTGATCAAGGCATCACTATTGTAAATGACATCATCCTCTCTGCCTGTCGCCTCATCTGATGCTACGAACTTTGTCTTAGCACCAAGTACGTAGAGATCGGTGAACTGTGTTACAGCTTGATTCACAATCCCCTTATTCGTATCAAAGTTAAATCTCAATTGATCATAGGTAAATTGTTGTTCGCCATCCTTAAATGTGGGCTTCTGGACTTCATGACCTTCAGTATCCTTGATGCTATATGCCTGTGCCTCGTTGAGTTCCATATCGAGTATGATATAGCCTGCCGTCAGTTCCATCGTCCCGTAGTAGACATATGCTTCCCCGAAGAGGTGGACTTGCTTGAGCTTGTGATCATACCACTGAGTATCTACAGCACCATAATTGACTTTGATATCCAATGCATCAGGGCTGATCTGCTGAGTCTGAGTCGGTGTTTTGGCTTGACCATTGGGTAATGTATCAGTCTGGATCGCCAGAGTATCACGTACTCCGATTGGGAGAGTATCGGTACTCTCTGATTGGACATCTAAGTAATTGGAGTCAAGAGCACGATTCTCTAAGAGAGTCGAATCCTGCTGGCCATTCACAAAAGTGTGCCCAAGTATTAAAATAATTAGTATTATATAATTAGTTATATTACAAATGATTATATATTTGACATATTTATAATAAGTAACAGATCAATCAGAGTATGACATATTAACTCCGATCAACATGACTAGATTTTACTATAGCTTTGCGAAGTTATATCTTATTCTGCTATTATTGACGATTCAACTGTTCTCTGGCTTTGTTTTTTCACAAAGCCTTAACACACTGGTCATCGATCCTGGACACGGAGGTAAAGATCATGGCTGTACTGGACATACGTCTATAGAGAAGCATATCACACTAGATATCGCATACAAGCTCAAACGAATCATCGAAGAGCACGGTATAGACCTCGATGTCCATCTCACACGGACACATGATGTATTCGTTCCGCTTGAAGAACGATGCGCCTATGCTAACAAACTTGACGCAGATCTCTTTATCTCTATTCATTGTAATCAGATTGACATCAAGTCTGTCAATGGTACAGAGACTTATGTGCTCGGAGAGCATATAGACCAATCTACTACTCTCACCCTGCAGAGAGAGCAATCCACTTATGCTCCGCATGATGCAGACGACTATAATGGCAATCTTGACTATATCCTAGCACGATCACTCCAACATCAAAATCTCAAAGAATCTATCCTACTCGCCTCATTAGTCATGGACGCTTTCGCTAACACCACTGAACTGAAGCGAAGGACGATCAAGCAAGCTAATTTCAGAGTACTGAATGGATTGTATATGCCTGGCATCTTAGTCGAGACAGGATTTATCAGCAACCCTCACGACGAAGCATATCTCCTCTCTAATCATGGCCAATATCAAGTGGCTTATGCACTTCGCGATGCTGTGACGAGATATGTGGATAATCAGAGCACGGAACACACTGTCAAGCAATCGCCTCCCCATTTGGCTACGACCGCCCCTACTCAGAGCCGTATGACTCAATCAATCTCTGCTCCACAGACTCAGCCAGTGACAGCATCGGCTAACTCTAAGCCACAAGTCCACTACGGGGTACTCATCGCCAAGACTGTGAATAGTCAAGCTAATACTACTCGATCAGAATGGCAATTACTCAGTGAATACGGCGTCTATCAAGATGAACAATCCTATCATTATATCGTTGGAGACTATACCTTGAAGGCAAATGCACTACAGAAATTAGTAGAGTTACGAGAGATGGGATTTAATGGTGCAAGCGTTATTTCCTTAGATTTGATGAAATCTTATGATAAAGTAAACTAAACCCAATGGGAATTCGTAATATTTGAGACCTTTGTATATCATCTATTGAATCTACACCATGCGAAAAGAAATTTATATCGGTATTATGGCTCTCCTTACACTCCTTGTAGGGATATGGGGGTTCACCTTCATCAAAGGGAGTAATATCTTGAAGAAAAATTCTGAATTTCATTCCTACTATGGCAATGTCAAAGAGTTGGCTAAGGCGTCAGCAGTCACAGTGAGTGGATTCAAAGTGGGTGCAATCACGGATATCCAGCTCAATCCTGATGACGTCTCAAGAGTCAAAGTGACTTACCAGGTGGATGGTGACATCAATGTCCCAGCAGATGCAGTTGCTGTGATCAGATCATCGAGTTTTATCGGAGGGAAAGAGCTCGCTTTAGAGTTTGACCGATTATGTGGCAATGGGGTACCTTGTATGCCAGATGGCGGAGAGATCAAATCAGAAGAACTTGGACTGATCGGATCTATGGTGGACTTCAGCGAAGCCGATCCGATCGTGGAGACTGTAGGAGAGAGTTTTGATCTGATCAAGTCAAAAATGTCTCAGGACACAGCCAATAATGCCCTCTATCAGACATACCAAAATCTCGATGCAACAATCGCAAACCTCGCGAGAGTCACCCAATCACTTGAGGGACTCATCCAGAGCTCTAACAGAAGTCTCACATCGACACTCAATAATCTGGATGCAATCAGCCAGAATATTGCATCTAACAATATTAAGATCAATAGCGTCATCAACAACCTAGAGACGACAAGTCAATCACTCGCTTCTCTCCAACTAGACAAGACACTCTCCAAGGTCGATGGGGCTCTTGATAAGACAAGTACTACAGTAGATCAGCTCAAGACAGTCGCTGTATCTGCTAACTCCACAATCGGTGACCTTAAATCTACAATAGAAAAGATGAATAGCTCAGATGGCTCTCTCGGTCTACTTCTTAATAACAAAGATCTCTACAACAACCTAGAGGAGACTTCTGATAATCTGAGCCTGCTCATCCAAGATCTAAGACTCAATCCCAAGCGATATGTCAACGTCTCTCTCATAGGCAGAAAAAACAAGGCCTACACCCTTCCTAAAGACGATCCAGCGAAGAATTGATCTCACTTAGCATATCATCATTCTAGTATTGATCAATACCCCTCAGAATACAAGTGTAATGCTATTCGTCAGAGCTATTATACCTCAATCTCAGTCCCTTATCGTAACTTAGAGAATCGTGAGTCTCTCTCTAATATCCATTGAGATACTCCTCTTTTACTGTCATCCATCACTCTAGGTAAATGGCATGCAGAATAACCAAGTACACCAGACACGTAACCATACTATATGATGAAAGTACTCCTCTTAGACTCAGCTCACAATCTCTCTATTACTGATCATCTAATGCCAATCGTAGACGATGGTCATGTAATCGTCAAGATCAAGGCATCTGCACTTAATCATAGAGAGCTCTGGATACAGAAAGGACTCTATCCAGGGATGACCTTACCATGTATCTTAGGAGCAGATGGTGCAGGTACAGTAGTCGAGACTATGGACACCGATCAGAGTGAGTGGCTCCATCGAGACGTCATCATCTATCCGGGATATGATTGGGGAAAGAGTGAGGATGCACCGAGTCGAAGATTTAGAGTATTGGGGATGCCAGATCCAGGTACAATCGCTGAATATCTTCGAGTGCCTGTCTCTCATCTTGTACTCAAGCCTCCATACCTCACCTTCAACGAAGCCGCAGCGATACCAGTAGCAGGGTTGACATCATGGAGAGCCCTAGTCAGACATGGTAAGATCAATCATCAAAGTAAAGTACTCATCACAGGCATCGGTGGTGGTGTAGCCCAGGCAGGTCTAAGCATTGCCAAAGCATACGGTGCATCAGTGTATGTCACGAGTTCGAGTCAAGCCAAAATAGACCATGCCGTGTCCCATGGGGCAGAGGGAGGAGTCAATTATAGAGAGAAGGATTGGAACCTTCAACTCAAATCTCTCTCAGGCGGTATAGATATCGTACTCGATAGCTCACCATCTCCTCAGTTAGATGATTACTTCAGATTTCTCAATTATGGTGGCAGAGTAGTCACTTATGGCTCGACTGGTGCTCCTCAGACCACGATTAGCATCAGTAAGTTCTTTTTGAGACACATCCAATTCATCGGTACAGCCATGGGATCACCAGCAGAATTTAGGGAGTTGATCACCTTTATGGATACGCATCAGATCAGACCTCACATCCATTCCGTCTATCCATTTGATCAAGCATTAGAAGCCATAGAATTACTCAAATCTGGCAAGCAAATAGGCAAAATAGTCATCAACCATGAATGATGCTCTCAAGTACTCAAGGGGTAAAGATGATTGGTTGACTCATAGATAAGCCCATCCTCATTGTGTAATACTCCAACCTTAATAATCAATCGTCACTCCCACGTGAAGGCTAGTGTATACAGATATGATATCATGAACGAAGAGATCATCGTTGCACAGTCTAGAGATGGAATAAGAGAGAGATTGCAAGGCAATTACGATTACTACCTGCTAGATATACGATTACTCTATGTTAAAAGCTTATTGATCTATTGATTGATGTTAATCAATGCTACAGTATCTCATGATGAGACTCAATCAACTGTGATCCAAGAAAAAAAAATTAAAACTCAGTCTTTGGCTCCAATTCTGGCTTGAGAGCATCAAATGAGTACCCTATAATGAAATTGGTAAACAGGTACCAATCATTATCAGTGGGATCACCTCTGACATATCCAGGATAGTGTGTCGGGAATGGATGACTTTGAGTCAATGTAGGGTCATTAGCTCTTTCAAACTCAGCTATTCGATTGGCGAGATTAGCTACGACTAGCCCTTGCACCTCTACTTGTCTATCATAGTCTACATAATTAGAACTGACATCATCAAGATAATCTGTGAATGTCAGTCTCGGCGCTACCTCGAATCCGAGTGTCATCCTATCGGTCAGATGGAACTCTATACCAGCACCTAAGGGGATACCGACTTGGACTAGATTATACTTAGGAATACCTCCGAACTCTACTACACCTTGACCTTCTGTACCAAGTGGTTGTAGATCTATCCACTCTCCTTCATAGAGAGTCCTCGGATTGAACTTAAAGACGCTGATTCCAGAGTAGATATACAAATCAACTCCCCACTTCTTGACAAATGGGAGTATCTCACTCATATAGACCTCTGTAGTGACTGAGATCTCCGTCAGGGGTGACCTAAATGATAAGTTACGACGCAACCGATTATAAGATCTTGCTAACTCATCAGTACCCTCGATGGAGCCATGCATCAACCTACCAGTAATAGTCACTTCCTTAGCTAGCGGTAGAGATACTGATACACCACCAACAGCACGACCTTTACTAAAGCTGAGATTATTGGTATAAGGAGCCAAATCACCTAGATAGTAACTTGCACCACCATAAAGCTTGACATCTATACCCTGGGCAGTACCACTTGCAATGCAAAGAATTAAGAGTATAAAAGTGATAAATCTGGAAGGTGTCATTCTAAAAAAATAAAACTAAATATAGGTATAAAGTTAAGACAAATACCTTACAAATCTAGGAGACCATCAGCTATTTCAAGTGTTAAAGTTGTCTTAGGATGATTAGATTCTATCAGTAAATCTGAGTGATAAGGCAGAATTAGCTCCTGATTAGTCCCCGTACGTTGGACTTTCAGAAAAAGCAGGGGCTCTTGCTCTATTACGTCCACAATAGAGCCTATGACTGTACCTACTTGATCCAAGATGGTGTAGCCAATCAGTTCATCAGATTGCGATTGTTCGATAGAGACATATCGACTCTCCACAGATAGCACAGCATTTTTGAACTTCTCTATCCCCTCTTTAGAGTCAATCTCGTCAAGGATAAGAGTAATCGTACCATTATGGATGCCTTGTGTAATGACCTCAAATGGTACTGGCAGACCCTCTATCGAGATAAACACAAATCTCGGATCACTGATAAACTCCACGCCATCATTCAGATAGACATGGATAGCCCCAGCAAACCCATATGGCTTGCCCAATCTACCAATCTCTACGATATCTAACTCAGCATTGCTCAATCTAATGTATTCACCTTACTAATTAATCGCAAAATCTATTAAAGTCTGAGTAGTAATGTAACCCATGTACGCCTTATCTTCCCAAGCGTCAAAGAGACAGTCTGGATTCACGTTGAAACATTGAGTGTGCAGTACGCTTCTCTCTCTTGCAATCAGTCCTACCCCATTCGCATAGTATGCAACACTTTTTCTAAGGTCGATGTCATTTTCATTATTTACCTCTTGGACTGTTGCTACATCCTCATACGTATTATCAGCTACCACGAGAGTTGTATCTCTATTGATTACAATGGATTCATCCCACTTTAGGTATCTCGTCAGCTCTTCACCTTCTACCAGCTCGACGATTGCGAGTTCTACTGCATCGAATTGGACATTTTCCCAAGTAGTTCCTTGATTGAATGGATAAGTAAATTCCTTAAATACCAAATTATCAACTGTAACGATGATATCTCCACTCAAAGACTTCTCGACTCTGAATAGCTTGTCCTCAATCCATGAAACACCTAGTTCTGACCTTCTACTTAGATGCATCGTATATACAGTGTCGCCGTCAGCACTCCCATTGACATCAACAATCTCTGACCTCAAATATCCAGTCCGGCTAAATTGAGTTTCTCCTTGATTGTCAAAGATCAAGCTATCGAGCTGATACTCCCAATATGAGCCCACCTGGCCCATTTGATAGTAATTCATATCTTGACTGTGATCGATCATATCAATATTCGCATCCGGTTGACAACTGACTATCACAATACTCAAAGTCACTATTGATAAAAACACTCTATTAAATACTCGCATAATTTATAAATCTAGTTACTATTTGCAGAAATTATCCCTCCTCCTATGACATGATCACCTTCGTAGAATACGGCAGATTGTCCAGGAGCAATCCCTCTTACATTTGCATGAAAATTCACCTCCACACCTGTCTCGTCTTCAAGAGTATCTATCGAACTCAATGTCCCATTAGAGTTATATCTTACCATCGTCACGATGTCATCTCTCTTGCCTATGATCGGATACTTCATGGAGTTGACCCCTCTGACCTTCATACTATTCTTGAGTAGATCAGCAACATCTCCGAGTACTACAGTATTAGTATCTGGAATGATCTGTGTGACATACATCGGCTTACCAAATGCTTGGCCAAGACCCTTCCTTTGTCCGATAGTGAAGAATGGATAACCGATATGCTCACCAATGACATTACCATCAGTATCGACAAACTGCCCTCCACTCACTTGACTTTCCAAATCTGGATTTCTAACCTTCAGAAACTCTCTATAATCATTTCCTGGTACAAAGCAGATCTCATAGCTTTCAGCTTTCTTAGACAAGCTTTCATAACCCCAATCCAATGCCATGCTCCTGATGTCTGCCTTAGTCATATCACCTATAGGAAATTGAGTTCTTGCCAAACACTCTTGGCTAAGACCCCAGAGTACGTATGATTGGTCTTTACTCTGGTCTTTACCCTTAGATACCCAATATCTGTCATTGCCTGACTCTACATTAGCATAGTGCCCCGTTGCGATGTACTCGCAATCAAGCATATCAGCTCTCTTAAGTAATGCATTCCACTTAATATGAGTATTACACAAGATACAAGGGTTAGGTGTACGACCAGCGATATATTCATTGACAAAGTCATCTATCACATAATCACCAAACTCTTCTCTGATATCAATAATGAAGTGATGAAAGCCTTTGTCTACAGCTATTTCTCTTGCATCGTTGATTGAGTCAAGACTACAACATCCAGTCTCCTTAGTAGCGATACCCCCACTCGTCTTATAATCCCATGTCTTCATGGTAATACCAATCACCTCATATCCTTGATCGTGGAGCAGCATAGCACTTACTGTACTATCGATTCCACCACTCATCGCTACTAAGATTTTTCCATGTTTGCTCATTCAGCACTCCTATTTTGGTAATTCTATTTTCTATAATGCAAAAGAGGCCACCAATAGTATTGGTGACCTCTTTTTATTATGATGAATCTTCTTTTTTGGAAAAGAAAGAAGTATTCTTATCTCACTAGTGTGATGTTACCAGTCTTCACGTATTCAACATCTTCATCACAAGGACAAGTCCATCTCACACAGTATCCATAGACATCAGGGTTAACAAGATCTCCATTGAATCTACCATCCCATGCTTGATTGAAGTCGTTTCCGTCATATCTATACATACACTCACCCAATCTATCTACGATAAGTATTTCGTAAGTAATCACTTCACCTGTAGGTGTGTAGAGATTATAGAGATCGTTCAAGTTATCCGCATTTGGTGAGAATGTATTAGGAATATAGATATCATCATCAGAACACTCACATGGCTGATCTGGATCCTCAGTAACAGTTACAGTAACCATCGCCTCAGAAGTACATCCATCAGCAGTAGTACATATCACAGTATAGTTGAATGTACCTACATCTGAAGGTGTCACATCAATGCTTACTCCAGTTCCTATCTGATCACCTGCCGCATTGAACCATGTATATGTACATGCCTCATCTGGGTTAGTGACTGATAATGTAGAAGAATCACCTAACTCAATCTCGCTTGGAGATGCATCAGCTGCTATAGATGGAGCATCCGTAACAGTTACAGTTGCAGTTCCTGTCGCTTCACATCCGTCAGATGTCGTACATGTTACAGAGTATTCAGTACTTGCATTTGGAGATACTGTGATACACTCAGTAGTCTCACCTGTAGACCAGAGATATGTACAATCAGGATCAACTGTTTCGATACACATCTCGACAGATTCTCCTGGACAGATTGTAGACTGAGAAGGAGTAATTACTGCCTCTCCGTCAAATGGAGTCAATGTAACACTTGCTTCAGCCTCACACTCACCGTTCATCACTGTAGCAGTACATGTAACAGTACCTTCTGGAGTGAACACGAGTGGATTATCCATAGAAGTAGTACCATCAGTACAGATCCATGTTACAATTGACCCTGCTGGATCAACATCTGCAGTCAATGTTACAGTCTCTCCTGGACAGTATGTATCACCAGTTGATGAGACGACACTAATATCAGCAGCAGAAGAAGTTAACGTAACTTCTGTAGTTGCACTACATCCATTATCTAACTGAGCGATGACTGTATATGTACCATCCATTGTAGGAACAAATACATATGGATCATTATTACTTACTTCATTGCCATTAGGGTCGATCCAAGTTACTGACATAACTCCGAATGTCGATGATGCATCTAACACCACCTCGTCACCAGGACAGTAGAATATTTCACTTACTCCATTCGGGTTATTGTCATCAGCATTAATGAATACATCGCTTCCATTAATGTTAACTGGGATAGTATAAATAGAACTACATCCAGTATCCGAACCGAATATCTCTTTAGTTATGAATCCTGAACCTAATCCTGCATCACTGAATATCCAAGAATATACGTGAGTACCAACACCAGAACCAGTCATTGTAGATCCACTTCCTGTAAATACAGTAGTCTCTTGCATACCAGAACCCGTGAATGTATAGTAACACCATACTTCAGCTGGCTGATCAATTACAAGATCATTTTCTACAGATTCACCTGGACAGAGTTCGATTGACGTTGGTCCATCAAGTACTACTGGTAATTCATTGTAGATAACCATGATATCCTCAGTAAATACACAACCACTTCCATCATTAGCAGCAGCTGTTACTGTGAATGTCGTATTCTCTGTTACACTTACCTCTTGAGTTCCAGAAGAAACGTCAGTAAATAAGTATCCAGGTGTAGCACTCCATGAGTATGTATAACCAGGAAGAGCACCATCATTCAATACTACACTCTCACCTGCACATTGTGCTATTGGAGTGTTCGCTGGGTTTATAGGATTAGGTGTTACTTGTACATTTATAATACCTGATTGTGTACAATCACCAGCAGCGATGAGTACATCAAGAGTACAGATAAATGGTTCTGTCACACCACTGCCTGTAGCAGCTAATGGGAAAGTAAACACATTTCCTTCTATCGTCGCTGGACAATCTCCCCCAGTGTATGTATACGTAAAGTTCGAGTCAGTAGGTAACTCCAAAGCAACGCCTTCGCAAGCAAATAATGTTTCTGGTAATTCTACATTTGGAGTTTCTGATGGAGATACAGCAATTTGGTCCATTGCAACACACCCATCTGGAGATGTCACAGTAACAAATAATTCTCCACCCATCGGACTGTCTAGTGTAAATTCTATCGTTGGCGAATCAGCGCCAGAGGTAATAGTTATCCCTCCCATAGAAGTCCAAGAGTATGTCGATCCATCTGTACCCATTGCAGTTACAGAAGACATTTCACCTACACATGCTTCCATTGATTCACCTATCATGACATCTGCAGGGCTAGAAGCAGACACAGTGACGTCAGCTGAGCTTACACACCCTTCAGGGCTAGTTGCAGTCACTGACAATGCTCCACCAGCTTCGCCATCAATAGATACGGTAACAACTGCTAAATTCGCATCACCAACTATTGTTATATCTCCTGTTGCAGTCCAAGTGTATTCTGTACCTGGAGAACCAATCGCAGTTGCTGAAGCTAACGATCCAACACAACCATCGATATCCATATCGACAGATATTGGATCTGCCTCAACTATTACAACAGAAGTAGTTGCTGTATACTCACATCCAGTAACACTTACTATAGTATGTGTTATTTCAACATCAGTATCAGAACCTGTAAATATTACGTTACCATCAACCACAGTAGTTGACCCTGCAGGCATACTCTCTATCGTATATCCCTCAGGCAATCCTGATAATAATAAAGTTGTAACTCCAGCACAAAGTTCTACATCACTCACAACATCAAATGTCTCTAAGAGTGAAGTAACCGTGAATGATCCTTCAGTCACACATGTACCGCTAGTAACAGTATATGTATATGTTACATCAGCTTCCCCGACAGTTACAGTTAGTGTACCATCCTCTATTGTAATGCCTTCTGATGGTTCGAAAACAATCTCGACATCATCAGGAATATTTCCTTCTTGAGTAACAGCATCTCCAACACAACCGATCATGTCATTGAGAGAAACAGCTACAGAATTATTCACAGCAGTAATCGTAGTAGTCGCTGTTGCTTCACAACCAAATGCATTAACAACTGTAACCGTTGCTGTGATATCGCCATCTCCAGTCTCTACAGTAACTGATGGTTGATCAGAATCAAGATCAGTACCATCAGGGAGTGTTATGGACCAGCTGTATGAATCAATATCTGTATCAGAATCCGCATTAGCTGTAAAAGTTGTAGAAACTGGATCAGAACAATCACTTGATTCTACACCTATTTCTACAGATGGATCATCAGCCGCTGATACTGAAACAGATTCAGTAGCAGATGACTCACAAGCACCATCAGATACCGTAAGTGTAAGGTCAAAAGTTCCGCTTGAAGGGAACGTAATCGTTGGCGAAGTAAGTGTAGACACTAAAACTCCATCAACAGTCCACTGATAAGTTATCGGCAAATCATCATTTACAATACTTGTATTAGTAGTCATTACTGCTAGCCCATCACAATTAGGATTAGGATCAACAGTAAACTCTACGATAGGACCTAAGTCAGCTTCAAATATCATTTCTATTCCATCATCAGCAGGTCCTTCTACACCAATACCAGTCACATCAAACGTCAATGTTGTAACAACACCATTGAACTGGATCGAACCAGCAGCAGTGCCATTCACGCCATCAGTACCTTCAGCTTCACCACCAATAGTTGACCATACACCTAGGTTAACATTAGGCTCTCTGTAGAACTCCGTAGGATCTACAATAAACTGAGGGTTTCCACTAAGTTTAGTAATCGTAACTCCGGGAGTTAACAATGTCCACTTAGTAGAGTTAGAAAAGTGTGGTAACACACCATTCTCAGCAGAATAATTACCACCAAGTCTATCGATGTGAACGACAGGGTTTTCGATTGGATTAGCAAATGTCATTGTAACTGTTCTAGTTACAGCATCATCCTCTGCTGGATCAGTAAAATCAATAAAACCATCAATATCAGGAACACCATCAGGTGATTCATCCCAATTAATCACATATTGCAGTGATGTCATACCTGCTACTGCAGGATTTGACCAATAGTTGTTAGTATTAAATGTGCCATTGGGGCTAAAGTCTGTATCGTCAGAACCTGGCTCACTTGGAGAATCGAATGTCACACCATTCACTCCTAGAGATGAGTCATAAGTACTTCCACTTCCTGACCAATCTGCACTCAAGCTTGGATTGCACTGTGCTGACAAGTCAACAAATGAGACAACCAATAAAAAGGCTGCTAACCAACACAATTTCATGTTAATCTTTATCATTGAATTCATTGTTTATCGGTTGTAAATTTTAGTTATTGAATTTTATCTCATCAATCTCTACTCTTCTCTCTCTCGAAGCTTCTGGGCTATAGTGAGACTTTCTTCTATCAGAAGCACTATCACTGATTCCTGTTGGAGCACTAGTTTCACCAAATGCTCTTTCAGTAATCTTGAGTTGACCATTAGTCATGTACTGTCTAAGTACACCTCCTTGATATCTACTCAATTCATTTCTCACACTTTGCACCCTTCTTCTTGTAAGTGCCTCGTTGTACTCATTTCTAGCCAATGGACTTGCATATCCTCTCAAGAATATATTAGCAGACTGTCCAGCTTGCAACTCTTGCAACAAACAATCCATAAATCTCTGCATATTGTTATATCCTCCCATCAACTCATTATCAAAGAATGACCCAACTTCTCCTTGGACTGATTCTCTCGCTTTACCACCGAAGTTGCCTCCGTACTTTCTAATAAACTTCTGCTTCTTAGCATAGTATTCATTATAAAGCTCGCTAAATGACTTATCAGTTGTTGTAGCTGTTGACCTTGGATTAGGGTAATCATTGTCAAAGTAGAGTCTTACAGGAAGATTCTTAGAACAAGCAACTCTTGCTTTCTCTAGACAAGCTTTCTTCGTATATAATCCAGCACAATCATTCGTATTGAACTCTTGCACATCAGATGTATATCCTCCTTTACTTGCTACTAATCTATACTGCTTATTGCAATCAATGTCAAAGTCACAAGTGTTATCACTTGAGCATGACTCTTGTGTACCATCTGTCACATTATATAAAGTGACATTAGCAGGAGTAGCATCACCACAGTTATTTGTAAATGTACTTACGATAAGTCTTGAAGGTTGTAGACATAATGTCTCTTCAACTTTCTGCACGCCTCTCTTCCCATTGTATGGTCCTATTGTAACCGATGCAGATGTATATCCAGGCTTTGTTGCTGAGACTGTGTAGGCGTTATCACAATCAAACTCTGGTCTGTATTTATGACTATTAGCTTTAGTATCATTAAAGACAACTTCTCCTGTAGCATTATTAGTTACCGTAAGAGTTGCTCCATTTAGATCCTCATCAGCATTACAGTCTCTCACCATTGCTAAGAGATCTACTGTACAAGACTCAACATCAACTTTGAACAAATCATAACAACATGTCTCAAAAGAGTCATCTAGATACATAGATCCAGGTCTGTTCGAAGTCAAATACCCTACAGAGTTTTCATCATTGACGATGAAGTAAAGGTCATTGTAACTTGTATTGATTTCACTTCCTAAGTTTGTGATTTCATTTCCATCAGTTTTGTAGATATCATATCCACCAAATCCGATTCTGCCATTAGATGCAAAGTATAATGTACCATCTGCTGCAATAAATGGAGTACCATCATCACCAGCAGTGTTGAGGTCACTCATCGCAGTTACAGCACCTACCTTCATCCCGTCAAGCTTAGCAGAGTAGATATCTAATCCACCAGAACCTCCAGGTCTATTAGAAGCAAAGTATAATGTACCATCAGAGCTAATTGAAGGCATCGTAGATGTGAATCCATCACCGTTAATATCGCCTCCTAACTTCGTACCTCCTTGTACTTTACCATTTTCTACCTTCGCTGCGTAGAGATCGCATATGATGTCTCCAGCATACTCATAATCACAGAGTGAATAGTAGAGCATAGATCCGTCAGGTGAGAATGCTGATGCACCAGTCAATCTATTATCGATATTGAATGCATCTTTTGACTTCAACGCAGTATTAGCGATATCTCTATTCTTCATGACCTTAGAGTAAGTACAAGAGTACTTCTCAGCTCCGTCAAATCGTAATGAAGCAAAGTGTAACTCGTCATCTAATAAGGTTGGACCAAACTCAGCGTATCCTGTGTTTACACCACCTTTCATCTTAGATACGGTGTAAGCATCATTTTCTGCATCTTGATCCATTGCCCATTTTGAAGACTTCTTCCCTAAGTTTGAGAGCTTAGTTTTCATTGGATTCTCTCCTCCATACTGAGATGTGTAGAGATTATAGTAAGTCTGTGCTTCGTCATACTTCCCTAACATCGTTTTAGATCTTGCTAGGTTATAGTATGCATCTGCATAGTCGCCATTAAGACTGTCGACTACCATAGTAAAGGCTTTTTCACTTGCTTTGAACGCATTTTGCTTCATCGCTGCTTCACCATATCTATTCCATATGGATGCATCGCCTTTTTCCAACATCAGAGCTTGGTTGTAATTCACCATTGCTCCGTGAAAATTACCTGCAGCAAACGCATCGTCTGCCTCTGCTAAGTACTGCTTGAGTGTTGGTTGAGCTGCAAGAGCACTACCAAAACAAAACAACACCATTATATATATGTACTTATTCATAATTTTAGAATAATTCTGTAATAGAATAATTATTTTATTTACTGATTAATAAATTGGACAAGGCTTACACTCTGTAGGAGGGATACATGAGACATTGTACATAAGTGACAACTCTGGACCTCCGATCGCAGCATGCTTAAACTTACCAGTATTAATATCGTAGTTAAATTCTCCTCTTAAGTTACCTAGTTGAAGTCCAATAATTGGGTGGATAGACTCTAAGCCTGACCCTCCGTCTCCTTCAGTATCAGATAATCTAGCACCTACACCTAGATATAATGCTTTACGCATTGAATCACCTAGATAGATTTTACCTTGAGCATTTAAGAGTATCTCTTGATAGTTAGCATCTGCATCTGCTGACACAGCTTGTGTTGAATACATACCATTCAACCAGATGTCAAACTTATTAGCGAGAGGCCATTGGAACATTGCATAGAGATTGAGTTTCTGTCCAAGCTCAATATCCGCTGCACTATTAGCATCAAAACTCACCTCTGGAGTATTCAAGTGATATAACCCTGCTCCTAAGTCAAAGATATTTCTAAATGATGTCTGATATCTTAAATTCAGACCAGCACCTAAGTCAAAATATGAATTAGAGGTATTATTAATATTATCAGGAGTCTGGATTCCAGTAGTAGTTGGCCATAATGCATTGTCCCAACTAAAATTCCTCGCAACAAACCCTGCCTGAAGACCTGGAGTAAGAGAAAGATTATCACCCAAGCCTAAAGTGTAAGAGGCAAGTAAGTTGATTCCTGTTGCTCTTAACTTAAGATCACCTGCTTGATCATAATTAATAAGACCACCCAAGTTCAAATGATTCCTTTTGGTACCACACTGATCTAACTTGAAATCAGCTCCAACATCAAATGAGTTATAACCAACTGGATTATTCCATTGGTTCTTAAAATTGAGGTGATACCTCTGATTCCCATCATAAACTCCTGTCAAACCTGGACTTAGATTCAACGGAGAGTTGTAGAATTGTGAATAATGCACATCCTGTCCTTGCACTGACCAACATATGGCCAAGAAAATTACAGAATAAATAATACGGTTCAGCATATCTGTCTGTTTATTGAGTTTGTATACCAATATTTAAAATAACAAAATCCTATTGTTTGATTTAACAATAAGAAGTAAGTAGATTTTGATTTCGCTTTTGTTTATATAAGAGAGTGATTAGTTCCCTTTAGTGGCTGATTAATTCCACAGTCACAAATGTAATAATAAAACTCTTAGAAATTGTTCTTTGATGAACAATAAATAATGTTAATTCCAAACTACATTAGAAATAGTGAGAAAATCTCTCACAAACATCTCCTTAACTACATCCATTATGCTCTCTTTTCACGTTTGAAAATTTTAACAAAATTTGATGTTATATTTCTGAATAATTCATCAAAATATCTATCTTTGCCATCCCTTAATTAATAATAGTTAATTAATACGCGAAAGTAGCTCAGCTGGTAGAGCACGACCTTGCCAAGGTCGGGGTCGCGGGTTCGAATCCCGTCTTTCGCTCTACTTCGATTACAGGTTATTAAAACACTCTTTTGATAACCTTTTTTTCTGCCCGGATGGTGGAATTGGTAGACACGCAAGACTTAAAATCTTGTGTCCGCAAGGACGTGTGGGTTCAAGTCCCACTCCGGGTACATCTGATAAGACCAACGCTTTGGATACAAAGGCGTTGGTTTTTTTATGACCCTACATCACTCTCCATTACATCTATAGTTACGTTTCATTTCTAGATATTGCTGCTGGGAGATAATATTTTGTATTTCCAAAACTTTTATATTGATATTTTATGTAATATATAAGTCTTACTTTTGCAAAGTACTAAGACCTTTTTTTTGCAGAGAATGCATACTAATAAATATTAAGGATATGTCACATATACAGATCTTGTCAACCTTGATCACGCTTCTTATATCAGGGATAATGAATGGACAGAATCCACTCACTGTGGATCCAATCACTCTTGATGAGGTGCAACCCCAGCAATTGGCCCTCTATCAGTTGCACTCGATACAGAGTCATACCGTTGATATCTCTACTACCCGCAATATCCTACCACCTACGCATGAGTGGGATGCAATTGCTACTGAATCGTTTCTCCTCTTAGAGACAAGATTTGAGAACCTCATTGCGTATACGTCGGCAACAAATTCTATTGGAACTCAGTCGGAAGATCAACTCATCGCTCTGAGCTATTATTACTTCGACAAAAAAGAGTATCTAATCTCGCTAGACTACTTCGAACAAATCCAATCCTCTGATGATCAGATCTTAATGAAACATGGATACGCATTATTTGCCAATAAGCAATTTGAAAAAGCCCTTTCAAAATTTAACCTGATTACAAACAATTCACAGTATTACCACCATTCTGTCTACTATAGTGGCATGTCAGACTACTATCTCGGTAATCATCAATCTGCGATTGACAAGTTGTCCATTGTCGATCAGACAGAACCATATAATCTCTACACTCCTGATTACATTACTCAGATCTACTATGCTCAGAATCAATATGATAAGGTCATTGATTATGCGGTTCAACATTTGTCTACGAACGATTACAATATGCATTACCTCCTTGGACAGTCTTATTATCAAAAGGGCAAAGATCAAGAGGCTCTGAAGTACCTTACCATCTACGAAGAAAATACGACACTCTTAACTAAGGAAGAATTTTTTCAACTTGGCAAACTCAATCTCTCTGTAGGGAATCAAGATAAAGCACTTGAGTACTTCAGCGAAATCGCAACTCTTCAAGACGAGATCGCAATGCAAGCACAGTACCTCATGGCAGAGATCTATCTCAATCAACAAGAACCTACAAAAGCAATCCAGCTACTCAAGACTGTTGGTGAGTCATCACTCAGTGTAAATGATAATGCTAACTTGGTCGCTGCACAACTCAGCGCTAATGAAGGCGATAATCAAGCAACTCTCAACTACTGTGATAAGATCCCAACATCATCACCGTACCATGCTCAAGCTCAGACACTTATCTCCCAGACTCTCCAGGCAACTGACGATATAGAAGGCTCTCTTAGATACTTAGAAGGTCGCAGCCAAAGGAGTGACGTACTCAATGAAACCTATAATAAACTGATCCTACAGAAGGTCAATGCACTCGGTGTAAATCAAGAATATCCAATCATACTGAGTACATTGGATAGACTAGTCCCTAATATACTTACTCAAGGTCAACAACAGGAAGTCAACTATTGGCGGGGAAAATCTCACTTTGCACTGAATAATAGAGACAAAGCTCTCTCTCATCTCAATAACACTCCTCAGCTTACGCAAAAAGAACAAATCAGCGATGCAGCATATATGCAAGCTTATCTCCTAGGTCAGCAACAACAATACGGACTAGCTAATGAGTATCTGAATCAAGCAATAAATGCAGCTACTCCATCAATGCCTAATGATTACAAGGAGCACCTCTATCTCCTCGCAGGTGACTACGCTATCCAAGGCAAAGAGAATAGTCAAGCTAAACGGATGTATGAAGCTGCAGCAAAGTCGGGCAATGATTATGCAATTGTACAATTAGCCAATATCGCCAAATCCGAAAATGACGTCTATACACGGATCTATCTACTAGAATCATTGATCGAAAATCATCCACAAAGTGAATACCTCCAGCAAAGTTACTTTGAACTCGGTGAGAGTCATCTCCAACTCAAAAAAATAGAAAAAGCAATAACTCTCTACGAAAAATCGGCAAATATCGCATCAAGTCCTACAGAGCTCACTTACGAGAGTCACCTAAGACTTGGTCTGTCATACTACAATCTAGGAATGCTAGACAAAGCTGAATCCGCATACGAAATCGTCGCAGAGTCGAGTCCAAGCGGAGGCCAAAAACTCATAGCGCTGAATGCTCTGAAAGAAATCTATCTCAATGACAGAGGTGATGCTGACTCATACTTCCAATTCGTCGAAAACAATACAGATGTCACACTGGGAGGAATCGAAAAAGATAGTCTGGCATACTCAGTAGGTCATAACACATTCATAAATGGAGAATATCTCAGATCTATCAATGCTCACCAAGATTACTTAGATCAGTATCCTGATGGTATCTATGCTAAGGATGCCAAGGTAGAACTTGCAGATGCCCTACTCTATTCCAATCAATACTCAGAAGCACTGCCTCACTATGAGAGCCTCATCCAAAGTAATATCTCTGCCTCTATCAAGAAAGATGCACTCAAGAAAGCTGCCATAATCTCAATCAATCATATCCAAGACTATCCCAAAGGTTATACCTACTATAATCAACTCTTACAGATACCTGGATTGACCATCGAAGAAAAACAATCTGCAGTAGATGGTGCATTCTTCAGTGCATTGAAGAGTAAAAATGGAAAAGAAGGCTTGCTCGCAGATTACATCATCAATGATCCGTCCAGATCTAATACCGACAAAGCCAAGGCATACTATCATAAGGGTAAGTATCTCATCGCTACTGACGATGAAGATGAGGCCATCAAGGCACTTACACAAGTGACTCGAATCAACAAGAGCAATATCGCTGCCGAATCTAACTACCTGATCGCTGAGATATTCTACAACAAAGGCAATCTGGAAGCTGCAGAAAGACAAGCGATAGAATCTACTAAGCGAAGCAGAGAATATCCTGTATGGATCGCAAAAAGCCTACTCCTATTGAGTGATATCTACATCGACAAAGAGGATACTCTCAATGCTCAAGCAGCAGCCGAAGCTGTCAAAGAAAATTATGCAGAGAATGCTGAAATCTTAGCTGAAGTAGAAGAGAAACTAGAGCTCATCCAATCTATCATGGACTCTAAGTCAAGAATACTTCCCTCCCAATCAGATTCACTCCAATTCAGAGATATCACACCTATAGAGAATAATAAGTAATGAGTAAGTATATCATAAGCGTCGTCCACATCCTCCTCCTCAGTCTCTGTACACTGTCGATCCTAATCGGTCAGGTAGACCCTCAGACAGATCTCTCAGACACGATCGTCGTCGTCAAAGATCTCAAGTTATCCATAGAGGAGAGACCACCATACATCCTCAATCTAGAAGGTGAGGATCAGTTAACCTCTCAGCAACCCTCCCAACAAGTCAATGACTTAGAAGAGATCGACATCAACTACCAAGAACCTCCATTGACAATCAATCCGATCAGATACACCCAACGGTTAGAAAAACAAGGAAACGATGGTCTCATCAAGGTAGGATACGGTACTCCTAGGGCGATAGATGCCAAAGTCCTCTACTCCTACCACATCGAAGATTGGTATCAGATAGGAATCAAGGCTGGATACTCCGCAGCAAATAATGAGAGTGTCAATAATATGAATTACAATGCTTGGCATGCTGGCATCATGGGCGGTTACTGGCTATTGCCAAATCTTAAAGTAAGTCTTGATACAGACTTTGCAAGAAACACTCAAGGAATCTACGGTCACTCATATGGAGAGAAACCAATCATAAGTGATAGGACGACTCAATCCATCAAAAATAGGCTGGGGATCAATCTCTCTAAGTACGAGTCAATCGGACTCCAATTCGATGCAACTCTTGGCTATGATGCTGGCCAGATGAGAGATCTCATAGACCAACAAAATCATCTCTTCGGGGTTGCTCACATCGCGAAGACACTCTGGTCAGACTACTCTCTCGACGTGACTGCTGAGGCGCAATCTCTAAGTGTTTGGGAATCAGAAAACATCACGAGTCTGAGTATCAATCCATCACTCAGATACCTCAAAGATAATCTGGCTATCCAAGCTGGTATTCACTATCTCCAATACCAAGAGTCACCAATACTCTGGCCATTGGTAAATGCTAATTATGCATTCTCAGAGGCTCCGATTACTTTGAATATCTTCTCTACATTACTCACAGAGGCTACCACACTTCTCAATGTTTTAGATGTCAATCCATTTGTCAATGTTGATGACGGCACAATAGCCGCAGGACTGACAAGAGAGAGAGTCGCAGGCGTGAGTGGTACATATACTCATCCGAGAGTTACTGTCACTCCATATTACCAATATAATATCCAAAACGATCTTGCTACTTATCATAGAGATGACATTACATTCGAGGTGCAATTAGAAGATGAGATCCTATCACATCAGATAGGCCTCAAGGGAAAGTACTCACCGATACAGTCGGTGAGTATTGGACTCAACGGCTACTACAATATCTATAACGACAACACCAAAAATACTGTTAGCTACCTCCCTCTATACGGTGTAGATCTCTCTGCTAATCAGAGCCTTATCAAGGAAAAACTCTTACTGATGCAGTCGATACACTTCAGTAAAAGGACTGAAGGAGGAAGCCCGATAAGTCCTCTCACTCTTGAAGCATTTGACAGTCAGATAATAGACTTAAGTGCCTCTATCAATTACAAGGTCTTCCCCAATTTCTGGATATACGCAGAAGGGAACAATCTTCTTATCCAAGACTATGAGATCTGGCAAGGGTATGCGGTATTTCAGCCAAAAGCAGTCGTTGGATTCAAATACTTGATTGGACAGCAATAGCTGATAAGCTATGCAGAAGGCATCAATTATTTAGCAGAATTGAACCCAATACTAGATGATTGGAAGAGGCTCTTATCTTGATGGATAGTAGCTGTCTCGATATCTATAGCTGAGATGAGTTTAGGATTGTGACCTGATTGTTTTTCGGTCTCAGCGAGTCTCAGATTTTGTTGTTTGATGACGTCTAAGATAAGCTTACGGACCTCTCTTGCATTACCGAAGTATTTGTCTTTGGCACTGACGAGTTCTTCACACTTCTTAGCGATATACTTCTGTGCCTTAGTCGTCACTTGATAGCCTTCTCCAATGAGCATATAGGTCGCTATCTCTGAGAGTTGCTCGACTGTATAATCGTCGAAGTGCAACACTTTATCAAATCTTGATCTCAATCCAGGATTGGCTTTGAGGAACTTATCCATATTCTCCGGATATCCAGCTGCAAATACAAAGAATTGACCTCTGTCATCTTCCATTCTCTTGAGCAGAGTTTGTATCGCTTCATTCCCATAATCACCTTGGAGGCCATTGAAATTGGAAAGGGCATATGCCTCATCGATAAAGAGGACTCCACCCATGGCTTCTTCTACTCTCTCATGTGTCTTCATTGCAGTCTGACCGACGAATCCAGCGACTAATCCTTGTCTGTCTGTCTCTACGATATGACCTCTCTCTATCAGTCCTAGTGCTTTGAATATCTTGGCTAAGATCCGAGCTACTGTGGTCTTTCCAGTCCCAGGATTACCGACGAATACAGTATGGAAGAAATACTTATTGAGGACGTCCTTACCGATCCTTTGATGGTATTGGATAATGTTGACTAGATCTTTGATCTCTCGTTTGACGGAGTCGATACCTATCATCTCATTGAGTTCAGTGAGTGACAGATCGAGGAGTTCTTGATCTACTGGGATTGCTGGTTTGACAGCGAGATCATTCTCATCGATCTGGAGTACATCTTGGAGCTGGAGTGTCTCTAGCTCAGAGTGAGACAACTCGTCTGCATCACCAGAAGCCATGACTCTGAGTGCCATATTGATCTTAGCCTTCTCGATCAAGTCAAAGACATATCTTGCATTGCCAAAACTCTTACTCCGATCTCGATAAGCTCTGGTTATCATCTGATCTAGTGCTACTTTGGCCTCTGGGGTAAAGATGACATCTTTCTGTACGGCTGCGAAGTTGGCGATCGCTGCTAACTCTTGTGGTAAATAATCAGAGAACTCATAATAGTGCTTAAATCGAGACTTCAACCCAGGATTACTATCGATGAAGTGCTTCATCTCTTTGGGGTAACCAGCTACTATGATTGCCATATCTAGGTCACCACTTGACATCTCCTTGACAAGGATCTCTATGACCTCTCTTCCAAAGTCCTTACTGTCATCATTGGCTCTTGCCAATGCGTAAGCCTCATCTATAAATAAGACGCCACCACGAGCTTTTTCAAGGGCTTCCTTGACTTTGGGAGCAGTCTGGCCGATATACTCTCCGACTAGATCTACTCTATCCACCTCGTGGACATGACCTTTGCTGAGTAGTCCCATCTTATGATAGATCGCTCCCATCATCTTAGCTACAGTGGTCTTCCCAGTACCAGGGTTACCTATGAATACACTGTGGATATTGATACGTTCTTCTTCGTCAAATCCTTTTTCTTTTCTGAGTTTGAGAAATTGGATATACTGAGCATGCTCTTTGACCTTTTTCTTTATTTGGCTTAGACCGATAAGATTATCCAATTTGGCTACGACCTCTTCAAATGTCAGATCTCCAACCAGGTTAGTAGTCGCTAAGTAGCTCTCATCTTTGTATGACAATACGACAGGAGCCTGACCCTCTACGAAGTGGTCATCGACTTCAAATGGAACACTAGCAATAAGAGTATTGAGGAAGATAATATCTACGATATAATTGCCAAATCTCCAACTCCCAGGTGTATTAGATCCCCATCCTGCGGAGATCTTGATGAGGTCATCATCTTTGCCTACGCTTTGGAGCTTGATTACTTGTCCTTTGAGTTCTCTAGCTTCGTTGTAGTACTTGACGAAGAGCTCCAAGAACCAGTCTTTGCCGATAAAATTATTCTCGAGTATGATCTCAGAATAGACGTATCGAGTCTCCTCGCTAGACATCGCCTTGAGGTACTTCCGTTCTTCTTCGATGACGTCATCATACTTACCTTCGTAGAGCTTGACTGATTTGAGGTTGAAGTAGGGATTATTATCCACACTCTCCCACTCTGTTCCAGTGTCTTCTATGTAGAAGTACTTGACACCGACCTTCTGTCCATCAATCCAAGCCTCCCAGCAGTAGTTCCCTTTCTTCCAGAAGAGACCTTCTTTCTTATTGCCCCAACCCTCTCTGATATAGACTACATTGTCATACTTATTGATCTTCCGTGAGAAGTCAAGTGAGCAGACAGCTTTCTTTCCATTTTTGATTTCATAGCATTTGAGATTGATATTAACCTTCCAGCTTTCTTGGTCGAAGAGTTTGTTGTAGAATGAGAGCTCAACATAGACATAGGTAGTCTCATATCGATCAAAGACTTGTCGGTATTTCTTCTTATTGTCAGCTAACCACTCAGTTGAGGAATACACCTTCAACTCTTTAAACTTGAAATTCTTATTGACTTTATTAGAAGCAGAAGGTTTGTCCATAGGTTGAGTATAGAAAAAAATAATTATGCAGAAATCATTATAAATAAAGTCTAAATTTTGCTCCGAGGCAACTCTTAACCCAAAAAACATCCGAAAGTCTATTTCTTTTACGGAAGTAGGGAACATTTCGATTGTTTACGGTATTAAATAGTGTAATTTTGCAGCTCAAGATTTGACCGATAAGAGATTTGAAAGGTTAAGTGTGAGTCTAGAATCAAAATAAATAGTCAGAAAGACATTATTATAAATGAATAAGATAACGATACACTTTGAAGAGGCTGATCACGAGACCAGAGTTGTAGAGGGAGACTTCAAGGGAATCCACTTACTAGATGTCGTAGAAGATCATGGTATGCACCTGAGCTCCAACTGCGGAGCCGTCTGTGCATGTAGTACATGTCATATCTATGTGGAGTCAGGGATGGACTCTCTCAAGGAACTGTCTGATAACGAAGAAGACTTCATAGATAGGGCCATCAATCCTACACTCGAGTCAAGACTCGGCTGCCAATGCGAGATCCTAGATAACGATGCTGAGATTACAATTACAATTCCAGATCAATCAGATATCATCGGCCACGAACATTAATACTTAACAATCGAGCACTGTGCTCCGCATAGACTCACTCAATTATCATCAGAGTAGGACATCAGTAAGATTATACTTACGTAAATGAATGAACTGCTCTAACAGAATGCTACATTATGTCATTTGAAGATTTCAATAACTTACCAATTAACTGGAACGATCACGAGGATATCGCAATCGGTCTATACGACAAGTTTGGAGACGATTATCCAGAGAGTAAGATCTATAGAATAAGATTTACCGAGCTCTTAGAATGGGTACTCGAGCTCCCCAACTTCGAAGGAAAGAGAGAAGACTGCAATGAAGGTCACTTAGAACAGATACAAGCACTCTGGGTACACGAGTGGAGGGACAATCAATAATCATCTCTCATCAACCACTGATCAACCAACACTCCATCTATGAATATCTTCGACAAGCTCCAGCAAATTACGACACTTCTCTTTGATGTAGATGGAGTATTTACCGACTCGGCGATGCTCGCTACCGAAGATGGAAACCTCCTCAGATCAGTTAATACTCGAGATGGCTTAGCTGTCAAGAAAGCTCTCTCAGCTGGCTATCATGTAGGCATCATCACTAAGGGGAACTCGCAAGGGGTATATGATCGATTCAAAACCCTTGGCGTCAAACATGTCTACATGGATATGGAAGATAAGGTAGTCACCTATCAAGCTCTCAAGGAGCAGCTCTCCATCCAAGACGAAAACATCCTGTACATGGGTGATGATATCAGTGATCTCGGTGTACTCCGACTAGCAGGTGTATCAGCATGTCCCTATGATGCTTGTCATGAAGTCATCACAGAGTCAGAGTATATCAGCTCGATCGATGGAGGTAATGGCTGTGTACGTCAAGTGATTGAGAAAATACTGAGACTGCATGACCAATGGTAGGAGACCTGATCAAGGCAATCCGTCCTCTCAACTTACTGATAGTAGCGATACTACAACTCTTACTCTATTACAATATACTCTTACCTCATCTAGACCACCCACGACTGACTCTCTATACATTTGGTGGGTTTGTGCTCTCTACACTGCTATTGACTGCGAGTGGATATCTGATCAATGACTATTATGATCATATCGGTGACCAGATCAATAAGCAAGGTTGGCACAGGCTGACACGATCACAGCTCATCGTCACCTACAGTATTGTCTCACTCTTAGGAGTCGCCATCTCTATCGCAGTAGCGTATAGCATCGGGCAGCTGAGTTATGTCAGCATCTATGTCTTAGCCAGCATCCTCCTCTACAGTTACTCAGCTTGGGGTAAGCGACAGCCACTTATTGGCAATGTCATGGTCGCTGTATTTTGTGGTCTTAGTATTACTATCTTACTATTGACAGAGAGACCTGCACTGTTGTCTCTGATGGATACTACGCCTACCCTCTATCACCAGATCGTACATCTTGTGATCGGACTATCAGTATTCGCCTTCATGATTACCCTTGTCAGGGAAATGGTGAAAGACGTCCAAGATATAGAAGGAGATAGAGCACAGGGGTACACTACTCTCCCCATCATCATCGGCATCCCTCGGACCAAAGTCATGATTACTTGGTATCTAGGTGTCACATTAGCTCTAGCGATATGGTGGATAATCAGCCAATGGCAGAGTCAGTCACTCCCTGCCAACATCTACTTCGTCTTTGGTGTAATCGGCAGTCTAATCATTGCCATCTATCGCAGCAGTCAATTGGATGGAATAGATACTTATGCGGGACTGAGTAAGCTCTGTAAGGGAGTCATGCTGTTGGGCATCATCTACGTACTACTTGTGTAAATTGGGAAGAATTCTCTATCGGGGGGTATCTGCGATGAGATCACATCTCCATTACCTGAGATGTCCAGGAGTTGTATTGTGAGATTACTTCTCTGGTCGATTGGTTATATGACACTCCTTAGAGAGGATAAAGCTTAGAAGTACTGCTTCGATTGACTCACGTATCCCCAGCAATCAGGCTGGTACTCTACAAGGTAATATTGGCCATAAGCACTGTCGATATTTTCATATCTGGCTTCTATGAGGATATCTCCGCTGCTAGACATTACACCCCATCTACCATCGGTATAGAACTTAGCATATTGAGTAGAAGCTTGATTATTCCAATGATATCTAATCGGTTCGATATGATCAAAGTTGAGCCCTTTGAGTCCACCATTATTCAGAAGGTAGAGATCGCTACTATTGTTACTCACTACGATCATACTCTTCCATGAAAATTGTCTGACATCATCAAATGTGAAATCATCGACTTGGTAGTCTGCCAATGGGTCTAAGCGTTGCTCATTCGCTACTAGAGGAGCATCGAGTACATACTTATCGTCTATTAGCTCAAAATATTCGGTGGGATGTGCCGCAGGACGACTATTACCACCCACTGAGACAAGTATGCCACTCTCTTGTTTCTTCCCATTGTTGTCGATCGTAAGAGATTTTCCTCTTCTGATGACGTTAGCCTGAGTCAGAGTATAATATCCGATGCTATCATAGATTGGCTTCGTGATGAAGTGACCGTTCCGATTGATGAAGCCGTACTTACCATTCGATTTAGCGGCAGCTCTACCACCGACAAAAAACGATGCTTGTTCATACTTGTAGTCAATAACTACGGTCCCCTCTTCATCAGCATATCCCCACAACCCATGCATGCTGACTGGATACAACGTCTCATGATCAGTAGATCTCGTGAGCTGACTATGTGATCGACAACCTATAGCCAATAATGTCAATGTTGACAACAATAGAATAAGTACATTTCTCATATTACAGGCATTTATGTGTACACTCTCTGACCCGAGCTGCAGTCGCTTATCGAGCATACTGATGATACACTAAGATACGTAGAACTCTCTAGAGTGATCCTTCAATCCTCACTTACACTCCACAGATGACACTTTAATCATGAGAAATTACGTTACTTTTGCGACAGGTCAGCATGGAAGCTCCGCTAACTAGATACACACATACTAAATAAGATCGATGTCAAACGAAGATAAATGGGCAAGACCAAATAAATCTCAATCTACCGACAAGCCCCAACTAGAGTCAACAGTAGAATCAAAAGTAGATCCCAAACCCAAAGAGCAACCCTCTCAAAATAATACTCAGAGTAAGTCTGCATCTACACAGGATTCAACAGAGAAGAGAAACAATTCTAGGTCTTCGAAATCTCCCAGACATAAGAAGAAACCAAAATCTCAATCTCAGAATAAAGAGAATAAGTCTAAAGACGGGAAATCTGAGAAAAAACCACACAGTAAAAACAATTCTCAATCAGGAGATTCAAGATCCAAAAAAGGCCCAAGCAAGTCCAAAAAGTACCGAAAGAAAAAAGAAGAAGGTCCGCGTAATCCATTTGAGGTCCACTCTAAAAAACTCTCACCAGGACTCGAAAAGAAATTGAAATGGCCACTCATGTAACTCCCAATAGCGGGATGCCTTGGCTAGCCAAGTATGATCTCATCCTCGGATCTGGATCACCTCGAAGGGTCCAACTCCTCAGAGAAGCTGGATACACATATACTCAGAGAGTCATAGAGATCGACGAATCCTTTGACCCAACACTCCCTGTCGATACTGTCGCAGAGCATCTAGCAGTACTCAAGTCATCTGTACATACGCTATCAGACAGTGAGCTACTCATCACCGCAGATAGTGTGGTCATTATCAATAATCAGATCCTCAACAAACCTGAGGGAAGACAACAGGCTGAACAATTTCTCAATCTACTCTCTGATAGTACACATCTGGTGCATACTGGTGTCTGCATCAGATCTAACAGTAAGCAGGTAAGCTTCACTGCTAGCTCAGAAGTCACCCTGGCCCCACTGTCTATCTCAGAGATCAAGCACTATATCGATTATTACTCACCATATGACAGAGCTGGAGGGTATGGAGTACAAGATTGGATCGGACACAACTGCGTGACCAATATCAATGGCTCTTACACGAATATCATGGGGCTACCCACTGCAGAGTTATACTCAAGGCTAAAAGACTTCTGATTGGCAGCTACTCGCGAGAGAGAGATCCCGTAACAGAAAAATGGCATCTAGATATTACACTAGATACCATATGATCTTGCCCACCCCATCAATCACTCCAAGAGGAATGATCTGTTGACTTTAAATTGTGAGACTATTGCTAATGAAAAAACTCTAAACTTTTCAATTAATTGCAACTGCTATGATAGAAACAAAGCAGGTCTGACTATAATCTTAGAGGGCCTTCTGTCAGAGTAACTGATGAGTGCCTGAGACTTGAGATCATTGAGTACTCGTGCTACAGTCTGTCTACTCGTATCTGTGGAATTAGCAATTGCTAAGTGGTTCATATTATGATTGACCAGGTACTCACCATTGACCAACTTGGTTCCAGTCTTATGTGTCAGATCCTTAAGGAACTCAAGGATACGTCTCTGTGCATTGTAGAACATGTAGTTATGTATCCTCTTCTTGAGTACACTGACATTCGTCATCATCTGCTCTACGATAGAAGTTCTGAATTCTGCATTCGTCTTTAAAAGTTCTTGGTAATATGTGACTGGGATACAGAAGACATGGCACTCCGCCAGTGTGACCGCATACTCTAAGCGCTTAGTACTATTGAAGATGTTTTCTCCAAAGATCTCACCTGGTTGGATGATACCTCTGATGATCTCTCTCTCTCCGATGACTTGTATACCGAGCTTGACAGTACCTTTGAAGATGACATAGACAGTATCAATCGTCACATCCTCTTTGTAGATAGATTTTCCTTTGCCTACCTTTTTTAATTCAGTTTTGTCAGCGAGCTGCTCTATTTCTTTATTATCTAGACCCTTGAAGATAGCTAGATCTCTTAACAGCATAAATTTGGATGATACATTCATAATCACAGTGTTTAGAGGCATAACAGAGTGGATATCCAATACCCCTAGTTTTTTCAAAAAAAAATAAAATAAACCTCAATATTCTCCAAATAAGGAGAAAATCAGGAGGTTAACTGCTCTTGATATGGTGAGATGAATACTCCAAGTGTACCATTAGATACCATTGCAAGCTCACTACCAGAGGTCTATGATCTGGCGATCAGTCCGAGTGCTGTCCACCTTACCGATCCCTTGGATGTATCGGTATGTCGATTGCTTAGTCAGTTCAAATTTGTCCTCTCCTATCGCCTTTGCTGACAAGATATAATCATATTGTTCATTACCATAGATCTGTGCTATTGTGATGGGAGGGAGGGTGTCATTGCCCACTACCTTGAGGAGTTTGAAGTATGGAGAGTAATGAGATTCGATTTCATTGTTGAAGATGATATAGGTAGTCATATCAGCTCGAGTAAACTCATATAAGCAATACTCTACAAAGTTCTCTACCTCGTTGTGGTATCTTCCGATCTGTGCCATGCCAAACTCTAATCCAGCTCCGTCTGTCCTAGGCTCACAAGTCGCATAGTCTATCTGCTGAGGCTCTTGGGCTGCTGATGATGCAGCTCTGATCAACTCAGTTATCGTGGAGTCACTCATCGGGGTATCAGAGGCAGTATCAGAGGAGTTATCAGATCGGGCTAGATCATCAACCAGATGACCCTTGGACTGTACTGGAGTCTGCAATGTCTGATCTGTCTGCTTGCAAGCAAATGTGATGAGGATCAAGAACAAAATGGGTCGGATACTAGTGTGAATCATCTCATCATAAAGTTAATCATAACACATGACAAACAAATGACCTTAACCTCAAAATATGAATTGGTGATAGCTAGGAGTCTGATCAGAGACTAATATCACTCTACAACAATCAAAATCGGACAAGGGGAACACCACACCCCCCTCGTCCTGGAAAACACTAATAAAAAATCTTAGACAACACGCTGAGAGACCTGGTGATGATACCTATTCTATGATGACGGATGAGGTCAATTGTTGAATTTTTTCAACTAATCCCTTGAACTCTGCTCGTTCTTCGTAGGCATCTTGCTGCAATCCCTCTTCGATCAAGGTGAGTACATTGTCATAGCTTGCATGATGTGCCGTAGGGGACTGAGAGAGGAGCAATCCACACTCAGCTACTCCTAGGCTATATCTGATCTCCCCATTGAGCTCTTCATCAGAGATCAATGTGTTGTCAATCACAGACTCTAACTTGATAGACTTAGACTTCTTGGGGAGTTTGTATCTCATCTTGAGCCAGCCAATGTCATGACTTGAGTGATCTGTAGATTGGTAGATAAGTGGGTCTACTTGTGTTGTTTTGGAGTATTTAGATTTGACGTTAGTCGGGATGATTTCGAAGAGTGCTGTCACGGTGTGACCTCCGCCCATCTCGCCTGCATCTACACTGTCATTATTGAAGTCCTCAGGGTTGAGTCTTCGATTTTCGTATCCGATAAGCTTGTAAGATTGTACCGTATTTGGATTGAATTCTATTTGGATTTTGACATCTTTAGCTATGGTATAGAGTGTACTCGTATACTCTCTGATCAGGATTTTATTTGCCTCCATTCTAGAGTCAATGTAGGCATGATTACCATTGCCTTTATTCGCAAGCATCTGCATCTTATGATCTTGGTAGTTGCCGTATCCATAGCCGAGTACAGAGAGGAAGATTCCAGATTCTCGCTTCTCTTCGATCAGGTCTACCAGTCCAGCATCGGATGATACCCCTACATTGAAATCACCATCGGTGGCAAGGATGACACGATTATTACCATTCTTGATATAGTACTCTTCAGCGATCTGATATGCGGTATTGATCCCTTGAGCACCTGCTGTACTCCCACCAGATGTGAGTGATGAGAGAGCTTGCATGATCTGATCCTTATTACTAATCGGCGTAGAGGGAAGCACTACACGTGATGACCCTGCATAAGTGACGATAGCTACTCTATCATCAGGATTCATCCGATTGACGAGCATCTGCATAGATTCGATGACGAGGGGGAGCTTATTATGACTAGACATACTGCCTGAGACATCCACGAGGAAGACTAACTGAGACTTCTTATTACTAAGATCAATCTCCTCTGTTGCTTGCAAGGCTACATGGAGTACTTTGTGCTTTTTGTTCCAAGGGCAGTCAGTGAGTGTCGTCTGAGCATTGAATGGATGCTCACTCGTAGGCACCTTATAGTCGTAGCTAAAGTAATTGACCATCTCTTCTACTCTGACTGCATCTGTTGGTGGCATCATATTGCGATTGAGGTAGCCTCTGATATTGCTGTAACTTGCTCTATCTACATCGATACTCAGCGTAGAGAGTGGCTCTACCAATGGTGAGGTGAATCCGTAGTCTCCAATGCTCTTCTCATCGTGTTCCACTCTCTGCTCTGCGAGTTGAGATTTGGATTTCTTAGTTTTCGCCTTTCTCTTTAGTTGCTTAGCATCATGTGGCTTGACTCTTACTCCATCGATATAGACGTAAGATGCTTTTCCTCGTTTGCCCCGGACTCTCTTCCCTGAACCATTCACTGATGATAGTCCTGCTGTAGTTGCCGCTAATCTGGAGATATTAGTCAATGGTAATGCCTTGATCGTTCTTGAGGTTACTGAGCCTCTAGATGAATTAGTACTTGATCTGAGTGGCGTCTTCTTATAGCGTGTGATCACTACTTCATCTAGTATGGCACCTGAGGGCTCCAATTGTAGATCGAGATCCACTATTGAGTCAGTTTTGACTGTTACACCTTCTATTCGTCTTGGAGTATATCCCAAAAAACTTGCCTTAACATCATAGACGCCATCAGTCAAATTTGCGAACAAATAATTGCCATCAAAATCTGTATCTGTTCCTTCGATCAGAATCCCTTGTTGATAGAGAGCAATCGTCGCAAATGGGATTGCACTCTGTGATTCAGAATCAGTGACAACCCCTTGTAATATGGCAGTCTGAGCATGGATTTGATAGGGTCCAATGATGACCAAAATCATGTATGCGAGGTGTATAATATTCTTCTTCATAAGTGATCAATTTTGTAGAATGCATCCTATTGGTACAGACTTGGTGATTGTTGATGTCCTATCAGTAGTAGAATCAATCTCAAATAAAAAACCACTAATTGCAATAGGGAATTCTCCTTACTTATGTGTCATAACATACAGAATGTCACATTCTCTTGATGAGAAGTAGTGGTAACTAGGCAGCTAATCATTGCCATCAATAGTGACCACTTGACAGAGACGATAACTTCCAATATAGATATCCACATGGAGACTCAAAAAATAGTAAATTCGCTAGTAGGCGAAGTATGGCAAGAGGTAGCTACTAAGCATGAAGTAAGAAAGTTCAAGTATGAATTTTCCAATTATGGACGAATCAAAAGTATCAACCCAATCAACAAAGAAGAGAACTTACTCAAAGGATCAATCGGTAAGAAAGGATTCGTCAAACTCAACCTTAAGTTGAAAGACGGTGTCAGAGAGGGATTCTACGTACATCAGTTAGTCGCTAAGCAGTTCGTCAATAAGTCCGATGACAAGGAATTCATCATACACAAGGATAATCTCAAGAGTAATAATCACTATCAAAATCTCAAGTGGGTGAGCCGCGAAGAACTCAGCGAGTGGATGAAGTCGCTACCAAGCGTCATCAATAAGAAAAGATCGCTTGGCTCTCATGTCAAGCTCAACACTTCCAAAGTTGCACTGCTCAAGAAGAGAATCAATCAAAATAGGACGAAGCAAAGAATCCTTGCTAAGCAATTCAATATCTCATATACTCAGCTCAAAAGAATCGAAAGAGGAGAAAACTGGGGCCACGTTGAGGCTGCACATTAGAGAGTACTCGGCACTCTCCTTTGATTGCTTAGTATTTTTGATTGCATAGCATTTTGCCTACGAGCTAGAGAAGAGATCACTCTCCAAGGTACAATCCTAAGAAGTGACACAGACTCCCACCGAGTACAAAGAGATGCCAGATAGGATGGTGATATGGTAATCTCTCCATCAAGTAGAATACGACACCAATACTGTAACTGACTCCCCCTGCGACTATCCACAACGAGACATCCATCGGTACAGCCTCACTCAATGATCCGACGATAGGCAGTACCATCCATCCGAGTATGACATACAGTAGTGTGCTCAAGAGATTGAACTTACCCGTAAAGTAGAGTTTGAGGATCGTACCTATCAAGATGATTGACCACTGGATGATCAGTAGCATGACACCATCAGATACGTAATAGTAGCGGAGTAAGTAAGCCGTATACGATCCACCAATCAAGTAATAGATAGCAATGTGATCTAAGATTCGCCACTTGATCTTTCTACTCCCAGTGAAGTAATGATAACCAGTAGACGAGGTATATACTGCGAGGAGTCCAAGGCCAAAAGCACTGAGACCTAACATCTCTATCCCAGTCCAAGATCTACTGAGATACTTGAGATATAAGAGTGGTAGACCAACTAAAAAAATGAATAAACCAAAACCGTGAGTGAGTACATTGTATACTTCATCCTTGGGGAGATGCTCTAGATGCTTACTCTTCATCATGGGCATAGCGGGTGAGTTCCTCGAGTGAGATATAATCCAATGTCTTGCTATGCGTACTCTGCAGGACCACCTTGGGAGCCTTGCCTGCCTTATACGCTTGCACCCATCTCAATGCACAGAGACACCAGAGGTCACCAGGTACCAATCCAGGAAATCGATACTCAGGACGAGGAGTCGACAGATCATTGCCCACCGATCTTGTGTACTCTAAGAACTCTGCAGTCATGACAGAGCAGACGGTATGTGTCCCGTGATCTTGAGGACCAGTCAGACAGTTGCCATCTCTGTAAAATCCTGTCATCGGATCTGTACAACATGGCATCAGCCTCGTACCGTATACATTGACTGCTGACTCTATTGAAGGTGTCGGTTCCATGGTATTAGATTTGTATGATTGATAGGCAGAGATGCTCAATATTGCTACTGTGAGTAGCATGGTTAATCTCAATATTGATGTCTCTCCTGTTAGCATTAGTATCTTCTGATCTCTAAGTCGGGTATCTCTTGATCTCTAACATATCCAGAGTTGCACTCACTAAATGTAAATTCAATCATCCCGCAATAAAAGATCTGCAAGAGATTACCCAATACTCTCACAAAGGTAATCAGTAGAGTCTTAGAGTCACAATCGTAAACTGAGTATCTCACGGAGGAGCCACTCATCCTCTTCCACTCAGATCATTCCTGTACGCTTATCCATGCCATCCAAGAGATATGTCTCTATCTTGGACAAGATGATGGGCTTAGCATACTGCTGCATACTCTGACGGGCTGCTCGACTATAGTTCTGATGATCTGCGATGATTGACTGGATACTATCAGCAAGTGCAGTGATATCACCAAGAGGTACGAGTTGTCCATTGTGACCATGTACGATGAGTTCTGGATTGCTGCTCAGGTCATATGCGACTGTCGGCACACCATGGCTCATAGCCTCTGCAAGTACATAGCCAAATCCCTCCCAAAGAGATGTCAGTACAAAGATATCTATCGATTGATAGAAGTCTTCTAAGTCTCTTCTGAAGCCAATGAGTTTGACTTCTTTATCGAGGCGATTGTTAGCGATGAGTTGAGTAATATTATCACGTTCTACTCCTTCGCCGGCTATCTCTATGACGAAGTCCAACTCTCGACGCCTCAGCTCATTAGCCAAGTCTATGAGGTAGTGTTGGCCTTTCTGCTTATAGAGTCTTCCGACATTACCGATGCGGATATGCTGAGAGTCTGGCCGTACTCTGAGTTGATCCGATGGAGGGATATCAACACCATTGGGGATGACTACTACTCGATCCGGATCAATCATCTTGTGATTATTGGCAAATATTGTCTCGGCGGTTGCCTGAGAGTTAGCGAGTATCTCACTGACATAGCGATTGAGTATCCATCGATTGATCAGAGTATTCTTGATCGGGATGGCACTCCCTCTTCTGTAGATTACACGATTGACGAGACCATTACGAGCTGCGAGTGCTCCCACCTTCATGTCAGATGAGAGGTTCATGATCAGAGTATGTACACGATCTCTGGCAAGGACATTTCTTAGATTGGCGACTTTCAATGGATTGAGGTAGCTATACTTGCCTATCTGGAGCTGTCTGATGGGGAGTCCAGCCATTTGAGCTCGACTCGCCAGCTCTGACCCAGGTCTCACATAGAGGATGACTGAGTGACCATTACTCTGTAGATACTTCGCTACATCAAGATGCCATCTCTCGCCTCCTCCCCACGTCATGACAGTATTGAAGAAGCAGATAGTAGGTGTACGTTGCATAGTTAGTGAGTGATAGCTCTTAGTCCTCTGTGATCTCTGCCTGTAAAGGTATTGTATTTTTGGCGTAATCACGGACTCTCATCTCCACCGAAGATACATCACATAGCTGATCGCCTAATCCTCAAAAAAAAACAAAAGAGCCACTCCTCGAATCGAAGCGGCTCTTCTGTATCTTGTCGTTATTCTGAGTATAGAGATCTCTACACTTCGTACTTGACTACTTGCACTCTGAGTATGCCAGGATATGTTGTGTGAGGTCAGTCCACTTGACATCATCAAACTTGGCAGTAATTGCTTTGCACCCTTTCCACATAGCGGCAAATTCTGTTTTCTTGTATTCCTTCTTTGTCAACTTGACTGCAGTAGCTCCATCTTTGGACACGTAGTAAGACTTGGCATCTCCACCAGCGACTGCGATCCCGCCTACACCTAAGCTTGCACTCTCCTTAGCGAGTGGATCATGATAGACTTTGACATCCTTAGAGAATCCAGGGTTGAGGAGTTGCATGAGGAGTTCTGATTTCTTCTTTTTGACTTGAACCATTGCATTTTCAAAGTAGACATAACCATCTTTGAGGAGGTCACTATCCATGGTGTCATCTACCCATTGCTGTGCATCATATATGACATCCAATGCACCAGCTAACTTGTCCATTCCACTCGGTGGTAAATACATAAACTTAACGTCCTCAGGCTTGTATTTTACTTTTTTGCCCTTTTGTGTCTCGATTTTGATCTCATCGATCAGCCCTTTACTTCTACTCACAGACTTGATGTAACCTTCGACAGTAGATCCGTCTTTGAGGGTAATGTATGAGACTTTCTTGTGAGAGTAAGTGAATGATGGGCTCTCTAGTGACTGGGCTTGAAGGCCTATCACTAATCCAATAAATGCTCCTATGAGCAGTGCTTGTTTTAACATAATTTTCATTGATTGTATGGTTAGATTTAATTGTTTTGCTTCGTATTATCAATTTTGCATTTTGCAGACATGCACCACTTGCACCTCACGATATAAGTCTCCACCGCTATCTTTGCTTACCATCGATATGACATGCCCAAGTTGAAGTCCCCATAAGAGAGGTCATAGTATCTCCCGAGTGCCCACGGATTGGTACTGTTGATGACTAGACACAACTTCTCAGCGATACACAGTGAGACGCCTATCCCGATGTTGAATATCTTCTTCCCCGCGAATCGATTGCCCAGCGATAGGCTGATGGCGTCAGTAAGCGCATAGCGTCCATAGATATCTGCTACTGAATAGAGCTTACCGTTGATCGATCGACCATGATAGCTCGCCTCTAGAGAGAGCTGATCACTCACAGCATATTGGATACCTGCCAACAACGATAGACCGATACTCGAGGTAAATGGTGCTACATCTTTCTGGATATCCAAGAGAGAGTATAAAGTATCTTGAAGGCTATATTCTTCATCTCTAAGATACGAGTCTCTGATATCTATCCCATTGAATGAAGATTGACTCTGATCCGTGTAAGTAACAGCTTGCCTACTCCACTTGATGGTGCCGATATCATCTATGATACCGTATATCCTTAGATCATCACCAAGATTAGCTTTGCCATAGATACTCAGTCCTATCCCTCTATTGGTCGTGAGAGGAGCTGGGGTAAATATCTGATCACCTCCGATATACTCGATATCATCTCTCCCATTGTAATTGATGACTCCAGATGACTTGATCACAATATTTTTACGAAAGTCTAAGGCAAAAAAGTCCTCTTGTGCATTGACCTCTATCTTGAGACTTTCGGTATAGACACTCTCTACACCACTGAGTAGATGGATCTTAGCACCTATGAGTCCGTCGTCACCGGCATAGTATCCTCCGAGTGAGAGTCTATGTATCTTCTGATATGTGGCACTTGGCTGGATGATCGTATTGCGGGTATCGTTACTGACATTACCCTGGACTAATAACTGTACGGTCTCCATGGGCACAGCTACACTCCCGTCTAGTGTCCACTCATGATTGGCAGTAATCCCCCACTTGCCTCTCCGCCAATCTACTCCTCCATAACTCCCTCTTACATTGGCTAAGACATTGAGATCAGAGTTCTGGTCTGCAGCCTTAGCCAGACTGAGGGTCTTGGTCTCGGCAGTATAGAGATCACCATAGGTATAACCTGAGCTGACAAGTGTAGCTGATACCGATGGCAGGTGTATGATCCAACCTTCGACATCATACTCTTCCATGTTGATGAGTTGATTTTCGAGATTGGTCAGTGTGAATTGTGCTTGTAGATGCACTGTTACGCAGACAAGAGCGATGATCCATATGCAACTTGATACCTTCATAATCTATACTTAATTGGAGTCTCTAGTGACTATAATTACTTGGGGGAGTTAGTGTAAGATGACACCTAAGTTGACATCGATTCCATGATGATTGTAGAGCCATACGAAGTCTTCGCCAAAGGTATCGAGAGTGGTGACTTTCGCTTTGACGATGACCTTCTCTATAGATGGGATCTGAGAGATCTGCTCCTCGGATAAGATGATGTCATGCACTTGATCATCAAGCATCTCGAGTGTCAGTAATGGATCAGGTGACGCATTGACAGTAAGCCAATCACTATCACTGATCAAGCTGAAGAGAGTATTATCATCTGCACCTAAGAAGTCCATGTTGAGACTCAGATCCATCGGGAATGCATTGACTACCTTGAGCTTGAGCTGACCTGTACTGTCTACTTGGTCAAACTCTATCTGCTCAAATGCTATCGTATCTGCCATAATCAAGTCATTTGCCTTGAGTGACATGGGGAGGTCTACTGCGACATTGACAGTGAAGAAGCTCTCATTGGTAAAATGTCCGGTAATAGAGGTATCATTATCTGGGTTAGCGATTGCATCCACATTATAGGTAACGTTTGCTGCTTTTTCGTTGAAGAGCTCTCCTAGATTACTATTGTCCTTGGTAAATGTAAACATTGTCTCTTTGATCTCACCTACTTCACTCAGTCCAGGATATTGAAAATCGATACCGTCTTGGATCGCTGGCCCTGTGAGTTGGAAGACATCTCCGTTAATCGTCACTAATTCCAATTTTTTAAAGTCAGCTCTGACTGGAAATCCGAATGAATTCTTGATATCAAATGTAACACTTGGTCTATCAAAGCTCAGTCCACCGCTCACCCACTGCTTGAAGATACCGATATCTACCATGTCCTCAGAGAGATTGAACTCTCTGACACCAAAGTTACCTTCGCCATAGCTGAATGATAAGATATCAACAAACATCTCTGCACTATTGAGTACGATACTCTGACCACTCGCTGTCGTCGCCGTGTAGACGAATGTAAATGTGCTGGTCTCAGTCTCGATAGTATATCCATCAATCGAGATCAGATCACTCTCGTAAATGGTATTAGGACCGACTACTACATCATGACTAAAGATCTCACCATCACGGGTAAACTCTGGAATCGTCAGATTGACTGTCACGTCTTCACTGACAGAATTGTCAAATCTAAACTTGACGGCTGTACCTTCAAAGATAGCCTTCCGTATAATCACGTCTGGGAGCGGAAGAGCAAACGGCATGACTGGCTCCACAATCTGGATCCAATCCAAAAATGGGAGTGGTGGGAACACAAAATTTTTGTCCTGACGGAGTACTTGTCCATTATACCTCACTGTCAATCTCCCTTGATCATCTAGGATAATCGAGGTATTATCATTGGGGTTAGTCCCAAAGTCTGAGATCAGAAAAGTGGAATTGACCAAAGGCAAACCAATCTCTGGATCACCAAAGTCTACATTATCAATCTGAAATGGATCGACATCACTACATGCTACGCAGAGTCCAATCGCTGCTAATAGATACCAGATGTAAGATTTAATCATAATGCAAAAAATTCTTAAGTTATGAATCGAATAGAAAGTAACCCCATGCTATTCCTTCCTAATATACCAACTCTCTAAGGCATTCGCTGCAAGATAACTCGAAAATATTAGAGATAGAGTGCCTAACTTGACACATTCCACTCCAAGAGATCCAAGATAAAGATGCAAAGTCTCTTATCTAAGTGATGGGATTGGTGGCTAGAT
>CALLAW010000030.1 GCA_938001865.1 uncultured Saprospiraceae bacterium | reverse complement strand
GGTAAGTGACCGATATCAAAGCTCAGCTTTGAATTTCCCGTTTTATGGACATGAGTCTGCGTGATGACATCTAACTGTATTCCTGAGATATTAGAGATTACGGCCTTCAAGTGTTTAGCAGATTCTGGTATGCTGAACTCTAAGGTGACTCTCTCTTGAGTAGGGTTGGGGTAGATATTGAGCTGTGTAGCATTTACCTGAGTGTCATCTGTATCTAGTATTATCTGTGGCTTGACGAGTCTGGCTACCCAAGGATTATTGTCTTTACTCGGTCTCCCTACTGTGCCAGAGATGACACAGAATCCTGGATTGTCAAACTGCCTTTGCGAGCCAGCGTAATCTCCCCATCGCTCGACATCCCCATCTAGGACATCTATGAAAAATTCTCCTTCTTTGACCATAATGATATCTGAGTACCCTTCTTCTGGTTCGTAGTAGAGAGCAGATACTCCTGGATACTGTGTTGCGGATGTGTGACTGAAGTGTATGATCGCATCGTTATGCTCTGGCTCAGTCCCAGTATATGTAATGCCAGGATACCCAATTTCTAAGTCCTCTGGTATGATGTGCTCGAGTCTGATGACTTTGTCACCAGAGATATTGTCTATAGTGCCATGGTAGATACCAGCCTTATTATTCGTCAGGTTACGAGTATTTCCTACGAACTGTATTTGATCATTGTGATAGAATCCTTCGAGTACTCTAGCATCATTAGTCTGGAGAAAACCCACTTGCTGTTCGGCATTAGGTGGCACGCCATATGGGATATCAGTGATCAATGCTTCGATATTGATACTCGCATCTGCATCAGATACACTTCCTGTCAACTCTACAAAGAATATTGTATCGTTTTCTACATCAAAGTTGCGATTAGAGAGGAAATAGCTTTTTGACTCTAACTGACTATCTGCACTCTCCATTGGGCAGAGATTTCTGATGTTTTTACCATCGAATTCTATTTCTTGCCAGAGTACGGAGAGCATTGCTTCGCCTGCATATCCCTTAGACTTATCGAGCTGCCAGATCAGAGTTTCATCAAATCCTGTTTCCCAAGGTTCTGCATCTCTAATGAGATTGGCTGTGATTACAAGATCAGTGTCAGTGATACTGATCATTGGATAATCTGTCCAAGTCGTGATCTCGAATGGATTGCCCGGAAGTGCATAGACAGCCCAGTCTCCTGTAATATCATTTGTCTGAGAAAACATCACTCCGATACCAGTATCACTACTTTCAGTACCATGAAGGAAGACTCCAATGTATCTGTCCGTTGCTGGATCATAATGGACTCGTGGGTCAAATGTCCTACCTGATAGTCCTACTTCCTCACCAAAGTGGTCAAGTGAAAATCCTACAATGGCACCTCCATCAATAGTCCGCATAGCGAAGTGACCATTCATGGCGATGAGTACTTGTTCGCCATTAGTCGCAAGACTATTATCGAGAGGAATACCTGTAGCTCCTAGTTGACCATAGTAACCGTTGATAATCTGAGGTGGGTCTACATCTCCTCTTGTATCAGTCGTATTGACTTCTCTCTTAGGATGAGTAGTCTGCAATCTGTCCTTGATGTCGTAGAGACGTTGTTTGATGATATTACTCGTCGCATCTTGAGTTTCGACATTGGTCAAGACTGCTCTGTAGTCATCTTGCATCTCTCCAAAGTTTACGAGGGCTATTTTTTCAAACTTAGGGAGGGCTTGTTTATCATAAGTTAATGACTGTCCGATCAGTAATGATGGGAGATAAGCTAAGATGACTAGTAATGTGATATTAGTGATTTGTTTCATGGTATTCAGATATTTACGATGGACTAAAGTTAAAACTTATCCTTCTAAGTTAATTAACTCCCTTGCGATTATTTGCCAAAGCGTCACACAGAGACAGGTGATAAGGCATAGAATAGAGTGATTTAATTGGATATTTGCCGATGGTATAGGTGAATTTTTAGAATCAATTCGCAGTTCAATTTATAGATAGGACTCCCATTATTGTGGTTAGTTTCTTTTATCTTTAAGTTGAGAGATGTACTGTCATTAGTTATAAATTTGATCAATATGAGAAGACTTATCCATTATTCATTGCTTAGCATTGGATGTCTTGTCCTCTTATCTTCATCTCTCATTGCACAGAACTGTGATTGCGTGCCAGTAGTAGAAGTCGACGTCTGCTACCTCGACAGAAATATCTATTGCGAAGGCGAAAGTGCTCTGTCCTTCAACTGTGGGATGACATTAGATCACCCTAACTTCATTGGCGGTATCGTCTCTAAGCTGAATAATCAAAGTAATTTCGGTCCAGGTGGGACGGTCGAGTGTGCTATCAATATTCTCCCATTGACGGATATTACGACTGTAGATGACATATACGACAGTGGTTGTGAAGTATTCTATGTGGGTCACTATCCTGATGCCCAAAACTTCAATGTGTCCACTCTGACTGACGAAACTCTCGAGGCAATCTATCAATGGTCTACTGACTGCTCAAGGAACCTTGCGATCGTGCCTCAGATAGAGGCAACTCGGTGGGGGTATACGATCGAAAACAAAAACATAAATCCTAACCAACAGTCACCAGGTGCTAATTCGGTTTTCGCCTTATTCGATGGTCCATTTGGGACAGTAGAGAATTTTAATCAGGGTGGATCTTATCAGGGAGTGATCACAGCGACTCCAGAATCTGGACACTTAATCTTAGCTCAAGATGCTACAGGGTCTCCAACCGTGGCATTTGACCTTGAGAGTTCTGACCTGATCATAGGTGATGTTGGATTCTTTGCATCTAATAGTCAAGGTGATGTCTCCGAAGGTGCCACAGTAGACAATAATAATGATCGCTTTGCTTGCAATGTCTTCGCCCTTGCATGTACTCTCGTAGACGAATTTTTATTTGTCAATAATACATTGAGGCTGTGTCAGGGGGACTCATACCTCTTGCCTAATGGTGAGAGTACACAGCAACCAGGGAGTTACTTAGATACAATTGTAGGCCTCAATGCTTGCGACACTATTGTAAATACTGTACTCAATTTTGACTCTTTTGAGGATTGGGATACGCTTATCCTGCTAGATGGGGTATCTGCCAATCAGTTCATAGACTTGAACATTGATGAGCTTGATATCTCTGCGATACAATGGATGCCAAGCGATGGCTTGTCCTGTGATGACTGCTTGACTCCTTGGATAGATTCAGAGCTGAGTGTAGAGGACTATCAAGCTGTGATTACGAATAGTCTAGGGTGTATGTATACGATTAATCTAAAGATTGATTTCCTTGATCCACCATTTATCCCTAATGTGCTCAGTATACAGAGCAATGATGTTAACCAATACTTTCAATTAGGTCTTTCTGATAATCTTTATCAATTTGGTATCGAGATACAGGACTTTGGTATCTATGATCGATGGGGCAATCTGATCACGTCCATCAGTCAGCAGACTCTAACCCAAGCGATGCCTCTTTGGGATGGAATGTACAATGGTTCATATTGCGAAGCAGGAGTATACATCTATGTGTTTCAATTGAACTATCCCAATGGAGAAAGCTACCAATACTCTGGAGATATTACATTAGTGAGGTAGAGTAAGTAGACACCTGTATTTCCTCTTAGGATTATGCGAAGTGCTTGGACTGATGAGACTACGCCTCGATTATGAGGGTCAGATCGTCTATCTTGACTACGTCTCCAGGCTTGAGTTTTTTGCGGATCTGATATTCAATTTTTCCGTTTAGTGCCACTTCACCATTACTAATCATGATCTTGGCATGTCCACCAGTCTGAGCTATCGACTTCAACTTGAGTAGCTTGTTGAGTTCAATGAATTCTGATCCTTCTTTGAGTGTAAATGTATCTTTGTGTTCCATTACTTCATAGCTTTATAAGCATTGATCAATCCATTGGTAGATGAGTCATGTGTAGTTACTTCATCGTCACCTATGAGCTCTGGTAAGATGGCCTTAGCCAATTGCTTGCCAAGTTCGACTCCCCACTGATCATAGCTAAAGATATTCCAGATGTAGCCTTGCACGAAGATCTTATGCTCATACATGGCTACTAATTGGCCAAGTGTATATGGTGTCAGTTTCTTCACTAGGAGAGAGTTACTTGGTCGATTTCCATCAAATACTTTGAAGGGGACGATTGGTGTGTACTCTGATTCTGGTGTCCCTTTATCTTTGAATTCTGCGATGACTTGCTCTCGAGTTTTACCATTCATTAGTGCCTCTGTCTGCGCAAAAAAGTTAGATAAGAGCTTCTGATGGTGATCTGAGATCTGATTATGAGTCTGTGCTGTAGCGATGAAGTCACATGGGATCAGCTTAGTCCCTTGATGGATCAATTGATAGAATGCATGTTGACCATTAGTCCCGGGTTCTCCCCAGATAATTGGTCCAGTCTGATAGTTGATAGGATTACCTGATCTGTCAACTGACTTGCCATTGCTCTCCATATTGCCCTGTTGGAAGTAGGCAGCGAACCGATGCATATATTGATCATAAGGTAAGATAGCCTCGGAATCTGCTCCGAAGAAATTGCCATACCAGATCCCAAGGAGGGCAAGCGTCACTGGGATATTTGACTCAAAGTCTTCTGACCAAAAGTGATTGTCCATATCAGCAAGACCAGCAAGTAGCTCTTCAAAGTTCTCATAGCCAATCGTCAAAGCAATCGATAATCCGATAGCACTAGAGAGAGAATATCTGCCCCCTACCCAATTCCAAAAACCAAACATGTTAGCAGTGTCGATACCAAACTCTGCTACTCCTTCTGCATTAGTTGACAATGCAATGAAGTGATTTTTGATCATGTCTGAGCTACCTCCATTATCTAAGAACCACGACTTGGCACTCTGTGCATTAGTCATAGTCTCTTGAGTCGTAAATGTCTTAGAGGCAATCACAAAGAGGGTAGTCTCTGGATCGACTTGCTTGAGTGTCTCTGAGATATGAGTACCATCTACATTCGATACGAAGTGGATATTGATACCTGGCTTCCAATATGGCTTGAGAGCCTCTGTAATCATTACTGGACCTAGGTCGGAGCCACCGATCCCGATATTGACGATTTGAGTCAGTGGTTTGCCGCTATAGCCTTTGATCTCCCCATTGTGAAATCTCTGTGCAAAGGCTTCCATTTGATACTTTACGGCATTGATCTTAGGTATGATATCTTCACCATCGACTAGGATAGGAATGTCACCTTGAGTCCTGAGGGCAGTGTGGAGGACTGCCCGACCTTCTGTCTCATTGATCTTCTCTCCACTGAACTGTTGTTCTATGCCGTCACCTAGGTTCATCTCTTCGGCGAGGTTAATCAAGAGTTCCATTGTTTCTCTTGTAATCCTGTTTTTAGAGTAATCTAGCAGTAAGTTTCCTTGCTTGATTGTAAACTCTTCAAATCGACTTGAATCCTTCGCAAAGAGGTCTTTCATATGGACATCTTTGATGCCTTCGTAGTGGGCCGTAAGTTCCTTCCAGGCTTGAGTTTCTGTTGGGTTTATTCTGTTGAGCATGTGTATTAGAATTTGATAGATGTAAAAGTAGACACTCTGTAATACTCAAGTGTCAAAGACCAATGCATCAGAGAGTCAGATACAAGTTGTAATCATCGAAGTACTGTGACATCAAAGTATTAATCAGTAATCTTCAATACCTCCAAGAATGCTTTTTGAGGGACTGAGACAGTTCCGATATTTCTCATCTTTTTCTTACCTTTCTTTTGCTTCTCTAGTAACTTACGCTTACGCGTGATATCACCACCATAGCACTTAGCTGTAACATCTTTACGGAGTGCTGAGATGGTCTCTCTCGCGATGATTTTTTGGCCTATCGCAGCTTGGATTGCAATGACGAACTGTTGTCGAGGTAAGAGCTCTTTAAGTCTACCACAGATCCGTCTACCGAAGGGGTCAGCCTTGTCTCTGTGTACAAGAGAACTCAGGGCATCGACATTCTCACCATTGAGTTTGATATCAAGTTTGACCAAGTCTGATGCTCTAAAGTCAATCATATGATAATCAAATGAAGCATAACCCTTAGTGATACTCTTGAGTTTGTCATAGAAGTCAAATACGATTTCCGCCAACGGTATCTCAAATGTCAATTCTACTCGAGTTGTAGTCAAGTAGGTTTGATTAGTGAGGATTCCTCGCTTGTCCATACACAGTGACATGATGGAGCCGATGAACTCAGGAGTAGAGATAATCTGTGCTTTGATGTATGGTTCTTCCACCTTACTGATCTTTGATGGATCAGGCATATCATTAGGTGTAGTCATCTGGAGGAGTTCTCCCTTGGTGGAGTATGCCTTGTACGATACATTCGGGATCGTAGTAATGACCTCTTGGTCAAACTCTCTAGACAGTCTCTCTTGGATGATCTCGAGGTGCAGCATCCCCAAGAAACCACATCTAAATCCGAATCCGAGTGCCACAGAAGACTCCGGTTCGAATGTCAATGAAGCATCATTCAACTGGAGCTTTTCGAGGCTATCTCTGAGAGCTTCGAAGTCATCATTGTCGATAGGGTAGAGCCCAGCGAATACCATCGGCTTGACATCTTCAAATCCTTCGATCCCTGCCTCACATGGATCATTGACCAAGGTGATGGTATCTCCGACTTTGATTTCCTTACTTTCTTTGATTCCAGTGATGATATATCCTACATCTCCAGCGGAGAGCTTATCTTTTGGTACTTGGTCCATTTGGAGGACACCGATTTCGTCAGCTGTATATTCGTTGCCTGTATTGACAAATCGGACAAGGTCTCTTTTCTTGATCGTACCGTTGTAGATTCTAAAGTATGCGATGACTCCTCTGAATGGATTGAATAGCGAGTCAAAGATCAATGCTTGGAGTGGAGCCTTTGGATCACCTGTCGGCGCTGGTACTCGGTCGACTACAGCGGCTAAGATCTCTGGCACACCATATCCAGTCTTACCACTTGCGTGAAGGATGTCTTCCATCTCACAGCCTAGGAGATCGATGATTTGATCTGAGACTTCCTCTACCATGGCACTTTCCATATCGACTTTATTGAGGACTGGAATGATCTCTAAGTCATGCTCCATGGCTAGGTAGAGATTAGAGATGGTCTGTGCTTGGATCCCCTGACTTGCATCTACGAGGAGCAGAGCTCCCTCACATGCGGCGATAGATCGAGACACTTCGTAGGAGAAGTCTACGTGCCCCGGTGTATCTATGAGATTGAAAGTATATTCTACTCCATCACTATGCTTGTAATACATCTGGATGGCATGCGACTTTATCGTGATCCCTTTTTCTCTTTCTAAGTCCATATCATCAAGGGCTTGAGACTGCATCTTCCGTTCGGAGATAGTCTGTGTCTCTTCTAAGAGCCTATCTGAGAGGGTACTCTTCCCATGATCGATATGGGCTATCACACAAAAATTTCTAATCTTATCCATAGATCGCAAAGATAGTTAGGTCTATAGACTTAAATGATTCAAAGTTTGGAATTCTTGTTATTTAAAATATAAAGTTAAATTTACCTCAGATACCAAAATAGAAACAATGCAAATCAACATGATCAGTGACACTGTCACAAGACCCACTCAAGCAATGCTCGAGGCGATGTTCGCAGCTCAGGTAGGAGATGATGTCTTCCAGTCTGACCCCACAGTCAATGCCTTGGAGGCAAAGGCAGCCCAGCTCTGTGGGATGGAGGCAGCACTGTTCTGCCCAAGTGGTACGATGACTAATCAACTTGCCATCAAGATGCATACTCAACCACTCGATGAGGTCATCTGCGATCATTACAGTCATGTCTATCGCTATGAGACCGGTGGATACGCCTTCAATAGTCAAGTAGCGGTCAATCTTATCCAAGGCACTTATGGTAAAATTACTGCTGATCAGATCGAAGCTGTGATCCAGCCGGAGGCAGATTGGTTACCTTCTTCTCGTTTAGTCGTACTAGAGAGTAGCACCAATAAGGGCGGAGGCAACTATTATATCCCCGATGAGATAGCTCC
>CALLAW010000029.1 GCA_938001865.1 uncultured Saprospiraceae bacterium | reverse complement strand
GACAGTATCTCCGAGTTGATGGTCAGCCTGCGCCGCTATTCTGTATAAGATTAGTCTCTGATAATTTTTGTTAAACACTTCCTGATATTCTAATAATACCGGATAGAGACTACTGACATTCTGCCTGGTCAATAGCTTAAGGCCGATTATGAATAATGACAATAATCCAGCTAACCTCTTCCAAAGGGGGACTCTCTTAAATCTTACAAATCCTGTGACGTTGTCGTCATGCTGCAAATAACGAACAAGTGGCTTATCTATATATGAAATACTCCCTATCACAGATGCCAAGTATGTCGTCCAGTGATCGTGAAATGTCTTAACTACTCGCTGAGGAAATGGTAATAGTCTTGGCAATAAGCTACTGCGGAAAAGTATCGTTGAACCTGTAGCTACGTTATTGAGAAGTAATGCAACGGTATCTTCTCTATGATTAGATCTATCTACCCAAAACGTAGGTTGTATGCATCTCCCCTTATCATCATAGATTGCTAGATCACTGTAGACTAGGTCAGTACCATCCTGAGTTATTGCATCTAATTGCTCTTGGAGCTTGTCACGTTCCCAGATATCATCTTGATCACAGTAAGCTACATAGGTATATTCTGTTCCTAAACGATAGAGTATTTTTTCAAAATTAGAGTAAAATCCAAGGTTATATTCATTTCTATAAAGAAAGATCTGAGGATAATCTGCTACCATTTGATCTATGAGGTTGAAGGTGTCAATATCAGATCCATCATCTTGTATTATTAAATCATAATCCAGATAACTTTGATTCAAAATTGAGTCTAACTGGGCTGTAAAGTGCTTAATATCAGGGTTGTACATTGCCATACAGATGGCTACTCGCTTACGTAATATCTGTCTATGACTTGGCACTTGCTTGATTTCGATCGTACCTAATGATTGATCTATCTGCAAACTCTTGCCAGAGATCTCAATAGTTACCTCCAAACTTGACTCTTGGAAGAGGCTATCTAAGAGTACGATGAAATTAAATTGATAATAACCCAATCTATCCAATGATTGATTATAGCAATAGATAAGAGGCGTGTGACTCACTTGATTACCATTGACCCTAAGAGTTGCACTCCGTAGTGATTCGCGACTATTGTGCCACCCATTTACAGAAAGTGTATAGGCATTGCTTGATATCTGCCTTGGTAGGCTCGAATATAACTGAATCATCGGATGTACCTCAGAGTCTACCATTATCTAAAGTGTGCATTAGAGTTACCATAAGTATGAGTAACACTGTGAAGTAAGCAGATATAATCTACTCTGACTTGCTGGAAGTCAACTCTCATAAGGAAGTAGATGAGATCTTTTATCAAATAGGTATACCATTTTATTTGTTTACTCCATCCTAGGTTATGTTTTTTAATATAAAGGAGTCTATTTCTTAGGTTGTAGTACTTGTAGAGTGTGGGTCGTGATGTGTTGCCTCCAATATTATGATAACCTTTGGCGTCTAAGCAAGTTGCACTATAGTAGTCACAATTGGCAGCTCGGTAGCAAAGGTCTGCAACTTCTCCACTGAAGAAGTAAGTTTCATCAAATAATCCCACTTGACTCAGCTTGAGATTATCTAATAGGAAAATAGTCCCAATTGTATATGGCACTTTCGCTACGTTAGTATTGTGCATTAGCTTGACTTCATCGATATTTGATATGCGAGTATTGAGGTGAGATGCGATATCTCTACCACCATAATATTGATTACGAGTCTCTTCGTTGTATTCTTCTATTACTGGTCCTATACTGAAGATTGTATCATTGCCCTTGATAGCTTGTAGCAATAGTTGTACATCTCCTTCTTCGATAGTTGCATCAGAGTTGAGTAGAAGGCTATATCTGGATCGCCTAATTGCATGAGCCAATGCGAGATTGTTGCCACCACCATAGCCTAGATTCTCACTAGACAAGATAGACTTCACATCATTATAATCAGAGAATTGATCCTCATCTTCTTCGTTCTGTACGATATAGATCTCGTGATCTATATTACTCCATGACTGTATCGCATCAATTGCAGCTTGCGTCTGCCTGATCTCTTTCCAATGGACTAATATTATAGATAACTCTACCATTTGACTTAAAGGTACAAAATAGTGTATCCTTCGGCCATGTTACTGGAAAAATCACATACCCATAGTTTCCCTAATTCAGGTCTACATTTACGCCAAGTGTCCCGACCACATTGCGAGGGATACCAGGATAGTAGTACCTCGGAAGACTCCCACCAAAGCTCCTGGCATTGACGAGGACCATCGAAGCATAGTCAGTATCAAGGAGGTTGTTGACATTGCCCCTTACGAAGAGAAGGATGTGAGGAGACTTGAGGAGCTTACGTTGATAACCAAGACTTGCATTTACGAGAGTGTAAGCATCAGATGATACAGTATTGGCATCATTGATCGGCAGGCTACTTCTATACTGTCCCTCTAACCTTGCGGTAAATCCATTGTACTCTACTTGCCATTTAGCAGCAGCGGTAAGAGGAGGTATCCCTGTGACATCGTTGCCACTAAACTGCTCTCCATCAAGGACAAAATCGATAAATTGATTTTGACTATATGAGAGCATCCCACTGAGTGTATGTGCTACTTCGCCAGTCATCCAATCCACATAATTGAGTGCTAGCTCGACACCAAAGTGACGCGTCTGACCAGCATTGACTCCTATCGTGAGTTCCTCTGAGATCCGCTGTGGGACTAGCAGATTAGCTGTGGGCATGTAGTAGGCTGTGATGTCATACTGTAGCCTCTTTCTATAATTCTTGATCCCAGCCTCGAAGGTCCATCCAGTCTCCGGCAAGATCCCAGTATTGACTCTGCTGTCAGAGTTAAGTACTTCGTCAGAGTTAGGTGGGGAGAAGCCATGGGCAATAGAAAGGTATTGCAAGGTATTGTACTTGGCACTTCTACTGACTTTGAAGCTAGGAGAGAGATTGGTATAGGTGAGTCTGCCAGCATCAATCTGCATGGTGTCTGTCTCTGCGAAGAGCTGATAGGAGTGTTGTGCTGCACTGAGACCAAGATCCACAGTAATGTCGTGATCAAATCGATACTTAAGATTGACATATTCCATCCAATTCGTCGCCTCGTCTCGGAAGTCATCTTGGATGATGGAGTCACGTGTGGTGTCCCAATCTCGATCCTCAGTGAGCATCTCGACACCTGCCTCTAGTCTCAGATTGAGTCCTAAGAGTTCTTCTTTAGAAGTGGTAAATCTGACTGCTTGACCTCTGTGCTCCTCGGCGAGTATATTGAATGGTCTGACTTCATCATTGACATATCTCATCGTGCTGTGAGCTATCTTGAAGAGCCAGTTGGACACAGTCCCTATCTCTACTGAGAGCCCGAGTTGTTGACGCCGATAGTCTTCAAATCCTCTGACTCCATACCAGTTAGCTGCCGCCACACTTGGATTACTCTCAAAGTCTTCTACATTGATCGAACTTGGTATCTCACCCAAGACATCGACATCTGCGAAGAGAGCCGACACGATGACATGGCTCCGCTTCCCTGCTGTATAAGTAAAGTGACCATTGATATTGCGTCTGTCATATTGATTGTTTTGTCTCCACCCATCACTTGAGAGTGTCCCGAGACCCAATTTGCCCTTGAGGCGACTCTTCATCCCACTGAGATTGATGATGTGAGATTGATTGACCAGTCCATAACTACCCACTGAGAGAGATGACTGTAGCCCACTATACCTAGGCATGTGGGTGGTAAAGTCAAGGACTCCGCCGAGAGCTGACCCATACTGAGGAGATGTAGGACCACGCATGACTTCGACCTTATCTACCATATTGAGATTGAGGTCATCGATGGCGAGTTCGCCACGAGTATTGGTCAGTGGTATTCCATTCCAATAGCCAAGGATCTTAGCCGTACCAAACTGATTACGACTTCCAATCCCTCTCATCGTGAGTCGGTTAGTCCCATAAGTCCCTGATTGCATCACGACGCCTGGTGTGGCATTGAGTACCTCACTCATATTAGCAGCTGGATTGAGGGTAAGTTGCTGACGATTGAGTTGGGTATAGTTCTGCACTACCTTGGTCTCAGGAGCTAAGATAACTACTCCACATCCGGGGAAGACAGTACTCTGCTCAAGTTGCACCTTGATCTCACTCGACGTACTGACACCTGTAATCTTCTGGCTACTGAATCCGATATAACTCAACTCTAAGTCAACTGTATCGTGCAATGCCGTCAAGGTAAACCTTCCAGAGACATCGGTGACTGTTCCATTCTGAGTACCTACTTCTAGTACGCTGACGCCGATAAGAGGATTGGTATCCTGATCATAGACAGTACCGGTAATTGTGATCTGAGCATAGAGAGGAGCTGCATGACTCCAAAGTATGAGTCCTATCAGTAGGGAGTATCTCAGCGTATCACTATTCATGGACATAGGTTTTGGGGCTATTCTTGATGTGATTGCCGTAGAGGTCTACTACGGCGATCTTATAGGTATTTCCAACGATCAAGTTATGATCTTCAATAGATCCTGTAAATGCATAATTGCCAATGTGAGACAGGTCTTTTCTTGGCTTATTAGCAATAACTTTGGTCACCTCTTTCTGATTTACTAATACTTTTAGCGTCATTGGTTTGGCGCTATTTATCTTTTTAGCCCATCCATGTATTTTCCCTTTACTCACCTTGTCTAGACTGCCAAGATTGCTGTTTTGATTGATATAAGGGTTTGCCTTTGCATTGATAGATTGTGCTGCAGTTTTGATTTTTTCTTGGTCAGTGATACCGAGAAACTTCGCTACTTGATTGACGAAGTAGTGAGGATACATATTGGCCTTCTCGTAGGAGAAGAGTAGCATGGGATGTTTATTCGTTTGTACAAATTGAATTACCTGGCTGTAACGTTTAACATGTGTATCGATAATATTTTTCTTAGGATCTAGGTCAATTGCCATATTGTTCCTCAGTGCTATAGAGACATAGTCACGGAAGGGAATAATGTAATGAGGGTTACGGATTCTATGTTCAAACAGGTCAACATATTCCATAGACTTTGGTCGCTTCCATCCCCAGAGAGGAAATTGGTTGTTCTGACGAGCAACAAATTGGTCAAATTCTTTGAGTTTATTGTTTTCTAAGAGTTCAAAAACATCTCGACGTTCATTGACATATCCTCCTGTATCACTCCCCATATCGACTCCTAACTCTTCTACAACTTTTGCTGTCATCGTAGTACCACTCCGAGCTACACCCATAATTACAATGGTCTTCTCCTTGCTTTGTGTGAGGTTAGATAGAATTACGCCTTTATTGATCATATTTTGAGAATATTTCTTTAATCCAATTTTGCACTTATTTCAGCGATAAAAGTAATCCTTTCTCTTGATTCTTTGACAGAAGATTGGAGATAGTGATTAATTGCTGCCGTTGTACAACACTGATGTTATCTGTATTAGCCAACATCAGACTGACTGACTTGATTGTCAATATTTGCTTGATTAGTTTTTGTAAAATTTTGCTTTTTCTTTTCACAGAGAAAAATAATAAGTAAAATGATTATCAGATTTACTAGCCAGAGTGTACGCATACTGTACCTAGAGTTGAGGTGATTAGAAAATGTACCACAGATAATAATATTAACTGCATGAGCAATACATCCCATGACTAAGAGGTTCCATCGTTCCTTCGAAATCCAAAGAATACTCCGACTGTATACTGATCTGATCAATACACCGATCAACGTCAGAGGCACCAATATCCACCACCAGAATCTATCAATCTGTAGATACGCTTTGACAAGTGTAGAGCTATAGTATCCATTGAATTGTTTGGAAAGACCATATGCTCTAGAATCATTTATTGGTTCGGTGTACAAGTTGTTCTTGATCCCTCCATGCTTAATCGGGACGAAATCTCTAATTTGAGTTTGTTGTAACAAAATGGGGCTTCGCTTAAATAGTGCTTTAATACAAGCGTAGTAAAATCGAGGTTTCAGCAATATGCTATAGACAAATGATCTATTATCAGCAGCGTACATTGCATAATTGGCATTTCTATCATTCCTATCGGTAAGCATCGGAAGGTGAACCTTAATTTCATAAGGATTATTGGGATCACAGAGATAATTGCCACGATGAGAGTCACAGTATGATTCTAATAAGTGATCAAGCTCTCCGACTTCCCATAGCCTGACTATTATGAAGTAGAATCCCGTAGCTCCAGCTGTCTTTTGAGGCTGACTGTCTAGGGCATTCTGTTTACGCTTCCACTTCTTGACTTTTTGGGTCTTTGCTAATTGCTTCTTTTTGGTCAATTGTTGTTGACGACCCAACTTTTGAGACTTATTCTCTGTCTTGATTGGCGTGGTGCCTTCTATCAAGTGCTTCTCCAACACAAATGATACAAGCATCAAAGCCATAAGCGATAAGCCAATAAGTAGCACGTTGAGTGTTGTTTTATTTCTAATCACAAGTAGGTTACTGATACTCACTCCAATCAAAAACAATGGCAGTATAGCTAGATTACTTTGATGGCAACTCGATGCAAAGAAAAATATTAAACCTAGCGGTACTAAGTGCAATAGCGGCAATCTATAATTGACTACTAGATAGATAATCAAGAGAGCTGCTGGAGTGAAGATATCACTCATTATCATCACTGATGTCCATGGAAGCGTCGTGAACAGTAGACCACCAATAAGCCCAAAGAAGAGGAGTATCTGATGCTTCTCAAACAACTTGCTTACGAATAGGTAGAGCAGATAAGAGATCAACAAATTTTGAAAGTAAGGGACGACTTGGATTGTTTGGAATGTCGTAATACACCATCTCACAAATAAGGTGTAAGTATTAGACCAGTGGCTACTCTCAACCAATGTCATCGCTCTGATGATGTACCCTTGTGAGTCCCCCAACAAAAACGGGAAACCATTGTGCAGATGGGGCAAGTCCAAGAGTAATGCTCCAAGCAGTACACTGAGAACATTGCGAAGAAAGAGGTATTTTGAATTCATTAGAGTGGGATGAAAGTGAGTTCCTTAACTGTGAATTGTTACCTCCAAATTATCTATAATCAGCACTATCCTATTTGCACATCAGTGCTCTGATCACTTACCTGAGAGGTGACAACAATTCAAAAAAAGACATTCGCTAATGAGTACTTACAATTGCTCACATGTCGATATCGACAAACAGCTGATAAACTTAGTGAACTATTTGTAACTCATACTAACAATGTAAAGACTTTGATCATACTTGCAATGTGAGTGCTATCCTACTCAGGGGTAAATGGTGACTCTACCGACATGAGATATCGCTGTTGATAATAGTCCAAGAATCCAACCATAACGATCTGTATCTGTGTCACTTGCATGGGCAAAAACAACTTGAGATCAACGCCTAGGAAGGGTCTTTACCAATCCGATAATATCAGATCTTTAACTATCAAATAATCGTGATTGATTAGAAAATATCTCATCTTTGCACGAGGCTACACAGCATCGCAAGCATATATGTGTACTTCAGTGTAACATCTCATTATGATTAACACCCTTCTCAAACCGATACTCAGTCGGCTTCCAGAAAACAATAGGTTAGAACGGATATGGAAATTAGCTCAGGTTGATTTCAAGAAGCGCTATTACAATGATAAGCTAGGCCTCTTCTGGGCATTACTCAATCCGTTGTTTAAGATAGCAATCTACTATATGGTATTTACCTATGTCATGGATAGAGGGAGAGAAAATTTTGCAATTTTCTTATTTGCAGGTCTCTTAGTCTTCATGGCATTTACAGAAGCTGCAAGCAAGGGACTTACCATCATGAAGTCAAAAAAATACTTACTAGAGAATATCCAATTCAATAAGATAGATCTCTTCACCTCATCTACGATCAGTATCTTTTTAGGATTTTCTTTCAATCTAGTAGCTTATACTTGTTTTGTATTAGCAGCTGGAATAGAGGTCGGAAGTAATTTTTTTTACTTACCTATTTTACTTGTCAATATTTTCATTTTGTGTATTGGCACATCACTCATATTGGCGACCATACAGATCTATCTGAAAGATATCAAGCACCTATGGGCAATTATTGTAATCGCTACATTCTGGTCGTCTGGGATATTTTTTCCCGCAGAAGCCATCTTAGAAAAACTCCCACAGGCTGTTTATGTCAATCCACTGATTGGAATTATAGACAACATGAGAGAGATAACGATGAATAACTCCAGTCCAAATTTTTCATTTATTCTCATTAATTATATAACGTCAATTGTAATCATGATTATAGGATTAGTTGCATTCAAAAAATTCTCTCACAAAGCAATAGAATTAATGTAATGATGAACTCTGATGTGGTAACAGTACAAAGTCTCAATAAGACTTACAAAAGGTCCCAGAAGCAAGCTAAGAGCATCAAAGACATGCTACTTAGGCCGATGAAGAATACTGACACTAGCACTTTCAAAGCACTAGAAGACATCAATTTTTCAGTTAAAAAAGGTGAGTTTTTTGGAATCATCGGTAGGAACGGGAGTGGCAAGTCGACATTACTCAATTGTCTCATGGGATCGATCAGAGCAGACAAAGGAAGTATCGTCAAGACCAAGGGGAAGATGATCAGGCTAGCACTAGGGATGGGCTTTGATCCTAATCTGAGTGCCAGAGATAATATCTATGTCAATGGATCAATTTTAGGCCTTACATTCAAGAGAATAGGGCTAATCTTTGATGACATCATCGGATTTGCTGAATTGGAACAATTCGTTGACACTCCTGTAAAGCAATTTTCATCAGGGATGATGGCTAAGCTCAAATTCTCAGTGGCGATCCATGCAGAAGCTGATATCTTCTTGATGGATGAGTTTTTTGGTGGTGTCGGAGATATTAGCTTTCGCAAAAAAAGTACCAAGGTATTCAATGATACATTCCTTGATGGTCGGACGATCATCCATGTGAGTCACCAGCTCGCAACAATCAAAAAGCACTGTAAGAATGTACTCGTCTTAGATCGTGGGAAGCAAGTAGGGCTTGGTCATCCAGATGAGATGCTTCCTCTCTACTCCTCACTGTTCAACAAGAAATCTGACCCTAAAAAATAGTAAGATTGATCACTCTACTCTTGTCACGTTCATGCGATATTTGGCGATTTTCCTTATAACTCATTACCCTTCGACGAATTATATAACTCCATGCTGAGTGCAAAGCAGTTCGAATCTCTTACATGCTTGAGCATAGAGTTTTTGCTCTAGTGCATTTTCTTTCTTCAGGATGTTGAGCAGTTTATCAGAGATATTCTTTTCAGTTTTAGCGACATTGACTCTTTTTGGCATTTTGAGATCCCAATTGTAGACTTTGTTGGTGAGCTTGACAGTCCTATCTAGTTGTTCTGAGATGCCAACCACACTACAAGATTGCATATTAGCTATAGCACTTTCTAGGTCTTTTTCGTTCAATGGCTTGGGAGTTATGAATTTCATATTTAGATTGATCCCCTTATCAGTAAGGTATCTCACTTGAAAGTTATTTAAATGCATTTTCCCTCTTTTATACACTTCTAATGGGCTCAAATCTTTCATTTTCTTATCATAATTCTTGAAGTGAAAGACATTAGAGATTGCTCGCTGTATTGGATCTCTGAGAATTACAGTCTTCTTCACTTCGCCTTTGATTATTTGGTGAGTGGCATAGGGATAATGACCTATAAGAATATTGGGAGATTTTTTTGGCTCTTCGGATTTTATGATTTGATCAAAGTGTGGATAGAGACCGTTGTTATCGAGTACTGTCTGGCGATTTGGAAAGAAATCATCTTGGTGAAAATGATTATAGAGCAGTTCTTTGAACGCTGTTCCCGCAGTCTTAGGGATATGGATGAAGAAGTGAGGATCATCCATAGACAATGTCAGAGACCGATGAGTGACTATAATCTGTCTTTGGAGTTGGGGTGACTTATTGAGCTTGACTCCGTTAGCAAAGACGTCTATCAGAGTCCAATCCTTCCTTCCCTTGGGGAGTTGGATCCTGTATCCAACCTTACCATTGACATGTGAGGCTGCTTTCTTGAGATCATCACGATTCAAATTTGCAATGCCCTTGGCAAGTATTCGACTTTTGCTTTTGATGACAATATTTACTGGTTTGGGATAGTCTATATCATATGCCCAACCTATGGCCCTGCCATTCTGTACTCGTCCAAATATACCTTCTATCATTATCCTCTTTCCTTCATTTCCAAATAGTCTTGGATTCGTCCTTCCATATTCAATCCATAATCTTGCTTGATTAATGTCAAGTTAGGACTATAGTATGGGTCATTGGTCAGCTTATCGCCCCAAGTTTCTTTCATATAATTTTCTTCTGTTTTGAATCTTGCGACTTTTTCAGGAGTATCCTCATAGCCTCTAGATTTTGACTCGAAGTGATAGAGTTGGACCTCGGGGATATAGAGTATTTGATGTCCAGCATCTCTAATCTTGAGACAGAAGTCTACATCATTGAATGCGACTTTGAGGTCATCTTGATTCAGACCTCCGACTTCCTTCCATACTGACTTGTACACCATCAGGCAGGCAGCCGTACATCCAGATACATTCCTCGTGATCCCATCGAGGAAGTAATGAAACAATCGAGAGTCTAGACCTTTGAATGCATGGCCTGCTACTCCTCCAATCCCCATCACTAACCCACTGTGTTGGCTAGTCATATCAGGATAGAGCAGATTAGCTCCTACCGCACCGACGTCTGACAATTGTAAGTATCGATAGAGCTTAGTCAACCACTTATCTGTAATGACTTTGATATCATTATTGAGTAAGAGGACTACGTCTGCATCAGTCTGATCGATTGCCCAATTATTGATCTTGGAGTAATTGAATGGTTGATCATACTTCAGGATAGTCACGTTATCGACCATCTCATAGTTACTGAGATAGTCTTGTGTGGCTTTTTCTTCACTGAGATTATCTACGAGTATGATTTCAAAATTTGTGTATTTCGTCTTTTGAAAAATACTTGATAGACAAGTTCTTAGATATTTGACTTGATCTTTGAATGGGATCACAATGGCAATCTTTGGTGTATTGATCAACTCGTACTTGATACGATATGATCCAGTCCAAGGACCATACTTCACTTTGCCTTTGATGTCATTTCTCCTGAGGTAGTCCTTGAGTGCTTTATGTCCTGCCTTGTTAGCATACGACTTCTGTCCATGATTCAATGCTGTACTTCCTTCGATTTTACGCCAGTGGTAGAGTATCTTAGGGATATGTACGATCTGTTGCGAGATGTCTGTAAGTCTTAGGATCAAGTCATGATCTTGAGCTCCTTCGTAGCCTTCTCTGAACCAACCAATCTGATCACCAAGTGACTTACGGATGACTAAGAGGTGGCAGATATAATTATTAGCGAGTAAGAGATGTGGAGAGTATTGCGGCTTATAATAAGGCTCTACTCTGAAGCCTGACTGACTCAGCTTATCCTCATCAGAGTAGATGATGTCTACATTAGGGTTGGCATTGATTGCCTCTACGACCTCGTCTAACGCATCCTGATGTAAGAGGTCATCGTGATCGAGCAGACAGATGAATTCTCCACGAGCTTTGTCTATCGCTGAGTTACTTGCAGCCGAGATATTTCTATTCTCTTCATGCCAGATGACTTCGATGCGATCATCTAATTGCTCGATACTGCGGAGGTATCCTCGAGTATCAGCTCTCGTACTCGCATCATCACATAAGCAGAGTTGCCAATGAGGATAAGTCTGATCAAGGACTGATTGGATGCATGGTTTGAGATATTCGATATCAACATTATAGACTGGTACGATGATACTTACCAATGGGTTATAAGCTTTGTCCTGATACACCTTGAGTGCCTCTGACAATGCTGTATAGCTCCCATACTGGAGGTTACGATGAAGTGGCAAATGTTCAAATGTGGGAAGTACTGTCAGTGTGAGTTTTTTCTCTACGATCGAATTACCTCCACTGTCAATCAACTCGATAGTGATACTATCGCTGCCATCGGAGGGATGTACGGCGATAAATCCATTCAATCGATTAATCAAAGAGAATCTGGATGTAAAATTTTGATGAACATCCTCTCTGTAATACCACAGATCTACTTGTGTGCCATTTACCTTGAGTACATAATCCTGACAATCATCTGGCAACATCAACCATCCATATACTACGGAAGCGTCAGAGTAGTTAGAGATCACAGCATGATCTACTTGCAATGTGACGCCTGTCTCCGTCTGAGCATAGGCATATGTACTTCCTTGGCTTGCAATCGACTTACCCTTCACTAAATTTAAAAAATTAGCCCAGATCATGGGAAGAGGCTCTGATCTGATTGCCTTGAATAGCGTCGTAAAGTTCCGTCTATTGAGTAATTTGAGGAGATCTGCCAAAGGGTTAATAGTCTTAAGTGAATCAAATGACCAAAGATAGTAGTCTAATTGTTTATTTTTGGGCTGATTTACTGTAAGAATGTTAAATCAGATTAATATTTAGCGCAAAAAAATATTTTGCCTTAAAATCGCTACTTTTGTACTCGATTAGCGTCGATAGAACAGACACTAAATCAGACAATAATTTATAATTTTTTTTAACTCCAACTTGATCATGAGACTAAAACTCTACTCTCTACTCCTTGTCAGTGCTACACTCCTCTTCGGATTGTCATTCCAAAGCTGCAATGACAGTGCACCAAAAGCGAAAAAAACAACTTCAAAAGTTACCAATAGCAAAAAAATGCTGCCAGCTGCCAAATACTGGGCTGCAGCTAAGAAGAATCTTGGCATCTCTCAAAAGCAAGTTGATGGGATCAAAAGTATCAATGCGAAGTATGGTAAGAAAATCAATGCGCTTAAAAAAGCAAAAAAGTGGGACGGAAAGGCAAATCTTAAGACTCAGAAGACTACAATCTCTGCTCGATCAAATGAGCTGAAAAAACTCCTCGGAGGCAAGTTTCAACCATATCAGAAGTTCATGAGTAAGCATGGCATCAAACAGCCAGCTAAGAAAGCACCTAAAAAGGCTGGAAAAAAGAAGCCACAAGCAAAAAAACCTGGCGCAAAAAAGCCAATTAAAAAGAAAAAAACTGCTGTCAAAAAGAAATAACGATAGCACGTACCGATACCCCACACAAACTTACTTCTGAATATGTCACACCCCAAAACAGCTGTACTCATTGCGAGTATCCCAAGGTCAGGCACTTCTGCATTTGCAGGATTATTTGAGATACTCGGATACAGTGTAGGTCAGTCTATCAGACCTGCAGACATCGTAGATAATCCGAGAGGCTACTATGAAAATAGTACAATCGTTGAGTTCAATCAAGGCATTATGAGATCTGTGGGCTTGACGTGGTCTAGCCCATTTATCAACTCAGCATACATCTTTGACCAAATCAATATAACTGAGCTCAAGGAAAAACTCAAAGCAATAATTAGCATAGAGTATCGAGATGACAACCATATCGTCATCAAGGATCCAAGGCTCTCATTCTTATTGCCGATCTATCAATCAGTGCTCAAGTCTCTCGGCTATGACATCAAAGTAATCATCCCTGTCAGGAACCCAACAGCCGTAGCCAATAGTCTCCGCAAATCATCCAATCTAAGGAAGGTCAGGAGCTACCTCCTCTATATCCAATACTACTCTCAATTAGAGACTCTGAGTAGGTCAGAGGACAGAGCTGTTGTCTTGTTTGAGGATTTGATCGATAATCCAAAAGACTACCTCAGCACCATACTGAACCACTTCAAACTCCCTGCAATCACTGCTCAACAAGGGGCAACTATCGATCAATTTATTGATACCAATAAATATCAAAATGCAGATAACAGTCTAGACGAAAATTGCCCAGATTCGACCAAAAGAGTCTATGATCTCTTGAGCAAGCTCTCAGGAGAAGGCAATCAATCTAAGCCACTCCAAAAGAAATTCAATAAGATCACTTCTGAGATCCTAGAGTGGAACTCTATTGCCTTCCAAAGTATGCAAGGCAAGTTTGCTCCAGAAGGTGAAAGTCCATTCTTTGGTCAACTCTTTATCGATAGTGGTCAAGGAATGACAGAAGAAAACTCTCTCAAGCAAGTCGTAATAGGTCACGAAAGCAAACTAGAGTTTAACCTCGAAAATATCGAAAACATCCAAGGACTGAGGTTTGACCCGATCAATGACTATTGTATCATGCGTATCCACAGCATGGATCTCTACTTTATAGATGGCTCCAAGCAACCTCTCAGCTACTCAGGTAACTACTCAGCTGATTATAGACCTCTACTCGTATTCAATGTCGCAGATCCCAATATTGATATCAGTCTCCCAGAATCTGATAGCCAAATCAAATCTCTCTTAATCAAACTCGAGTACATTGCCATCAATAAGACTTCCATAGAAGTCTTACTCCAGAAGATGGAATCAAATGTTCGACTCAAAGATGAAGTAGACAAGCTCAGACTCAATCTAGCACAGGCTCAGAGTATCATCGATCTGCCAGAAACCGCAGAAGTAGACGAAGTCATCCAAGAGAGTTATGCACTCAAATCCGAAATCGCAGACCTCAAAGATCAACTCTCTAAGCACATCACCGATCAGAGTGGAAAAGATATCCATAGCATCAAAGCAGAACTCTCTCAGGTCAAGTCTATCAATGACTCACTCAAAGACCAACTCCAAGCAGCCAATACCTCACTGCAAGCACTGAAAGATGATGAAGCGATCACGAGTAAGCAGCTCGAAGAGTTCAAAACTCTCGTAGAACAAAAGCAAAAAGCACTCGCTGAACTCGAAGCAATCAAGACAGAACAAGAAGGAAGATTAGCAGAACTCAAAACATCTCAAGAAAAACTCTTTGAACTCTCTAAAGGATCAGAACGACTGATAGAAAAGTACTCAGCTCAAAAGAATGACGCTGTCTCTAAAATGAAGACCTTAGAAGCTCAACTTGAAGATACCAGCTATAGACTAGAAGAAAAAAATGGCGAACTCTCCCTCATCCGTGATCACGTCGTCCAACTCCAAAATGAAAGAGGTAACTCAGACCATATCGTAGAGCAAAGACTCCAACAAATCAAAGATCTCGAGTCTCATATCCATGACAAGCAAGTCCATATCAACAATATCGAAGGATTCCTCAATCAAAAGGATCGGACATTAGCTCAGATCGCTGGATCTGCAGTCAACAACACTTCCTCTCTCAAAGTTATCCAAGAACATACTAATGCTCTCAAAGACTCACTCAGTTACAAGCTCGGATTTGGCTTGACTGCCCCAGTGAGATTCTTAGTCAATAAATTGAACGGTGCAGGCAGTACAACTAACCCGGTCATCAATGAGATACTCTCTCGCAAAGTAGATGACCTCAATATCCCCGAAGTAGACCTGCAGATAGCACCGGTAGAGAAGCAACCATCGCTAGTCCCTGAGACTCCCAACGAAGTACAAGGACTCGTCAAGCTCGAAGCACAATACAAGAAAGATCTCGTCAGAGGTACTGTCGAACCTACAAGACCAGTAGTCCTCTTCCTCTCTCCTCACCTACCCGACTATGATACCAGTAGTGGTGGTCGGAGGGCAACTCTCATGCTCCAGCTCATGGCAGAAGAGTTTGATGTCTATGTCTATACTCTCGGGGATAAACAGAAGAAATATATCGACAAACTCAATAGTATCGGTGTCACTGTACTGAAAGGTCCACATCTCTCTGAGATAGACATCCATACATACCAATATCCCGAGGTGCCTCTCCAACTCCCAAGAGTCGATGCGATCATCTATGCATGGTACACTACATACTTCCAATCGAAGTATCTCATGACTCTCTATCCCAAGGCCACTGCCATATTTGACAGTGTAGATGTCCACTGGATAAGGGAAGAACGACTCCTAGGAATCGATAAGAGCCTTACCCGTGAAGGTGTCGAGCAAAATATGCTCAATGAAGTGCATGCCTACAATCAAGGGAAGATCATCTGGGCAGTCACCGAAGAAGACAAGCAAAATATCATAGAAGAAATCCCGTCAGCAGATGTCAGAGTAGTCTCTAATGTCCATGATATCGCAGTAACAGAGTATGTCGATCGCGGTCAAAATACAATGCTGTTCTTTGGAGGATTCAAACATACACCTAATATCTCCGCAGCGAAGAAACTCTGCGAAGAACTCCTCCCACAGATCCGTAAGCATGTGCCTGACGCTACTGTCGTCCTAGCTGGATCACATGCATCAGAAGAGATCAGAGATCTCGGTAAGTTGCCAGGTGTAGACTTTAGAGGATTTATCGAAGACGAAGACTTACACAAACTCTATGAAGACTGTGCTGTCACGGTCGTCCCACTACTCGCAGGAGCAGGAATCAAAGGAAAGATCTGTGAAGCGATAGCACATAAGTTACCAGTGATCACTAACTCCATTGGAAATGAAGGAATCGAACTCCAAAATGAAGTAGACGGTCTGGTCACTGATGATTATGACGAAATGGTCACCTTGACGGTAAATGCACTGAAGCGTAACTATGACTTCGATGAGATGACTGAGAAAGCACAACAAAAATTGCTTGCCCTCGTCGGACCAGAAGAAGTCAAAAGGCAAATGGTAGACTCTGTAGCACCAATGGTGTCCATCTGTATCGTGACTTGGAATAGACTCGGACTGATGCAGAGATGTATCGAATCTATCCAACGTAATACCAAGTATCCAAGATACAGGGTACTCGCCTACTCTAATGGCTGTACCGATGGGACTCAAGAGTATCTCCAAGAGGTCGCAGAGTCCGATCCTCGGATCATCCCGATGCTCTCTGAGATGAATGAAGTCTTCGTCATCCCTAATAATAAGATGATGCTCGCATATCCTGAGGATGATGTCGTACTCGTCAACAATGACACCTATCTCAATGAAGGATGGTTAGAGGAGCTCCAAAAAACTGCTTACTGTCGTAAAAATACTGGAATCGTAGGGTCCAAAATCCTCTATCCAGACGGAACACTCCAGGAGTTTGGCTCAGAGCTGTATAATAACTACTCAGGAAATAACATCGGCAAACACCAAAATCCCCTCAATCCAGAGTATCAATCAATCCAAGAGGTGGGATACGTCTCAGGGTGTAGTATGTACATCACCAGACATACACTCAATCATATAGGTGTCTTTGACATGCAATTCCACCCATGCTACTGCGAAGATAGTGACTTGAGCTACTCAGCTTGGGAGCAAGGGATAGAGACCGTAGTCACACCATACTCGACGATCTATCATGACGAAGGTGGCACCAGCGGCACATCTACCGAGAGTGGGTTCAAGGCATTCCAAGATGTGAATTTTCACAAATTTTACCTCAAACACAGAGGGAAGATCAATAGAATCAATTGGAATCTAGATCAGATCACCAATGAAAAAATCGAACAAGAACTCAAGACACAATTCAGGTCTCAGGACGGAAGATTGATCCTCAATGGTACTCAACTCGCATTCCCGTATTCGACGCAGTATCAATCCAATCATATCAGATCGTATAGAGAGTACAAAAAGTACACCTATAAGATGAATAGCATCTACAATAAGCGATTTATCCTCGAAAAAAATATCGTCGGTAACCAAAGTAGTGCATTTACCATCAGTGGTTATAACCAGATAGCACAAGCCATCACCACTTACCATATATCTGAGAATAGAGATCATATCCACAGAGGTGTAGGTATGCCCAATCTCAGAGAAGAACTCTACTGCCCCGAGACCAAGACGAATAGTAGGATCAGAGCTCTCATCATGCAATATCTCAAAGAGACAGAGACTCACGACTCCGAGATCAACGTACTCTGCAATAGCATCGGAGATGGCATCAGTGACTACCTTCACAAGGAAGCAAGAGCACAAGTCACTAATTGTGAATGGATAGATGAGAAAGATGACACTAAAGATTGTAACTATATAGACCCCTCTGACACAGGGCTCCAATCCCAACACTATGATGTCATCATCGAAGCAGAACAATTGCACCTCGTGCCAGATCACATGGCATCACTCACTGAGTCTGCTAGACTGCTCAAGCCTGGAGGCAAACTCATCATCTCTGTACCGTTCCTCAATGGCCAGAAAAAAACACAAGTAAGAGCATACGACTCAGAGGATGGAGATCGCGTCGATATCTTACACCCTATCACCTTCAACCATACCACTAAGCAGATCCCAAGAGTCTGTTATCGACTCTATGGATGGTCTCTCTTCGAGGACATAAAGAAAGCAGGATTCTCTGATGCTTATGGAGCATTTGCTTGGTCACTCTATCACGGTATACTCGGTATGGATATCCTCACAATCGTAGCAGTTAAGTAACATGAACAACATGATAAAATACATCCAAATCTACGGCGAACGGAATAGCGGGACTAACTACCTCCACTTCCTCCTAGAGCACAACATCAAGAATATCAAGGTAGGATACAAATATGGTTGGAAGCATGGGTTCGCCAAGGTAGATCAGATGAAAGATCAGGTCAATGCAGAAGACCTGATCATCTGCCTATTCAAAGATCCATACTCGTGGCTCGTCAGCATGCATGGCAAACCACATCATGCACCACAATTAGTCGGTACGACATTCAGCGAATTTATCCGATCTGAGTGGGCATGCTACACCGGGGACAATTATGATGTCAGAGACTTAGTCAAAGATCCAGTCACCGATGAGACTGAGATGCTCTACGAGAGGAACCCAGAGACTCAACAGCGATTTGCCAATGTCATCAAACTGAGAAGTGCCAAAATCAGAAAAGTCAAAGAACTCCAAAAATTTTGGCCCAATATCATCTACATGAGATATGAAGAGCTCCTCCAAAGTCCAAGGATAACAGTCTGCGACATCGCGGGTAAGTTCAAGATGAAACTCAAAGGACCAGTACAACTCTCTAAAGGTTACTTCGGTAAGAATCCAAATAAAAAGTGGGACAGATCAGCCTACTATCAAGAAAAACAATACCTCAAACACTATACTCAAGAAGACCTCACATTCGTCAACGAACAAATCGATTGGGAATACGAAAATATCTTAGGGTACCACAAAATCGAAAACCTCTATGCAGTCTAAGGCCGACTATATCTCAATCTGTATCCCCACATACAATGGAGCTAGATATCTCAAAGAGTGCCTTGATAGTGTACTTGATCAATCATATATCTTTACAGAAATCCTCATCGTAGATGATTGCTCGAGTGATGACACTGTAGCCATTGCTCAAGAGTATGCTCGATACGATGATAGGATCACCGTACATGTCAATGATCAGAACCTTGGACTCGTGGGCAACTGGAATAGATGCCTCCAACTCGCTAAGTACAATTGGATCAAATTTGCATTTCAAGATGATATCCTGCTAACTGACTGTGTCCAAGACTTGATCACAGCATGCAAGATCAATGCCTGTAAGATGAGTATCTGCAATAGACGATATGTCACAGATAGCGACGCTAACCCAGGCATCAAACATTACATCCTCAATGATCTCATCAAACTCTCCAAGTACTACGATGACGATGCATTCATCCCAGCAGAGAGATGTGTGCAGCTCGCAGCTGACCATGTGCTGATGAATATCTTCGGAGAACCTACATCCCTCCTCTTCCATAGATCACTAATCGATACCTATGGCACCTTCAATGAAGATATTGCTCAGATGGTAGATTATGAGTTTGTACTCAGAATTGCTTCAAATCTAGGAATAGCTTGGGTACACAAGCCTGGCGTATTCTTCCGTATCCACGGCGGCAACCAGAGCAATGTCAACAAAGGAGAAGGTCGGTCTGAGGCCAAACGACTCAAAATAGAGTATATCGATGCAGCACTGATGCTTCATGACTTCGTACATCACAAGAGTTATACAGCTCTGAGAGATCATGAAGCAGCACACCAAGTCAATCATCAAAAGTACAAAGCAGAAATCCTCAAAGGAGTGGATCAGATAGGAATCGACAAACTGAGTACTCTCGC
>CALLAW010000028.1 GCA_938001865.1 uncultured Saprospiraceae bacterium | reverse complement strand
GATCGAATATGATCTCTTAGTCGATACACTCATTTACCATGAGTGGGCATACTCAGTAGATGGCCAAGCTATTATTGGTGATCAAGAGTATGATCTCCTCTATCAGCAATTGGAGGCAATAGAGTCTCAGCTCTCATCGATCAGAGCTGACTCACCTACTCAGCGGGTAACGACTGATCTCAAGGGTGACTCTGTAACCGTTGAACACCTCGTACCGATGCTCTCACTCGGCAACTCGTACAATGGTGATGACCTTCTAGACTTCCACAAGCAAGTACTCAAGAATGCATTTCTCGATGAAGGGAGCAAGGTATCCTATACGGCAGAACCGAAGTATGATGGAGGGAGTATAGCACTTGTCTATGAGGATGATCGGCTCATCAGAGCAGCGACTAGAGGCAATGGTCAGAGAGGTGAAGAGATGACTGCGAATGCAAAGGCAATGTCGTCTGTACCCTTGATGGCAAAATTTTCGGATTATGGGATCGTCAAAGCTGAGTTGCGTGGCGAGTCAATCATCTCAAAGCCAGACTTTGATCAGATCAATAAAGATAGACTCGAGAATGATCAAGACCTCTTCGCTAATCCGCGAAATGCTGCGACAGGTGGTCTGAGGACTAAGGATGCCAATGAGACAAAGATCAGAAAGATACAGACCTTTGTCTTCCAACTTGGCTATGCGATAGATAAGGATGGCAATGATCTATTACCAAAGCTTAAGACTCACTATGATACTTTGCAGCTCTTAGCTAATCTCGGATTCAAGACTCCAGGTGAGGGTGCCAAACTCTGCACTACTATCCAAGAAGCAATCGACTTCTGTGTAGAGTGGGAGGATAAGCGAGACTCTTATGACTACGAGATAGATGGTATGGTGGTCAAGGTCAATGATCTAGCACTCCAAGACACCATCGGCTACACACAGCATCATCCTAAGTGGGCTATCGCCTACAAGTTCAAGGCAAAGCAAGCAACGACGAAGTTGATAGGGATAGAATACCAAATAGGAAAGATAGGATCAGTCACCCCAGTAGCCAAGCTAGACCCTGTCCAACTTGCAGGAGTCACAGTATCGTCAGTGTCACTCCACAATGAAGATTTCATCACAGCGAGGGACCTCCACATCGGAGATACTGTCGTGGTAGAGAGAGCTGGAGATGTCATCCCATATATCGTCAAGGCCCTCCCAGATCTCAGAGACGGGAGTGAGCAGAAGATTTTTTTTCCTGAAGTGTGTCCACAAAATGAAGAGCAATCGATCACTCTTATCAGAGAAGAAGGTGAGGCAGCTTGGCGATGTCCCAAGTGTACCTGTGGAGAGCAACAACTCCAACAAATGATCTTTCATGTCTCTAAGGATGCAATGGATATAGATGGGTTTGGTAAGTCGTATGTTGAGAAATTTTACGAGCATGGCTGGCTGAGAGATATGAGTGATATCTACGATCTCGATTATAGTCTAATCGAAGCTCTAGAAGGATTTGGCAAACGATCAGTTGAGAAATTGAGCAAAGCAATCGATAAAGCAAAACAAAATCCAATCCATCGATTGCTTCATAGTCTGACGATCCATCACTTAGGTAAAAAGGGAAGTAAGCTCTTAGCCCAAGAAGTCAATCACGTCCTTGACTATCAGACATGGACGGTAGAAGAGTTTGAAAACATCAAGGATATCGGTCCTGTACTCGCTAATAATATGGTGGCATACTTTGCCGATCAAGACAATATCGACATGCTACTCCGCATGGAGTCCTATGGTGTCAATCTCACGCAGCTCGATGCGGACAAACCACTCAATGTCTCTGAGGATGCTCCTCTTGCCGGTAAGACCATCCTCTTCACAGGTACCCTCCAGACGATGGGACGCAAAGAAGCTCAACAGATCGCTGAGAGAGCAGGGGCCAAGACACTCAGTGGGATATCATCAAAACTCAATATCCTAGTAGCTGGAGAAAAAGCAGGGTCAAAACTCAAAAAGGCAGAGGCAATTGGTACTGTTCAGATCATGACAGAAGAAGAATTCCTCAAGTTGGTAAATTCGTAATGAGAGATCATAATAGGTATCTCTAGATTACAACCTGGTTAGGAGATATCCCAAAAAACAAATGAGCTCAATTGCTAAAATTGAGCTCATTTGTTTTATCTGAGTGAATTCTGTTCGAGTTAAGAGTGAGTATTTCTATTACTCAATCACTAACTTCTGAGACTGGTAGATTGCATCTTCACTTGTCACTTCGATGAGATAGAGACCTTTACTCAGATCTTCAATATTTGTGCATTTAGAGTTTTTGCTTGTTTTCTCTAATTTACCATTCGTCGCGAATATCTTTACTGTAAAGTCTCCAGGAAGATCATCCGTGATACAGACCTGATCTGTAGCAGGATTAGGGAAGATAGCGAACTCTTGGATCGCAACTTCCTTCGTACTGCTAATCGCCTCTATACAATCTGGTGTCAACAGGGTCAAATACCTTAAATCAAATTGTTGTAGCTCAGAAGTTATCAAGACTGGTGTATAATCTGGCGCCTTTGCATAATAGATATTTCCTCCAAAATTGGTTTGAAAAAACAAATATTCACCCCGTACATCTAAACCACTGATATTGTTCTCACCATTTAAGTTAACAAGCTCTACGGGGTCAGAGTCTTCAGGTAGTAAGTAGATGCTAGATCTCGTAGATACATAGACACTATCACTAAATATTTTAATAAACCCTACAAAATCGGTCAAAGAGCTCAAATCTGCATAGAGTCTTCGTTCGTAAGTATTGAGATCTATAGCATAGAGTTCTTTTACCCCGTTTTCTGATACTATGAGTTCATTGTCAAGGATAGCCGCATATAGATTTTGCCAAGAAGTAGTGGAATTAGGGAGCTCTATTGTAGCAAGAAAATTACCTTCCATGTCTATAATATAAACTTCATCTTTTCTATTATCAAGGAGTGCTATACGTGTGTCGTCTATTATTTTGAAGCTGATGTAATAGTCTATCTCACCAGTAGTATCTATATCAATAGTGGTGATTTCTTGTGTGGTGAGATCATGTCTTTCTATTTTGGCATTATCATAAAAATGCAAATAATAGAGAAAGTTACCGTTAACTTCATTGTAAATGTATGGGCTATCAATATTGATCTCTTCGATCACACCGTCCATACTTACCAAATGATCAGAAACATTACCTCCAATTAGGAGTTGACAGGAATCAAATTGAGCCATAGTACTTGATGTCATCAAACACATTAAGATTGAAAGTACTGTGAATTTAAGTGTTTTCATTTTGTTTTATTTGATATTAATTGATGATATATTCGTGAAATTAGATGTGAATTAATGATTAAGGTCATTATTTGATGATGACTACTTTTTGGTCTAGATCGTTTTCTCCTATGTTTATCTTCAAGTTATAGACACCAGAGTTAATATTATCTGTATCTATTGTCACTCTTTGATGCCCAGACTGCGCTAGAGGTTGTATCTGCTGAGCTATTAATTGTCCCATCTGATTGTAAAGAGAGAGTGTAACTGGTAGAGAAGTTTCTAGGTTTAACTCTACATTTATGAGGTCAGATGTAGGATTGGGGTAGATACTTAATCCGATTGCATCTTCCAAATCATCTGCAGAGGAGATTCCTTGAGTACGGATATTATCTATGTAGAGATTATCTCCCCAATCTGATGTCAGGAACAACCTAATTCTGATTACTTGTCCAATATAATCCTCTAGACTGACTCCTGCCGAAGCCCAATCATCAGATGTGTCTGGCACCCACCAAGTATCGTCTGAGTTAATCTCTGGAGCTGTAGCTAGATCACTCCCTGACTTGGACCAGAGTGAAGTCCAACTGTCACCACAATCAGTAGATACCTCTATAGATAGAACATCATTAGAGCCGTCCCATGTCGTGTATGCATAGTCAAAATTCAATAGACTGGTCTGATCTGACACTTCTAGCTGACTCAGAAATATAATCGAAGCGTCAAGAGGATTCCCTGAATTTGGCGAATTAGACCATTGCCAGAAATTTACAGCTAAGCACTGTTCTGAATCGGTATATCCACCTAATGGTGCATTTACATTCAATACGCCAGCATTGAGTACTGAGGCCCCAGTTGGAACATCATGTGACATACCTTCTATTATTTGTAATGAATCACTCTCAAAATCTTTGTCAATACTGCTTATAATAGGAAGTTGATTGAATGTTGCTGAGTTTGGTTCACCTATGCCTTGTAATCCATTCACTTCGGATACAGATACGGAAACTTCACTTTCCTCAGAGATGAGGAAGCTGTCAATCAATATTACCTTTTCCATGTAAGGTGCTATTTCTCCTATTTCAATAGTTTGAATTTCGACGTTGTTAACCACCACTGACAATTTCCCAGATTCTATTGCATCTCTATTGGTGTTAGTGATCGTAGCTTCTATCTGTGGCACATAATGGGAGTCGCAGAAGATATCAGACTGAACGTCTGTCCCGAGGCTTGTAAAAGGTGCATCCAACTCACCAATTGAACTCAACCAAAACTCCTCAATGAAACGAGGATCAGGAGAAAATGAACCAACCTCTATAATTTCTTGGTCAGGATATATGATATACAGTGTAGGGTAGTAATTGATATCTAAAGTCATACCTGCCTCCGAGTTATCTATGATATTGTAATGGAGGTTTTCGCCAGTTTCTTGATTGATAGTCCAGTTACCAAAAGACAAAAAAGTATCCTCATACAAGTCAGTCAATGTCGTGAGACTATCAGCTTCTATTCCTAAGATCCTGATTTTATCTGATCCTTCAGGACCATGTTCCTCATAGAGATCTTCCAATACACCAGAAGTATGGAAGCCCCAACAAGGACCACACCATGTAGCGAATACATCAATTATTACAATTTTGCCTTCTGATAGCCATTGTTGTACATTGACTTCCTCATTAGTGAGGACATCTGTACCAATGATATCTTCTGTAAATTGACTTCCAGTGACTAATTGAGCATTAAGTCCTAGATTTAAGATAAAAAATACGAATACGAGCAAA
>CALLAW010000027.1 GCA_938001865.1 uncultured Saprospiraceae bacterium | reverse complement strand
GTAGGATAACCCGTCACTGGGCTGATCTCGTGCCCATATCTCTTACCATCTATCAGTCTATAATTGCGGTAGTTACCAGATGATGCGAGTGCAACATTACTGAGGTTGACGATGACTTCAAAGTCATAGATACTTGCTTGAGTGCTTGGAGTATTGATTCCGATCGTCCATGGTAGATGAGAGGCGTTCAGTCCAAGAGTTGCACTCTCTCCACCAATCTCGACAAGGGCATTATTGACCATGCATGACTGGAGATATTGTATGATTATGTCAACTGCATATCCTTTAGCTATAGCACTGAAGTCAATCTGAGTCTTGGGATTATCCTTATTGACTACAACAGTCTGCCCTATCCTCTCTATACTTACTCCATCTAGTCCTACGGCTTGTCTCAGTAGCGCTACAGTGTCGTGGTTAACCTCAGCGACTGCGTCATGTCCTTGATAACCGAAGCCCCAGTAATTGACTAACGGCATTACAGTCGGATCGAAGAGCCTATCACTCTGATCAAAGATAATCTGTGAAGCCCTCAGGTTAGACTCAAAGTGATGGTAACTATCCACAGGAGTTATCTGTCCAGTAGACTTCATCTGTTGTGTTGCCTTCTCTCCAGAGACCGACATCAATAGTAATGGTCCAGTACCTTGGTTAAATTGTGAAATCTCCGATGAAGGCACATATGTACTCACACTTTGGTTGATATCCAACAATAGTCTGTCTATAGACTCTTGCTTGACTCTAGGGTTGGACTCATAAGTAATATGATACGTAGTGCCCATCGTCTTACCGCTGATCTTGATATAGCCTCCAGAGGAGTGGATGTCTTGCTGTTGTCTCTTAGAAGTATCTATCTTACAGCCACTAATAAAGAATGCTGATACGATGAGTATCAGCATTCCACTATTCAATATCTCTGTAGACTTCCTTATCATCTAGTCGAATAGGCTTTCGTAGTCATCGTTACTTGATGCTTTTCTGATCTCTGCGTCGAGCTCTCTATTGTCAAGCTCAAGAGTCTCACTTGCATCTTCAGCGCCACCGAGTAACATTAATGTACTTTTCTTTTCATATTCTTCGAGCATTTTGAGACCTTTCTCTTCAAACATACCATTCTGAATATCTATACTATTCATGAAGTCAGACGACATTTCCATGAATTGCTCCATCTCTCCTACCTTATTGGCTACATCATCGGTGATATGTCCCATAGCTTGGTCAAACATTGCTCTCTTATCTGGATCACCTTTGATAATACTCATTGCTGATCTCATCGCTGAGTGTGATGCCTTGATCGCTTTTGCTTCTTGCTCCTTGACTCTGACTTGATCTTTAGTATCCTCGAGGAGTATCTCAGAGTTAGTATACATCTTGGTCAACACTCTATAGAGTACACTGAGTTTCTTATGCAATGCGACATACTTCGTATTAGACTCTTTGAGTCTTGCAGCCTTCCGAGATGAGAGGATGAGCTGTTTTTCGTCGCCAATTTTTTTGGCTTGACGAGCAATGCTCATATTCTTTTCGATCTCTGCGTTATTTGTAGTGACATTCGTTTTGAGCTGTCTCATTTGACCTTTGATTCCTCCGATTTGCTTACCGAGTTTCTTGAGATTTTTCTCCATGTCATGGACATAATTCTTCAAGATACCGATCGGGTCTATCGTCACAAAGATTCCTGTGATCTTACGCATAATACTCTGGTACATGTAACTGATGACAGTACGAGACTTGCTATCTATGGCCATAAAGATGAGCAGAGCCAATGCCCCAAAGATTGCAATCTTACCTATCAATGATGCTCCGAATGCAACGATTGCTCCTATCCCGATAGAGAGTACCGAGTATGCGATAAGTGCAAATATCCCTACCAAAAAGATTGCTCCAGTCTTCCCTTCTGGCTTTTGCCAAAATGTTTTGTTTTTATTATTAGCCATATTTATATATTATACTTATTTGAAATATTCCGAAAGTTACACATTCATTTCTATAAGTGACTTATCTCTCTAAAAGTTTCTTACTAAAGACGATATGTATTTACTTCATTCTAGGCTGTATGTAAAATACTTACTTTAATTAAGCGAATAAAATTGCAACATATTTCATTAATCATCAGTCGTTTAGTTTATGTCAATCTTCTTCTTCACGCATTGCAGCTCTTAAAAGGTTAGTAATTGGCGGTATTCTATAGAAATTCTACATCGGTCGTAGAAGGATAGAACATGATACGGTCTAGTGCCTTGGTGAGTGGATAATTATTATGTACAATCTGATAGATAAACTCGCAAATAGGCAATGTCATCTTTAAGTCTTTAGCTAGAGCTCTTACCACCTTGAGAGTATGTACGCCTTCGGCTACTTCCTTGACGACTTCTTTGGCCTCTTCTATCGTTTTGCCCTGAGCAATTAGAGTCCCAAATCGATAGTTACGACTGCTCGTACTCGTTGCTGTTGCGATCAGATCTCCGATCCCTGCACTTCCTAAGAATGGGGCTTTGTCAGCTCCAAGAGCCTCACCTAGCTTTATCATCTCTTGCAGTCCACGTGTCAGCATCAGTGCTTGAAGATTCTTGCCTAGCCCTATCCCTGCCAAGAGTCCTGTACCGATCGAGAAGACATTCTTCAATGCTCCGGCTAGTTCTATACCGTATATCTCGTGTGATCCGAATACAAAAAACTTATTACTTGATAGGACAGTCCTGCCGATATTGATCACTTCATCATACTCCGAAGCCACAACAGTAGCTGTCGGCTGTTCTTCGAGTATCTCTTTGGCGAGGTTAGGTCCTGACACACATCCTATACGTACTACACTAGATGTCTGAGAGATGACCTGACTCATGGTAAATACATTCTGCTTGCTAATCTTCTCTTCAGGGTTGTAATCAAGACCTTTGGTCGCATGGATCACAAAGTGTGAAGGGTCTAGGTAGTCACTCAACTGCTCAAAGAGTACCCTCATACTTGCAGCTGGTATCACAGGCATGATCAACTTGCACTGCTTAGCTAGTACTTCTAGATCTGTTATGGCAGTGATATTGTCATTGAGTTTGATATTGCCGAGTCGCTGCTTAGTATTGATTGCATTGACCTTGTCCGTACTCCGACTATAGATAATTACCTTGGCATTAGCAGAAGCCAGCTTAGCCATGGTCAAGCCAAATGACCCAGCACCTATTATACCAACGGTAATCTCCATATAATCCTATAGAATAGTTATTTCTTCTTTTTCTTTTTAGCAGCTTCTCTTTTCTTAGCAACTTCTTGAGAGTCTTTCATGGCTTGCTCCAGTCTAGCTTGAAAACCAGTTTTGGGTTTATCCTTGTTCTTCCCTTTATTCTCCTCTAACTGAGCTAATATCTTCTCATCGTTGAAGACAAATTTCTTCGTGATCACCGTCTGTAAGATATTGAATAAGTTACTAAAGAACATATAGCATGTCAAACCTGAAGCGTAATTATTGAAAAACACAAGGAACATTAATGGCATGGCATACTGTACATACTTCATTGCTGGATTCGCTGACATATCCATATGCTTAGTGTTGTAGTAGGTATACAAGACCGTAGTCACTGCCCAGAGTACAGTAAAGAGACTGATATGCGACCCAAATGCTGGAATCGTGAATGGTAGAGTTGCGATGACATCATACGAAGATAAGTCAGTGGCCCACAAGAATGGCTCTTGCCTAAATGTAATGGAGGCTGGAAAGAATCTAAACAATGCATACCATATTGGCATCTGTACGACCATAGGCATACATCCACCAAGTGGAGAGACTCCATACTCTCTGTAGATTGACATTGTCTCTACTTGTTTCTTTTGAGGATCATCTTTAAACTTTTCTGTCAATCCAGCTAACTTTGGTTTAAGAGCACCCATTTTAGCTTGACTATGAAGCATCTTATATGTCAGCGGATAGAGCAACATCTTGATGATAAATATCAATACGATAATGACGACACCCTTACTCCCAATAAACTTAGAGAGAAAATCAAATGAAGGTCTGATCACCCATCTATTAATAGCTCCAAAGATAGATCGACCAAACGGAATAACTTCTTCTAAGCCAACCCCATAAGATTTGAGAGTGTTGAACTCATTCGGTCCAGCGTATATCGTAAAGTTTTGACTTACTTGCGATCCTGCAAACGAAAGAGCTGTCTTAGAAGATGTCCACTTGATAGAAGAGGCATCCTCCTCCATCATTTTGGTATTGAACTGTCCACCTTCAAATGGGTTAGAGTTGGCGATGATTGACGTATTGAAAAATTGGTTAGCATGACTAATCCACTTTATTTTCTCATCAGACTCTTCATCTCCATCTCCTCTACAATTGCAATATTCAGAATCATCATCTGTGGGTTTGAAGTAGACGGTAGAATAGTACTTTTCAAATTGGACATTCTTCTCTAACTTATCGAGGTATTGCTCCCAATTAAACTGTATCGTATTGGTCCCACTCTCTAGTGCTTGCCCGAGTTGATTACCACCAATCGTGTAGTCTATCGTATAGTCATCATTGAGGACATATGTCTGTGTAAAGGTAGCTCCTCCTCCAAGTCTTGTCGTGAATGTTATGCTTTGATCTGACTCATTTGCATCGAAGAGCATCTGTCGAGTACTCACTGGTCCCTTCCCTTTGATTGGCAATAAGAACTCAAACTTATTCTTATCATCTGCCATCAAATCGAGAGGCAACTTGATCTCATTATTTTCTTGATCCGCAGCGATCTTATTGTAATCCTGCAGTACGATGGAAGATGGGTATCCCCCTTGACTATTGAAGGTCACAGTCATCTTATCATTCTTGAGAGTATAGCTGCGAGCCTTGGCTATCGGGTTAGTCGCTGCTTGAGGCTGCCCAGCTGATGAGAGTGTATCTCCTGATACTGACGCTGCATCAGAGCTAGTACCTGCTAGTGAGTCATCAGGTGTGAAGAGTGGTGCAGAAGTACTCTGATTAGCTTGATTCTGAGTATTGACAGGTTGTGTAGCAAGTGCTATAGAATCTTGAATCCTTCTCTGTTCTTCGATCTCTTCGGCAGATGGTGCTGTATAGTAAAACCATCCAAGTAATAAGGCGAGCATCAATAGCAAGCCTACACTTTGATTCTTATCCATATTTTAGGTTGACTCAGTGAGTAGTTTGATGATTGGGCAAAGGTAAAAGAAAAACACAGAACAATGCTCGATACTTCGACAAACGTCAATCCATTCACTATGAATTGGGAATGATTGAATTGAGAGTAAAAATTTACCTAGAGTAAGACTCATACTGCCGTAGAGAGCATCCCCGATAGCTGATATCTATCCATGTCAGAACTCACTTGCCAAAGACTGAAAGAAGTCGATATGGCCAGCCTTGATTGCTTTCTTATCATGGCGATAGCGAGCATCTGCTGACAGTTTGGCGATGACTAACTCTTTCTCTCTATTCACATAGACGAATTGGTTATAGATACCTGTGGCAAAGAAGTCATTTGACGGATATTGAGGTAGCCACCATTGATATCCATACCCATATAGACTGCTTGAGAGTTCACTTTGATTTGGCATGAGATGTGGTTCGTCAGGAGTAAGACTAGCCTCTATCCATGACTGAGAGACTAATTGGCTGCCATTATACATTCCATCATTGAGATAGAGCAGTCCGAGCTTGGCATAGTCCCTGAGACAAGCATTCATCCCGCCAAGGACTACTTCCATCTGAGTATTATCTACAATCCATGTTGCAGGACATTCCATACCCATTGGCTCCCAGATTCGATCTTGTGTCAATTGAGTAATACTCTGTCCTGTCACTTTGACGATCAGTAGACCGAGTACTTGGGTATCGATGCTGACATAGTGGTTGTATGTCCCAGGAGTCTTCCCATTCTTCAAGCTCTTAGCAAAATCTTCGAGCGGAGTTCCAAGAGCAAATGCACGTCCAAAGCGATTAATATCAGAGTAGAAGTCACCATAATCTTCGTTAAATGCGACACCAGAACTCATGTTGAGTAAGTGCTTGATAGTGACTCCGTCATATCCACTCTTGGCAAACTGTGGAAGGATCTCCTGCACCTCCATCTCCAGATGTAGCTTGCCCTCATCTACCAACATCCCGATTAGCAGACTGACGAATGACTTAGACATCGACCAAGAGATATGCAACTCATCAGGCTCTAGCCCAAGGTAGTATGACTCATGCAGTATGCTATCATGCTGGATTATTATCAATCCCTCCGTAGCAGTCTCTTCCAGATAATCCTTGACATTGCATTCCTTATTATTCACTGTAATGGTGGTCGGCAAGCGATACTCACTCGATGCATTGGGGATACTGACCGATTGTACAGGGAGACCGATCTGACTAACATCAAAGATTTGATCCATATTCTGAAAATTATCAATGATATTTTCTTCATCAAATAGCGTATTCACTGCCAATAATCTCGTCAGCTTGTGACGATTGATTACAAGGAGAATGATGAAGACTCCGATAATGGCAAGTAATCCAATTCCTACTTTTTTCATCTTAGCGTATTTTCATGACAATGATAATTGTTGTTCAGTTTGGAGCTATCGATCTAGATTATGAGAGTTGATATCTGGAGATATAACGCTTGGATTGAGTTGACAATGTCGTCCTGACTGATCTACGCATATTCAGATTATTAACTACTTCTCATCTTTGCTTTCAACATTCTCCAATGACCATAGATATCTTTTCGCATCTCTGTCTCCCACTTATTCTCCTCAAAGATCGCAAGTATTTCATGATGTGCTAACGCATTCAATTCGACATAGATGACACCATTAGGATTGAGTATCATACTGCCTGAGTTAGCTATCCACGTATAGAATCGGAGTGGGTCATGATCAGGTCCATAGAGAGCTATATCTGGCTCATGGTCTAGAGTTGACTTAGTCATTTCTGATTGCTCGGACTTAGAGATGTATGGTGGATTAGAGACTATGATATCTACTTTAGGGATCTCTTCAATCTTAGTATTCAAGATATCCATTTGACGGAAGTCTACCTTCACATCATTAGCTATCGCATTGTGACGTGCTACATCCAGTGCTCCTGAGCTAATATCTACACCAAGGCAAAGCTGACAGTTGAGATGTCTCCCTAGAGTCAGGATGATACAACCACTACCAGTACCGATATCGAGTATTGAGAGCTGTTTGCTATCCCTGTAGTCCTTGATCACCCAATCGACTAATTCCTCAGTCTCTGGCCTTGGGATCAGGACATCTGGAGTCACACTCAATAATAAGTCATAGAATGCAGATTCGCCTGTAATGTATTGAATCGGATAATTCTGTTTGAGTTTCTTGATTTCAGTCTTGAGATCTGAGTCACTTCGATTAGACTTGAGTCGGTAGATAGCAAGATGCTTCCACATAGCAGTGGTCTCACCAAGTCCATAGATTGGTTCAAGCTCAGTATAGAAGTAATCCTTGAGTGTCATCTACTCAGCTACTTCGATTGGGAAGTTATTGAACGGTTGTCCATACCCTCTGATAGATCGCTTCAGTCTAATTTTTGATAGTTCTCTTGACATCCATTTACAATCATCTTTGAGCTCACCTTTGCCACGATAATTGTACTGTAGCTTTTTAGCGATCGCTTTGATATTTTTCTTTAGACCAAACTTTTCTGTTATTGCTGGTTTGATTTGCAGCTTGTAACATGCTCTTCGTATCCGTGCTTGGAGATCCGAATCCAAAGCATCAAAGCGACCAACTGCCGTATCTTCAATGGGTTGGGATTCATCAAGAGTCCACCCTTGCATCTGGGTACTGTCATCCTCACTTGCCTTACCCGGATTGAGCATATCTGATTGGTATGACAGATTGAGATTGGTCATTAACTTCTCTAGTGTGGACTGAGGAGAGCTGACTAGGTCTTCGTATTGGATGATATGGAGGTCTGGTGATTTGATGGCTCGGAGGCCAAATGCATTACTGAGTAAATATCGACTGACAGAATATGTAACTGAATATCCTCGACTTACGAGTGAAGCGATATTATCATAAGGGTCACGAGTAGTCATGATACATCTACTCTCTGACACCTGAGCCAAGATATCTCTAAAGTGATAGATATTGTTAGGAGTCTTCTCTCCCCAGATAGCCTTCCCTGTTCTCTCTTTGGCTTGACCAAACAGGTCTAAAACAAACGAGTCAAAGGATGATTTTTCCATCTCTTTGATATGTAAGCCTTTGAACTCACTCTGCCTGAGATCAAAGCCAGTGAACAGAGTGAGACCAGATGACCTTAGCCCAAATACGGATCGCTTTGTTAGCTGATCTTTGGCTGAAGCCCAATCTCTATAAATTCGATTTTTTGCAAAAATATGTGTCTCAGGAGCAATATAGACGTCAGAATGTCTATTAAGGACTTGTCGCAGCAATGAACTGCCAGAGCTCCCGCATCCGCCTATAATTATACTCATTGGTTAGTTGTGGTTTGTTTATCTTAACTGATTGTCCAGAATATGTAAGGTACTAAAAATGAAAGTAAAGTCACTCAACCTCTCTTATAATATTTTTGATTCTATCAGAGATAAGGCACTTGATCAACAATATCTACCATTGATCAATGCCGCCAAGTCAGCATGTAACTTAGCACATGCTCCATATAGCAATTTCAAAGTCGGTGCCGCTGTGATGATGAAGGACAATGATGCAATCATCCAAGGAGCTAATCAAGAGAATGCCGCATACCCGATGTGTACATGTGCTGAGCAGGTAGCCATATACAATGCTGCCATCCTCCATCCAGGTGTACCAGTCAAAGCCCTAGCGGTACATGTCAATGTAGTACCAACTCACAATCGTCCTCCTTCTCCTTGTGGTGCTTGTAGACAAGTCATATTGGAGACTGAGCTCAAGTATGGTGGTGATATACAGATCTTTATTTCTTCGCAAGCAGATGAAGTATTTCTCTTTCCTAATATCAAGTCATTGTTACCATTCTATTTTTCTGGAGATGACTTAGGATAAGAGTTTATTCGATTTCATCATTTTGTGAGATCCCATGACTTACACAGCAGTACTTACCCTCTAGGTCTCTAAGAGCAGTGGATAAAAAAATGAATACATTTACAAAAAATGTAACTCATAGCGTATGTCAATAATCAAAAGATGCGAATGGTGTCTCAGCTCAACACTCGATACAAAGTACCACGACGAAGAATGGGGAGTTCCGGTCTATGATGATAACATCTTGTTTGAGTTCTTGATATTGGAAGGTGCACAAGCAGGACTCAGCTGGTCTACTGTACTCAAAAAGAGAGAAAATTATCGATTAGCATTTCATAATTTCGATCCTAATCGAATCGCTAATTACAACCAAAACAAGATCGACTCACTACTTGCAGATCCTGGCATCATCAGAAACAAACTAAAAGTCAATAGTGCAGTCACCAATGCTAAACTTTACTTGCAAGTACAACAAGACTATGGGAGCTTTAGCGATTACATCTGGCAATTTGTTGATCACAAACCAATCAAAACTCACCCAAAGACAATTGACGAAGTCAGAGCAACCTCTCCCGAATCAGATACGATGAGTAAGGCTCTGAAGAAGAAGGGATTCAAGTTTGTAGGATCAACAATTTGCTATGCATACATGCAAGCTGTTGGTATGATAGACGATCATGTGGTTGGATGTCATAGATATTAATTCCCTTCAACACTCACTTACTCACTGCAATATCAACCACTCTAGACAACATAGTATAACACATAACTCTAAGAGCAGCCTCTCCCACCTCACCCCTTCCACTACCAAATATTATTGCAAATCGGACAGCTTTTCATCCATAATGTTTGCACTTTGCTTTACGTATCAGAGAAAGAGGGATCGTAAGAGTTGAAAATAGCAATTATTCTCCGTGATTACGAAGGCTTAAGATTCTAAACAATCACCTAACATCTGAAGATTATGCTTTATAATTTGGTACTTTATTCACTGAAATAGCCCATTTTTGCAATGAAATTATCATCATAAATAAATCACCATTCAATGGCAAAAATCTTAATCAACGACGGAATCCACCCTACTGGTCTCAAAATGCTGCAAGATGCTGGTCACGATGTCAGTACAAGCAAGATTGAACAAAGTAATCTACCATCAGAACTCCCAGCATATCATGCAATCTGTGTAAGATCAGCTACTAAAGTAAGAGAAGATCTCATCAAGCTTTGCCCCAACCTCAAGGTGATAGGAAGAGGTGGAGTTGGACTAGATAATATCGATGTGCAATACGCCAGAGAAAATGGTGTGAAAGTTATCAATACACCAGCTGCATCGTCTAGAAGTGTTGCTGAGCTTGTATTTAGCCATGCATTTTCGGTATCAAGATCTCTTCATAAAGCAAATCGTGAGATGCCTGTCGAGGGGAATACTCAATTTAAAGGGTTAAAGAAAAGCTACTCATCAGGCGTCGAGCTCAAAGGCAAAACAATGGGAATCATCGGATTGGGCCGTATCGGATGTGAAGTCGCTAAGATAGCATTGGGTGTAGGGATGAAAGTGATCGGGAGTGATATCTCTGGACAGAATAAAGAAATCAATTTGGAAGTCGCCGACATCTCATTATCATATACGATTGATAATATCAGTATGGATGATCTCCTTGCACAGTCTGACTATATCTCGCTACATGTCCCGTCACTAGACAAGCCTATACTCGGTGATGTAGAATTCGGCAAAATCAAAGATGGTGCTGTACTCCTCAATGCCTCTAGAGGTGGCACAGTAGATGAAGATGCAATGCTTGCTGCCCTCCAGTCTGGAAAGTTAGCAAGTGTGGGACTTGATGTATTCGTAGGAGAGCCTAGCCCTAGAGTAGATATTCTTAATAATCCAAATATCTCCCTCACACCTCATATCGGAGCATCTACAGGCGAAGCCCAAGAAAACATCGGCATAGAGCTCGCTAATCAACTCATCGAACTCCTCAAGTAATAATCAAAACCTGATCTACGACGGATATTTGAATAAGAAGAATAAGAGTCTGTTCAAAACAAAAGAGGTGATTTCAACTCAATGAAATCACCTCTTTTTTAATTCTTATTGAACGTATTATTGAGCATTGAGTAGTACTTCTACATCGAATGCTAGGGGTGTATTCGGTGGTATAGTACCTCTATCTCTTGATCCGTACGCTTTAGCTGATGGGATAAGGAGAGTAGCTTTAGTCCCTTCAGTGACTGTGACGAGCCATTCATTCCATCCAGAGATCATCTGACCTACTTTGAACTCGAGTGGTTTATTACGCTTGTAGCTTGAGTCAAACTCTGTACCATTGAAGAAGTAGCCCTTGTAGTGAGCCCTCACAGGTCCACCAGACTTGATCTGAGGTCCAGAGCCTTTTGTTTGATTGCAGACATAGACGCCATTTGACATACGATCACAATCGAGACCCTTCTCAGTAGCAAATTCAATTATTGAATTTTCATCTTTCTGATTGATAGTCGTTGGATTATCCACATAGTTGGTATACAATCCACCTGTAGGTCGATCCACATTCTTCTTTGCAGCTGGAGCTTGAGCACCTTGTGCCATATCTGTGCTCCCGCTGTTACATGCGATGATAGCGATAGATAATATTGCAATTAGTATTCCGTATTTCATTGATTTTAGATTTAATCAGTTGTAAAAGTAATTGATCAGAGTAGTTTGCTCTGGCAATGAGTTATCCATACAAAATTAATAACTCTAGACAAACGAACGATATTCCTGCGAGTGTTTTGTGAGTGCATCTTTGGTATTATCATCCAACATCCCTGTAGTATCATCTAAGACAGTGTGGATTTGTGATATAGGTATCTTTTGTTCGAATACTTTCATCCCTAGATAGTTGAGGGCATTCGTCAGTTGATCCATCCCTCTGATATTGCCACTCCGTCCTGCAGCAACACCAATCATCGCTACTGTCTTGCCATAGAAACATCCCTCCTTATCTCTAATGGAGATTGCATCTATCATTAGCTTGAAGACACCTGGAAATGTCCCATTGTACTCAGCAAGTACGAACAGAAAATGGTTATTACTCAAGAATACTTCGTCTTGAAACTTTGCTAAGAGAGGGTCTTGGGACTCTGATTGATACATTAACGCATCGATTTTCATGCCGTTGAGTTGCTCGAGTGATACAACTTCCACTTCATCCCAATGCGAATCTGCATAGGATTGATAAGCTCTGGATACTGCAAGAGATCGACTTTCTGGTCTATTGGTGCAGCTTATGATTGTTAATTTTGTCATGTATAGATTTAATAGTGAGCAATTAGAACGAGGTTAAAAAAGAATAGTTGATTCAATTGGTGTAATGTTGATAAAAAGTAGCCAATATTCCTACATTTGTGAAAAATAGAATCATTAAAATGAAACTCAAGTATCTCGGTCATAATACCCACCTCATTGATATTGACGATATAACGCTTCTGGTTGATCCATTTTTTCCGGAAGGGCTACCAGAGTTACCTCGCAAGATAGATTATATCCTTGTCACTCATGCCCATCAAGATCATATCCTCAACGTTGAAGATCTGCTCAAACTTTACAATTGCAAAGTCATCTCTAACTATGAAGTCACCACTTTCTTTGTAGATAAGGGCTATGAAGGTATCCCTATGAATCATGGAGGTGAGATTAACATCAATAGTGTCATGATCAAAGCTGTCAATGCCGTACACTCTAGTTCGTTTCCAGATGGGAGCTATGGAGGTAACCCAGTAGGCTTCGTGATCTCTAATAGTGAGAAGTGTATCTACCTCGCTGGTGATACGGCACTTACCCTAGATATGAAACTGATCCCTCTTATGTGCCAACAACTAGACCTTGCCATCCTACCAATAGGCAATGTCTTCACGATGGGATACAAGGATGCATGTCTCGCAGCAGAATTTGTACAATGCAAACGAGTGATGGGTTGTCACTATGACACCTTCCCCCCGATCAAAATAGATAAGAATGCTGCGATTGATTATTTCGCAGAGAAAGGAAACGAATTGCTCTTATTAGACATTGATGAGAGTATAACCGTATAATTATTTAGAGCAAATGGGTAAAGTAATCGCTATAGCTAACCAAAAAGGAGGTGTCGGCAAGACTACCACAGCTATTAACTTCGCATCAGCACTTGCGATACTAGAGCATAAGATCCTGCTTATCGATGTAGATCCTCAAGGCAATGCTTCGACTGGATTGAGAGTACCTACAGATAATGGGACTATCTATGATGTACTCATCGGTGATAAGCAGATGACTGACATTATCGTAAGCACTGATGATGAATATCTTGATGTAGCACCTGCTGATATCGATCTCGTCGGAGCGGAAATAGAACTCATCCAAGCCGACAATAGAGAACAGATACTTAAGAAAGCCCTCCACCCCATCAAAGACAATTATGACTTTATCATCATGGACTGTCAACCTAGTCTAGGGATCATAACCGTCAATGCACTTACAGCTGCTGACTCTGTTATCATTCCTCTCCAATGTGAGGTCTTTGCCCTACAAGGACTGGGCAAACTCACCGAAACCATTGAAATCATCAAGACTGGTCTCAACCCCAATCTCTCAGTTGAGGGTATCCTACTCTCAATGTATGACAAGCGACTCAGAATGTCAAATATGATCGTCAATGAAATCAAAAATACCTCAGACTATGCAGTCTACAATACTAAGATCCATAGAAACATTAAGGTTGCTGAATCACCAATAAGTGGCAAGTCAGTCATTCACTATGATGTAAAGAGTACAGGAGCTCAAGACTTCATCAACCTTGCTAGCGAGTTTCTTACTCACCAAAACTAAAGCTCCATATTACCCAAAAATCTATAACCGTAATGGCTAAAAACTCAAAAGATAAACTCGGATCAGGTCTCAAGGCTCTCTTAGCCAATACAACGAGCAAACCCAAACTCAGTCAAAGCAAACCAGATGTCACCCATCTGTCAGGCATCGCTATGATCCCAATCGCCAATATCGAAGCTAATCCATTCCAACCGAGGACAGAGTTCGAAGAAGAAAAACTCTTGCAACTTGTCCAATCAATAAAAGCTTATGGCCTCATCCAACCTATCACAGTACGGAGATTGAGTGATAGTGCATTTCAGATCATAAGTGGGGAGAGAAGATATAGGGCAAGTAAGTTAGCCAACCTCAAAGAAGTCCCAGCGTATATCAGAGAAGCTGATGATAACCTCGTATTAGAGATGGCACTCGTAGAGAATATCCAAAGAGCAGATCTCAATGCTCTAGAGATAGCTATCACATATCAGAGACTCATCGACGAATGCAACATTAACCATGAAGCACTGGCCGATAGAGTCGGTAAGAAAAGAAGTACTGTTAGCAATTACATCAGACTACTCAAGCTCCCACCAAGTGTACAGAAGGCTCTCAAGGACAAAGCTCTCTCAATGGGTCATGCAAGAGCTATACTGAGCCTCAAGTCGCAGGATCTCATCAATAAGATCTCACAAAAAGTCATATCCGAGGGACTCTCAGTAAGAGCTACTGAGTCTATTGTCAAATCTCTCAATGACTCAGAAACCCCTACCGAACAACCAACTCCTCCTGAACAAAAAGCACCAATCACCGCTGATCAAGCCACCGTAGATCGTTATCGCAAACTTATCATGGAAGAGCTAGGAAGCAAAGTATCTATCAATAGAAATACACAAGGGGCAGGTAAAATCGTTATTGCATTTAACAATAACAAAGAACTAGAAGATATCATAGATTACTTTGAATAAATTACTTACCTCTCTATCCCTCATCTTACTGACAATAGCTGTCTACGGTCAGACTGACTCCTTGACATTAGACTCTCAAATCCGAAACAACCTGGAGATAGAGTCAACTCAGGATACAATCATACCCAATCAGCTACTGACGGATAATCAGTCAAGTACTCAAGACTCAGTAGGAATAGATGGAGTACCACTCAATGAGAATCTATCACAAATCGACACCATCACCGAGCCTCAAGACACCATTATTGGATTCTTCAATATCTTCAAAGGCGAGCCAGGAAAAGCAGCACTCTACTCACTCGTCATACCTGGTGGTGGTCAGATCTATAATCGTAAATGGATCAAAGCACCAGTAATAATCTTAGCAGATGCAACTGCTTTTTTTGTAGCTGGCTACTGGACTAGAGAGTACAATATATTTGATGCCCAATATCTCCAATTCGTCAATGGAGAACGTCTCAATATTCAGGGAGTATCCAATCCATCTACACTCATATCTCAACGGAATACTTTGCGTAAGTACAGAGACTATTCTTGGTTTGCAGCAGGTATCGTGCATATGATTACTGTAATAGAGGCTTTCGTAGATCGACATCTCCTTGAGTTTGACATGAACGAGGATCTTACGATGGAATTGATTGGGATCAAAGATCCTTACTCTGTCACCCTTGCCTCACTGAACTATACATTCTGATTCAGCAATGTTTCCAAAGAAAAACATCTACACAAGACTCTTCCATGCCTTGGGATTCAGACTAATCAATAGTCCACCACCCGAAATGAGAAAGTGCATCTTACTCTTTGCTCCCCATACAAGCAATTGGGATTACATCCTTGGAGTCACATGTATGAGAGGGCTCAATATGCCGATCAAGGTAGTAATCAAAAACATGTGGACACGGTTTCCATTTGGGCTCATCATCAAACCATTGGGTGGCATTGGGATCACTCGGTCAGATACCAAAGGTGCATCACAAGTAGATAAGATCGCAAGTAGTATCGAAGACTATCCTGAGATTGCTCTCGTAGTTACTCCAGAAGGGTCTCGATCTCTGAGGACTGAGTGGAAGACAGGATTCTACTACATAGCTCAGAAAGCGAATCTTCCAATTATCACAATTAAAGGAAACTACAAAGATAAGACAGCAGAATTTGGACCTGTAATCCAACATGGGACAGACTTTGAGACAGCGATGCATACGATTGCTCAATACTATAATGATAGTCAAGCCAAGTATCCAGCAGATTTTTCAGTCGATCAGAGATATCTATAGATTGATGCTGACACTTGCGTAAAAATGGACATGATACTCTCAGACTCAAAATGGAGAGTCAATTGATTAAATCATCAGTTAATCAATAGAGAGATGAATTAAATTGTAATTTTGCTCTATGCCAAATATATTAGTATCAAACGATGATGGAATCACTGCAAAAGGTATCGCAGCCCTTGTAGAAGTAGCCAAAGAATTCGGAACAGTGACAGTCGTTGCACCAGACTCCCCACAATCAGCACAAAGTAACTCCATCACCCTCTATCAACCACTTAGACTCAAATCGTCAAATGTCTTTACAGGCATAGAGGCATATGCATGTGATGGCACTCCGACAGATTGTGTCAAGCTAGCAAAGAATATTATATTCAAAGAGAATGAAATTGACTTTTGCCTATCGGGAATTAATCATGGGTCTAATGCAAGTATCAATATTATCTACTCAGGTACGATGTCAGCAGCCATGGAGGCGAGCATTGATGGGATCCCTTCTATAGGATTCTCTCTAGAAGACTATGACGCCGATGCTAACTTTGATCCGAGTCAGCAGATTGTCAGGAAGATATTGACATCCATAATATTGGGCAAAGAAAAACCACCAGCCTTACTCAATGTCAACATCCCTAAACTTCCCATCCATGAGATTAAGGGTGTCAAAGTCTGTCAGCAAGGAAGTGGTCAGTGGGTAGAAGATTATCAGATGAGTGAAGATCCCAGAGGAGGCAAATATTACTGGCTAGCTGGCAAGTTTGTCAATAAAGATCATGCATCGATCAATAGTGATCTCAATGCATTAGCTAATGGTTACGTCTCAGTAGTCCCTTCCAGTCATGATCTTACAGTCTATCAAGAAATCAAATCTCTCTCTCACCTCAACTCAAAGTAACCACAACTCACAAAATCAATAAATGGAAAAAGATAGTTTCTTAACGGGTTTCGTCGTAGGATGTATCATCCCAGTCCTTGGTTATATGGTGATCACAGGTATCTTTGACATGCTTATCTCAGCTGGTGTTATGGATGGAGCAACTGGGATGGGGATGTCCAATAGAGCTAGGACTGTCTACCTCCTATCTATCTGTACTGTCTTGATCCCATTCAATCTCTTCAATCGAAAACGGTGGACTGACTCGATGAGAGGAATCATCATACCCACATTACTTTACATTGGATTTTGGGTCTATAAGTATTATGGCGTCTTGTATCTCAGTCAATAAACAAAAACTTACATGAGAGTGTATATCATCACAGGAGAGGCATCAGGAGATTGGTATGGAGCCCAGATCATCAAGAGTCTTAAGGCTAAAGATGTACACTGTGATGTGAGATATTGGGGCGGTGATGCGATGCTCTCAGAGTCGCCACATATCGTAAAGCATATCAGAGATACAGCATACATGGGATTTATCGAAGTTGTAAAGAATCTTCGAAAAATCAGAGCAAACATTAATCTCTGCAAGACTGACATTAAAGCATTTGACCCTGACATCATTCTATTCATTGATTATCCGGGCTTCAACCTACGTATCGCAGAGTGGGCTAAGTCTCAGGATTATCATACAGTGTGGTATATCTCACCCAAGGTATGGGCATGGAAAGAGTCAAGGGTACAGAAAATGAAACAAGCAATAGATCATCTCTTTGTGATCTTTCCATTTGAGGTTCAATATTTTTCAAAATTTGGAGTCAAGGCTACTTACTTAGGAAATCCCCTTGCATATCGTATCCAAAAGTACCGTATAGATAATCCAGTCAAGAAAGATGCAATCATACTCATGCCTGGTAGCAGGACACAAGAATTGAAAAGACATCTCAGTCTTATGTACGATTATGCGACATCATGCCAAAGCGAACAGTTCATCTTACCTCTAGCTCAAGGATTTACTCCAGCCAAAGTCAGGTCACTTTGCAATCAAGAGATACCAAGTAATATCATGTTCACATCGGACAGTTGGGCAGCTCTTAATAGAGCCAAATCTGGTGTCATCGCAAGTGGGACAGCGACACTCGAAGCGATGCTCTTTGAAGTCCCTCAAGTGGTGATATACAAAGCAAATCCTATATCTTATCAAATCGCAAAGCGTCTTGTTAAGATTCAATATATCTCTCTCGTCAACATACTAGCAAATCGACCAGTCATCACAGAACTTATCCAAAATGACGCCACTCTACCCAATCTGAAGCATGAAATGAATAACATCGAAAACAATCACATCCAAATCACAAATGATTATCGAGAAATCACTTCTACTTTAGCGACAGACTCACAACCCTTTGACGCATTAGTGAGTAGGATCTATGAGTTATACAGGACTTGATGAAAACTACTTTTTTTGTCCCAATCAGTGTCTCTCTCTAGTCTAATCTAAGAGGTGCAAACAATAGGCGCTATCTCATACACGAAGATTCCATACATACTGTATCTCCAACCTTTGAATATGATGATGTTAAATTTAGAGAAATAAATGGCGAGTTACTCCCGTCGGAAATCATAAGTCCAATGGAAAATGGGGAATCATTACAACTAGCGGTCACCAAGTTACTCCATTCATCTATTTAGACATTTACCAAGGAGAAACCAACAGCTATCTAGAAGAGTTTGAAAACATAAAGTATGGATACATCTCTCTATTGAGAGAAAAGAGTTACGTCTCACAGAGAAGATTGCAGCAGTATCAAAGACAAACAGTGGTAGAGCATTTCACTAGGACAAAAACCAACTAGCAAAATCTAAAGTCATAACAATCTAAGACAAGTGACGAGCTATTCGTTTCTGTAGTTCTAAGATTTCAGTGTAATACACCTAGATTACATTAATCTATTTTTGAATTAAAGCCTAGGGGTTACTTTTTAGTTGTTGACTTCTTCTTTGCTGCTGCTTTCTTCTTTTTGGCAGGAGCTTTCTTTTTGAATGTCCCTGGAGCTTCTAACTCTACCCAATTTTTGACTTGATCAAGTGTCACATCAGCAAGATCTTCCTGTTGCATCCGTTCACCGTCTTTCTTTCTAGGCAGTTTGATGGACTTCTTTTTATGTCGGATAAATGGTCCCCATCTTCCATTTTCTAGAGCTAATTTCTCTTCTGGCCACTGCATGATGTATCGATTGGCCTCTTTCTCTAATTTCTTTTCGATGAGTTCAAACATCTCCTCTTGAGTGATATTATCTGGGTCTATTCTTTTGGGGATATTGACGAAGTAAGATTGATATTTGAGGAATGGTCCAAATCTTCCTTTTCCTTTGGTAACTGGATCTCCTTTGTAAGTCGCTACAGGAGCATCTTCTTTTCTCTTGATTTCGATGAGTTCGATTGCATTGTCTAGTGTAACTTCGAGGGGATCTGTCCCTCTACCGATTGACACATATGCATCACCATGTTTGACATAAGGCCCAAACCTTCCAATCCCCACTGATACAGGCATCTCATCGTAGACGCCTAGATCTTTAGGCAACTGGAAGAGATCCATAGCGGTCTCAAAGTCGATTGTTTCAAGATTTTGCCCTTTTCTTAAGCTTGCAAATTTGGGCTTACCTTCCTCACCTACTTCTTCTCTTGTCCCAATTTGGACTACTGGCCCGTATCTGAGCATCTGTACCATTACCGTATGACCAGTCTCTGGATCTTTACCTAGTTCTCTTCTCCCTTTGGCTCTTTCTGCATTTTCGAGAGTATCCTCGACATCCTTATGGAATGGATGATAGAAGGATCCGAGCATTTCTTTCCATTTCTCTGATCCATTAGCGACATTATCCAGCTTCTCTTCGATGCTCGCAGTGAAGTTGTAATCCATTATCTCAGGGAAGTGTTTCGCTAAGAAATCACTAACGACCATTCCTAAGTCTGAGGCATAGAGTCTGTTGGATGTAGATCCAAATCTCTCCTCTATGGTTTCATTGGCAACATTGCGATTTGATAGAGTAATTACACGACTTGTCACCATCTCTCCTTCTCTACTTTCTTTCGTGACATATCCTCTATTGGGATCCATAATCTTGGTCACTGTAGGAGCATACGTTGACGGTCTACCGATACTGAGTTCTTCCAGTTTTTTTACGAGGCTTGCCTCAGTGTATCTTGCAGTAGGTCTCGTATATCTCTCGGCTGCTCTGAGCTGATTGATATCAAGTGCTTGTCCTTTGGTAAGCGGTGGCAGCATAGACTTAGATGTCGAGTCTCCATCATCATCTGTAGACTCCATGTATACCTTAAGGAATCCATCAAACTTTACCACTTCACCCTCAGCTTGCAACTTATCATCTGGTCGTGTAGAAATTCCAATTTTGACAGTAGTTTTCTCGATTATCGCCTCTGCCATTTGACTTGCGATAGCTCGCTTCCAGATGAGACTATAGAGCTTGACCATATCGCTGTCGCCGCCTACAGTATGATTCTCGACATTGGTCGGTCTGATTGCTTCGTGAGCCTCTTGGGCATCTTTTTTCTTAGACTTGTATACTCTAGGATTAGAGTAATTATCTCCGTAGCTACTCTTGATTTCATTGGCGATATTCTCCATTGCAGAGGTACTCAGTGAGATAGAGTCGGTCCGCATATAAGTAATATGTCCTTGTTCATAGAGTTTCTGAGCTGCAGACATTGTCCGCCTTACGGCAAATCCCAGTTTTCTACTTGCATCTTGCTGGAGTGTAGAAGTTGTAAATGGTGCCGCTGGTTTTCTTTTGAGAGGTTTGACGGTGATATCATCTATTGTAAATGTTGCACCATTACAAGAATTGACAAACTCTTGAGCATCATCGAATGTCTCTATACGTCGCTTGAGTTCTGCTTTGAGTTCGGCGACTCTTCCATTACTTGCTGTGACATTAAATATTGCATTGACCTTGAAGTAAGCAGTACGTTGGTGACTCAGTATCTCACGTTCTTTATCCACGATCAACTTTACTGCTACTGACTGGACTCTACCTGCACTGAGTTTATTTCTCACCTTACGCCAGAGCACCTCTGAGAGTTCAAATCCCACGAGACGATCAAGAATCCGTCTAGCTTGTTGTGCATCGACTAAGTTCTTATCTACCAGTCGTGGACTGAGGACAGCCTTTTGGATTGCTGGTTTTGTGATTTCTCTAAATACAATTCGTTTAGTTGTGTTTTCGTCGAGACCGAGTACTTCGCAAAGGTGCCATGAGATTGCTTCACCTTCACGATCTTCATCGGTCGCTAGCCAGACTTCACTTGCTTTTTTGGTTGCTGTCTTGAGCTCCTTTACTACCCTTTCTTTCTCTGGAGAAACGACGTAGCTCGGCTCAAACATTTCTTCAATTTGGACACCTTTTTTACCTTTGTCAAGGTCTCTAATGTGACCATAACTTGACTTTACGACAAAGTCTCCATCTAGGTATTTTTCTATTGTTTTTGCCTTTGCAGGTGACTCAACGATCAGTAGCTTCTTAGCCATTAGGTTTTCTTTAATCTTTGATTTGTATTCCGTTATTCTACTTAGATAACAGTGCAACTACAATTAGAATTGCACCACAAAGATTAAAAAATATTAGTCTCAATTACAATATGATCTATTTTCTTTTGATTTCAGTAGAGATTACCTTGTCGATCGATTCTCTAGCGATTTTCTTTCTTTTTTGCTCGAGAGCTTCGATGATGTCTGTATGATCACCATTTATTCCATTCAAGTCGCGATGCAATACTGTCAATAAGTATATCACCATATCATCAGGATGTACGATGCCTTTTTCTTTCAGACCATGAGACAATCTGCTGCCGTCATAGAATGACCAATTCACTGCCATCCAACGACCCAGACCAAAATAGAGCTTACGAGCAGCTTCGTTCTCATCTAAGATTTCTGCAAATTGGCTCAGCCCTTCTTCTGGAGCTAGAGCTTTGATCTCCTTGATTGCATCATCAGTGTCAGTCGGTATATAGACACCATCTATTTTTGACTTTTTGATGTTGAGTTGATATTGCTTGTCTATTTCGGCTTTGGTCAGGACTGTTCGATCGCCGTCGGGACCAAATTGACCGTACATATTAATCGTAATTAGCACGAAAGTCAGCGTCAGAAGAGAATTAAAATAGGTATTCATATCATTGAGATTGTTTGTCTTAAAATGTACTATTCTCTTAAACGAAGATCAAGTGCTTCTATTCGTTAAAAAAATATTATATTTTTACATCACACTAATTTAATCCATAAACGATGGCACTAAGATACCCTATCTCTCTTCTATCTAGAATCATAGCCATTACCGTATTTTCATTTGCATCTCTTCAGATTGCATCTACACAAGATGTCATTAGATGTCACTCTGATGAAAAAATGCAAGAATACTCCAATACTCACCCCGGCTATTTACAAGAGATCGAAGAAGGCATGTTGGATTTCAAATCCAATAGAATAGCTCACCAAAGGTCGAGCTCTGTAGTAACTATTGCTGTACACGTCATAGTCATACACCCTACTGGTCTACCCGTAGGGAGTGGAGCTAATATTGATCTCGACAGGATAGAGTCACAGATCGAAGTACTCAATGAAGATTTCAGAAGAGAAAACGCCGATGCTGGTAATATCCCATCAGACTTTGTAGACATCGTGGCTGATCCAGAGATAGAATTTTGCCTTGCCTCTGTGGATCCAGAAGGATATGATACAGATGGAATCACTCGATATGCCTATGATGGCAACTTTACAGCAAACGAATATACTGTCAAGCAAGCCACGACATGGGATAGATCGTCTTATCTCAATATCTGGGTAGTACCTAACATCGGTCCTTTGGGCTGGGCTTACTTACCATCCACGTCGAGTCTTCCTGACCCTGTAGAAGACGGTGTGGTGGTATTGACTGGAGCATTTGGAGGTCCAGGAGAAGCAACATTTGCTCCTTATAACCTAGGACGAACAGCAACCCACGAAGTTGGCCATTATTTGGGCCTTAGGCATGTCTGGGGGAATGGGAGTGGCGGTTGTGGCACCGATGATAATATGGACGACACTCCACTCCAATTTGATGAAAATTATAATTGTCCAAATCATCCTAGTCCGAGTTGCGTCAATAGTGGCGATATGTTCATGAATTATATGGATTATGTCGATGACAATTGCATGAATTCCTTTAGTAAAGACCAAGCAGATTACATGCAACTTATCCTGAGTACTTCAAGGTCTTCGCTTGGCAATTCGTCTAATACAGCATGTGGCAACGGTATCAGCCCGATCACCTTAGAGTTAGAACTTATAGACTTTGTAGATGTGACTTGTCCCGGAGGTACTGATGGTATCATAGAGGTAGAGGCATACGATGGTGAAGCACCTTATACTTACACTCTCCAAGAGACTGGTGAGTCCAACTCAGACGGATACTTTGACAACTTAGAAGAAGGTGATTATACAATCTTAGTCGAAGACAATGATGGCAATACTACAGAAATAGAAGTAGACATCTTAGAGCCTAATCAATTCTTCACTCATGTTACTATACTCGAAGATGTGTCGTGTATCGGTGCATCAGACGGAGAAGTAGACATTATAGTCGGTGGTGGCAACGGATTTTATACCTTTGATGTACCAGGCCAAGAAATGACTGCAGATAGCGATATAGGAGGATTGGCCGCAGGTGATTATGTCATCACTGTTGTAGATAGTGAAGGCTGTCAAGTCTTAGTTGACTTCGAATTAGAGGCACCAGATACGTTACATCTCTTAGTAGATACACTTATCAGTGTCAGCTGTTATGGAGGAAGTGACGGTAGTATTACTCTTGATACGGATGGTGGTACTGGATTCGTGTCTACTTATCAGATCTTACCAGATAGTTCCATTGTCGAAGCAAAATCTTTTGCTGATCTCCCACAAGATACCTTCACATTCTACGCAGAAGATTTCAATGGGTGTACTGATACGAGTAAAGTGGTCATGACCCAGCCAGACTCTCTACAGTTATTACTAGATAGCCTTATCGCCCCTGTATGCTTTGGAGATAGTACTGCCCAATTGATTCTGGCTCCTAGTGGCGGCAATACAACATTTACATACCTGTATGATACCTTCACCATTACAACTGACACCTTAGTCAATCTCTATGCAGATACATTCTTGATCACAGCTATAGATGAAAATAATTGCATGGATACCACATCATTTATTATCGAGAATCCAGAAATGGACATTTTGACGATAGATGAGTTAATCGGAGCTGAGTGTGGCGGTACGACGCTTGGTTCAGCTACTCTGAGTAATAGTTCTATACATACACCTATCACCTATACTCTCGACAGCGACACCAATGATACAGGGTATTTTGACGGTTTGGCAGAGGGAGATTATCTCGTTACTGCAGTAGACACACTTGGCTGTGAGGCTCTCACTGAATTTAGCATAGCCACATCAGGTGGTGTAGATGTGTCTATTAGCAATATTATCAATATTGACTGTGCAGGTGATGAGACGGGAGCATTTACCGTAGATGTAAGTGAGGGGTCTGGATACATGTATAGTATTGATGGAGTCAACTTTCAAGATGATCAGAGTTTTACAGATTTAGCAGCAGCTGACTATACTGTCTCCGTCCTAGATGATGAGGGTTGTATCACAGAGTCGATGATAACCTTGACGGCTCCTGAGCCATTAGGAGTGACACTCGTAGGTAAATCTGACAATATCTGCAACGGCGAATCCAACGGTGAAGCACAATTGGAATTGACTGGTGGTAGTGGCATGTCTGTCATCTCAATCAATGGAGAACAAGGCAGTCTGAACCCATCTGATCTGATAGCAGATATCTACACTGTTGTCGTTACAGACGAGAACGATTGTACAGCTACTCTAACATTCACAATAGACCAGCCAAGTCCTATTGAGGTCATCAGTATGAGTACCACTAGAAGTGCATGCTTAGAGGACACGGGTAGCATTTCCCTAGAGGCAATCGGCGGAAATGGACAACTCACTTACATCCTCAATGGCGCTGAACAATCGCAAGGACAATTTGATAATCTTCCGAGCCAAGTCTATACTGTAAGCATTCGAGATGAAGAAGGATGCACAATAGAGCAACTTATTGAGGTCGAACAATCAGCTGATATTGATATCATCATCAATGACATCCGTAATGAATCGTGTGCAGGGCAAGATGACGGAAACATAGACTTTGATGTCAACGGAGGGACTGGCATCGTAACATTAGAGTTAAATCAAGAAGAAGTAACACAAGAAGATCTCACCAACTTATCTCCAGGAGACTATACACTAAGAACAGTAGATGAAGTAGGATGCTCAGATATGATAATGTTCACAATCGAGGAGGCGACTCCGATTTCAATGACTTTACTCTCAAGTGATGATATTACGTGTAGCGGAGGGAGTGACGGTCGATTCGAAGTATCTGCACAAGGAGGCACTGGCAATTATATCTACACGAGTATCACCGGTACCAATACCGATGGAGTATTCACCAATCTCTCCGATGTCAATTATGATGTGACAGTAACCGATGAGAATGGTTGTGAAGCTACATTGATGGTGTCATTAGATATCCCTCAAGCTGTCGAGTTAGAGAGCTATGAGAGTGCTGCACCTCTTTGCTTTGGTGATAATACTGCCTCTGTAAGCTTCATTGCTACGGGAGGCAATGGCAATTACACATACTCCATTGCAGGACAGACCGATCTAAACGGTACGATCAACAATCTCAATGCAGGTACTTTCATTGTATCTATTGCAGATAGTAATGGTTGCGAAGGGTCTGGTGAGATTACTATAGAGGATGGTCCCCTCCTCGATCTTGCCATCGCCAATCAGACTGCACTTTCATGTCGGGGCAATAGCGATGCATCTCTGATATTACTAGCAAATGCTGGTGTAGAGCCTTATTCGTTTACGATCGGGAGTATGAACAATAGTACGGGAGTATTTGAGGGACTTTCATCAGGCAATTACACTGCCCTAGTTACAGATGATAACGGTTGCAGTCAAGCAGTCTTAGTAGAGATAGCAGATGGTGTAGAGCTTGAGTATACAATCAACACATCGCCAGCTCTCTGCGCCAACAATGCATCTGGTGCTGCCACAGTGAGTGCTATCAATGGTAATCCACCGTACGAGTACACTCTAGATAATACAACTAATACAACAGGGCAATTTGACAATCTCACAGCTGGTGATTATCCCCTCGAGATCAATGATGCCAATGGATGTATTACGAATGGAGTACTTACTATTGAAGAGTCTCAGACACTCATGGTCAGTGAGGTCGTCATTGAAGATACACGATGTCATAATACTGCCACAGGTGCATTTTTACTAGATGTAAATGGTGGCACAGGTGATTATATGATAGAAGTCGATGGACAAGAGATTGATGGTACTGAAGCGAATATGCTCACAGCTGGTGATTATATGGTCGTCATTACAGATAGCAACGGATGCTCGATTACAGAATCAATCACGATCAATGATGCACCACTGTTAGAGATCTCCATTGAGAGTGCAGATTCTCCTCGTTGCTTCGGAGAGAGTAACGGTCAAGTGGAGTTATCTGCGGTAGGTGGTACTGGAGCATATACCTATTCGCTTGGTGGCGAGACCAATATGACCGGAGTATTTGACAACTTAGCATCAGATCTCTATGCGATCCTCGTCACTGATCAGAATGGCTGCAATGTAAGTGATATGATAGCGCTTGATGACCCGACGCCAATAACTGTAGAGATTATAACTCAGCCAGTCTTATGTGCTGATGGATCAGATGGGTCTGCACTCATTATCACTGAAGGAGGTACTGGAGAGTTAGCTTATAGTCTAGAAAATGGGATACCACAACTTGAATCAAACTTCAGCACATTAGAGCCTAATGATTATACAGTAATTGTCTCTGATAGCAATGAATGTTCGATATCTAGTGCATTTACCATAGAGAATACTCTGCCAATTGATACTGTCTCAATCGAGGTAACCTCGATTGATCTCGATCAAGGTTTACCTGGTCAGATCGTCATAGAAGCCTCTGGAGGGATGCAACCATATCGCTATGCACTAGATGGGATAAACTTCCAAGAGAGCAACACCTTAGAAGTAATGGATGCGGGTAATCAGACCATCTCCATCCAAGATGCTAATGATTGCATCCAGACATTTGACATTATTGTCAACAATTATACCCGCTGTGAAGATGTGACTATCGATCAAGCACTCGACATAAGCATCAATCCTAATCCCGTAATTAATACTGTAAATCTTGTCTACTGCAACAGTGAAGAGCAGACAATTAGGTATTCGATATTTGATGATCGAGGGAGGTATATCACTGGATATGACAGGTTACATCCAGAGGGTCTCATCACGGAGAGCATTGATGTCTCAGGATACCCTATTGGGATATACATCATAGGGATATCTATTGACATCAAGAATTTTCATTATCGATTTGCTAAAATAGAGTAATATCAGTATTCCACCATTTAGTGTAGAGATTGTCTATGCAAGCATTGCTTGTCTCATCTTAGGTATCTCTAAGTCAGGATTCAAGGGATTTGGCTTCCTAATCGTAACCCTCATGGCTCTTGCCTTTGGAGGCAAATCATCTACTGGAGTACTTGTGCCACTGCTTATACTTGCCGACATCTTTGCAGTGATCCATTACAGACACGATGTCAATTGGAAGGTCTTATCCAAGCTGATGCCATCCCTTATCATAGGAGTCATTATTGGTGCTATCGTAGGTGACAATATCGACCCCAGTCTTTTCAAAAAAGTAATGGCAGGAATTATATTTTATAGTGGCATCATGATGGCTGCACTCCAACGTATCCAAACAGAAGCAATCCCAAATACAACATGGTTTAGCTACTTGATGGGACTTGGAGCTGGATTTACAACGATGATAGGCAACTTAGCAGGCTCGTTCGCTAATCTATATTTCTTAGCATTAAGATTTCCCAAACGAGAGTTTATCGGTACAGCAGCATGGATGTTCTTTTTTATTAATATATTCAAGTTACCCTTCCACATTTATTGGTGGCAGACAATTACACTCGATACACTCTGGACAAATCTCTACTTAGCGCCGCTGGTAATTATAGGATTCATGATAGGAATCAAATTTATCTCATATCTCAGTACGGAGATATTTCACAAGTATATTATCATCATGACTCTCCTTAGCTCGATATTGATCTTAGTCAAATAGTTGGCTTGATCATAATAATTCAATAGAAACACTGTACATTGGTTGTGTGAACTTCTTAGCACATAGTCAACTCTCACCGGGTTATGATCATTGGATGACTGGTAACCTAGTTGCCGATCTGATCAAAAAAAAAGATGTAATCCTCCTAGACGATGAGGTCCAACAAGGAGTTTCGCTTCACTATATCATTGATAGTTACACCGATAGTCACCCAGTGGTAAGTGCTGCTACTCGACTCCTCCATCCTACACAAGGGAAGTATAGCCCTGTAGCTACTGATCTGATCTGGGATCTATGCTTAGCGAATCATTGGAATCAATACTCCCAAGTACCGTTGCAGACATTCATCCAGAATGTCTACTCGCATCTCAGATCCGCAGGAGATCGATTAGAGCCAAAGCTAAGTAAGAGAGTCAATACGATGATCGATAGAGACTTCTTGACTATGTATACTACGTCTCCCAAGATGAAAGTAATCTGCGAAAAAATCCATCAAAGGACAAGATTTAAGTCAAATCTCCACCTATTAATGGATGATTATGCTAAGTTACAGCCAGAGTTTGACAGATTATTTCTAGAGTTCTACCCAGAGCTGAGCTCTCATATTGACGGCTGGAAGACAGAGATCGCTAGTCGTAATGGTTTTTGACTTTTTTTTTGTGCTTGACACAAAATGAGAGACAACTCATAATAGAATAAATCAATTACAGATATATATTTGCAATATGCCAGTAGGTCGTACCATAGTTGACAGTACCAAGTTTGGAATCATAATCAATCGATTAGCCGAGCAGCTCGTAGAGAATCACGGACAGCTCACCGATACCTACATCATAGGGATTCAGGAGAGAGGTGTGATGCTCGCTGAGAGACTTATCTCTCAGTTAAAGGCAACCCACGACATTGATTGTACTTTTGGCAAGTTGGACATCACATTTTACAGAGATGACTTCAGACAGAGAGACAAACCACTCAAAGCAAGTGAGACACAGATAGACTTTGATATCGAAGGCAAGACTCTGATCCTTGTGGATGATGTCGTATACTCTGGTCGAACAATACATGCTGCCATCGCAGCCTTACAAGACTTTGGCAGACCTGATACGATCAAGCTACTCTGTATGGTTGATCGTCGATTCAATAGACACCTGCCGATTCAGACGGACTACACTGGAGTACAGGTAGATGCACTAGATGAGGCATATGTCAAGGTCAACTGGAAAGAAACAAATAATAAGGACGAAGTACTCATCTACTCCGCAAAGTAATCGAATGGCAGACACCACGACATATCAGACCCTTAGCACTCGTCACCTCCTAGGTATCAAGTATATTACAGTAGAAGATATCAAGTTGATCCTAGATACGGCACAAGAGTTCAAGCAAGTCATTAATCGTCCAATTAAAAAAGTCCCATCTCTTAGAGATATCACTATCGCGAATCTTTTTTTTGAAAATTCAACTCGGACGAAGCTTTCATTCGAGTTAGCAGAAAAAAGACTCTCGGCCGATGTAATTAACTTCTCATCATCTGGTAGCTCTGTCAAAAAAGGAGAAACATTGCTCGACACTGTGAACAATATCTTATCTATGAAGATAGATATCATCGTCATGAGACACCCCTCCCCAGGAGCTCATGTCCTCCTAAGTAAGCACGTTGATTGCAATATTATCAATGCAGGTGATGGCACTCATGAGCATCCAACTCAAGCCCTATTGGATGCTTACAGTATGCAAGAAAAAATAGGCAACCTCAAGGGTAAAAAAATTGCGATCATCGGCGATATCAAGCACAGTAGAGTTGCACTCTCCAATATCTTTTGCTTGACAAAGCTTGGAGCAAAAGTCACAGTCTGTGGTCCGCCTACACTCATCCCACCACATCTCGAATCACTCGGAGTCTCAGTCGAGTACAATATCGATAAGGTACTTGCATGGTGTGATGTTGCCAATGTGTTAAGAATCCAGCTCGAAAGGCAAAATATAAGTTATATCCCAAGCCTCAGAGAATATGCCATGTATTACGGCGTAAATATGGAAAGATTGAATAAACTCAATAAGCAAATCGTCATCATGCACCCTGGTCCTATCAATAGAGGTGTAGAGATAACTAGCGATGTCGCTGATTCAGAACATTCAATTATCCTCGATCAAGTCGAAAATGGTGTCGCTGTACGGATGGCAGTACTCTATCTTTTGGCAAGAAAGAAACAAAAATAGACTCAAAATTGTATTGATTCTGTGGGTTGACAAGTAATAAGATCTTATCACTCTCATGGAACAAATAATAAACTCAAACACCTCCTCTAGATTATTTCATACTTATGAAAACATTGTTACTTCACTCTCGCATCTTGTCAATCATTGGAATACTGCTGATTAGCCACTACTCAGTATCAGCCCAGACTTATGATGTAGATATCACTGTGACTGACTATCAAAGTGACACACTCATCGTTGGATATTACTTCGGCGATAGACAACTCGTCTCCGATACACTCTACTCCAAAAACAAGAAAAACTTCTCATGGACAGGTGATCAAGCATTACATAGTGGGGTGTACTTACTCCTCACTACTCCGGACAAAAATTTCATTCAATTTTTCATAGATGAGCCCTACCCTAAGTTTAGCATTAAGACTGATTCGCAGCTCCGTAGTCCAATATTCAAAAAATCAGAAGACAATCAGATATTTAATGATTACGTGATGTTCATCTCAGACATGAACCAAAAATCTGAACCTCTGAAACAGCAATTAGAGCAAGCATCAGAGGCAGAAAACGAGTCTCTAAGGCAGCAATTAGATGAGATGGATAATCAAGTGAAGTCCAAGCAACTAGACTATATCAGTAAGTACCCAGGATCATTCACGGCAAAGAACATTAAGGCTAGTCTCCCTATAGACTTCCCTGATCCACCATCAGGTTTAACTGATAAAGAGCTAGATGTCTATCGCTTTGAAAACTATAGAAATCACTACTTTGATCATGTAGATCTCAGTGATACATCACTACTCTATACCCCATTCCTAGATACAAGAATCAACTACTATATCGATAAGTTGACTGTACAGCTACCAGACTCCATCAATACTTCTATAGATTATCTCTTAGGTCAGATGAATCCAAAGAGTCAAATGTTTCGCTATTACTTGAGTAAAATGTATAATAAGTATGTGCAATCCAAGATGGTAGGAATGGACGCCGTGGTAGTGCATATCGCCGACAACTATTACGCTAAAGGACTAGCTCCATGGACAGATGATGACGTACTAGAGAAGATCGTCGATAATGCCAATAAAGTAAGACCATCCCTTATCGGTGCTACTGCGGTAGATATACAACTCGAGCTACAAGATGGGTCACCGATAAAACTGAGTGATATCGATGCTGACTATACTGTGCTCGTCTTCTGGGCTCCAGACTGTGGTCATTGTACTAAGTCAATGCCAGCCATCATAGACTTCGAAAAATCCTATAGAGATCAGAATGTCAAAGTGATGGCCATCTGCACAAAATATCAAGAAAAAATACCCAAATGCTGGGCAGGTGTTGAGGAAAAAGAAATGACAAACCTTATCAACGCGGTGGATCCTCTAGGTAAGTCTAGATTCAAGTCTCACTTCGATATCAGGACAACTCCTAAGATCTTCATCCTTGATAGAAATCTCAAGATCTTACTCAAAGGTATAGGTTCAGACCAGTTGAATGATGTCATGGCTGATATCATCGCAAGAGAAGCAAAACTGTAACTCACTGATATCAACTATACTCATCGGCTGTATCCAACAGAGGCTAACTCCTATGAAGAATACAGCTAGTGATGCAGAGTCATCCCTTTTCGATCTAGCTAAATATCACCTCATTTGCAGGGTTTCTCCATCTTTTGATAGCTCTCCATATTAGATATAGAACTACCAGTCCTCCAACAATTCCTACACCAATTGGCCCAAGTGCAGTAGCTATCTTTACTAGTAAGTTTTTAGTGCCGCTCCTCCTGCCAGTAAATTCTTGAATTTCACCGCCATTATTTGCTTCAAATGCGATACCTGTTAGAGCTACAGCAAGCATTGATCCTATTAAAATAAAAAACAGATTAATTAGCAATGGTTTTATTTTGCTTTCTGAAGTAATGCCTTTAGTCAGCCCTCTTATTTGGCTGATATTTTCTGCAATCTCATTCCTTACATTTGAATTTGAAAATGTAAGTCCAAACTTTTTATTCTTATCACCTGACTTATGATTTATTGTCAGTAGGGCTCCACTTTCGTTGTATTTCAATTGAGATACATTCTCAATTTGGATGTGAGTGGTCGGTTCGAGTATGCTTTTAGTGCCGATTGATCCTAAGAGTGAATCCATTGAATCGTGCTTTTTGCCACTGACTACAATATCAGTATCATTATATCCAAAATACTCTTTTCCTTTAGTTGGTGTTTTAATTACTTGATTCTTCATACTTATACTTTTATATAAATATATCTAGAATTTTAGTTTTTGAATCTATTAAACAAAAAAACTCAATCTTACTGATCAGCGATCGTAGTGTCCTATCGCAGCAGTCAAGATATCTAAGGTCAGTACTCAGCTGGCAGATAAGACAATATTATCTCTCGAGCACCTCAAAGTAGCCAGTCTGTTTGTTCTTCTTGACATTGTCCCATTCAAAGTACTTCCCGTTCATCACGATATAGACACCGGGACCCAGGCACTGAGCAAAGGCAAGGCTCGATCCTAGGTTGAAGAAACCATCTGACGATGATCCAAACGCATAGGGAATCATTGCACCAGTCAATACAATTGTTTTGCCTGAGAGCTCAATATTACTGGCTAGCGTGGCAGCAGTCATAACCATCGTATCTGTACCATGAGTGATTACAATGTCTAGGCTCTCGCTTTTTTCACAATTGATGGAGATAATCTCCCTGTCCTCATCGGTCATCTCCAGACTATCAACCATCATGAGTGTCTTGATGTCAAGATCAACAGTACATCTTCCTCGTTCAAACATTTCACGTAAGTGGGTATCCTTAAAGTATAATTCACCTGTTTTGAAATTATAATCCTTATCGAATGTCCCACCTGTTACAAAGATTTGTACCATCTACTAATATATTTTCATCAAATATAATTTCAAACTCTATAAAAAAATCAAATAGTGATACATTTGATAAAAATTACACATAGATGGCAACAGATAAGTCTCAATACCTCTCAGATAAGGTACGTAACATGTCCGAATCAGCAACGATAAAGATGGCTGGTATGGCAAGAGCAATGAAGGCAGAAGGCAAGGATGTGATCAGCCTAAGTCTCGGAGAACCAGACTTCGACACACCTCAGCATATCAAAGATGCAGCTAAGCAAGCCCTTGATGATGGTTATACCAAATACACCCCAGTACCAGGACTAATCGAGCTAAGGGAAGCAATCGTTACTAAATTCAAACGAGATAACAATCTTGAGTTTACCACGGACGAAATCGTAGTCTCCAATGGTGCTAAGCAATCTATTGCCAATATCTGTCTTGCCCTGCTCAACCCTGGTGATGAAGTCATAATCTTTGCTCCATATTGGGTGAGCTACTCTGAGATCGTAAAGTTTGCAGGAGGGACACCAGTGAGCCTTCATGCTGATATCTCAGCTGACTTCAAGGTGAGTGCTAAGCAACTAGATCAAGCGATAAATCCTAAGACCAAAGCGATCCTATTTTCATCACCTTGTAACCCTACAGGCTCAGTCTACACCAAAGACGAACTCGAAGAGCTCGTAGATGTCATCGATAAGTATGATGATCTATTTATCATCAGCGACGAGATATACGAACATATCAACTTCACTGAAGCCCATGCAAGTATTGGGACATTTGACAAAGTCAAAGATCAAACCATCACTGTCAATGGGATGTCAAAGGGATTTGCAATGACAGGATGGAGACTTGGATACATGGGAGCTCCTAAGTGGATTGCAGATGCATGTAAGAAAGTGCAAGGACAGTTCACCTCTGGAGCAACAGCATTTGGCCAAAAAGCCGCTGCTCATGCTCTCAGTAGTGATCTCAGACCTACATTGGAAATGAAAGCAGCATATCTCAAAAGAAAGACACTAGTCAAGTCACTCTTAGATGATATCCCAGGTATCGTGGCTAATGATCCCAAAGGAGCATTTTACTTCTTTGCCGATATTAGTTACTATTTTGGCAAGACTGACGGAGTATTTACGATCACAGACGCTAATAGTTTTTGTGAGATTATACTCCAGCAAGCACATGTAGCCGCAGTGACAGGGAGTGCATTTGGAGACGATAACTGCTTCCGGATCTCATATGCATCATCAGAAGAAGTATTAACCGAAGCACTCACCAGGATAAAAACCTGTCTAGCAAAATTTGCCTAGCATCGAATGAAAGACCTCATATTAGAAGATCAATTCTTTGATTCGGTACTCTTTGAAGTGCCAGAGATCAAAGAAATAATGCTCCCAAGTGGAAGTGAGTATGCGATCACAGTCATCAGTGACGAAGATGAACTCTTCGACGAGACTAATGCGGATCTCTTGAGTAATATCATCTCAGCTCTTGGCTACAATTACGGGAAGGATACCAATCTCATCGCTGTAAGCAAAGGTCAAACGATCAAATTTTCAAATATAAGAGATCTTGAAAGCCAAAGGATACTCGTCTTTGGTGATCTCTCTTCTTTGATGACAACTCAGATGCAACATAGGCTGAATACTCTCGCCATCTTTGATCATCAAGAGTGGGTGTTCACATTTGGTCTTGCAGAGTTTGTAGATGATAAAGGGAAGAAAATGGAACTCTGGAAAGCAATCCAACATTGGAAGAAGTCATAGAAATACCGACATTCGAAGTACTCTATCAAGACGATTCATTCATTGCGATATGCAAGCCACCAGATATACTAGTACATCGTACTTCTCTGTCTCGAGATACCGTATTTGTACTCCAATCACTTAGTAAACAAGTCGGCAAGTATCTCTACCCCATCCATAGATTAGATCGGAAGACGAGTGGTATCTTACTCTTTGCTTACTCATCCGAAGTAGCCAAAACCATCCATGAACAATTCAAGACTGGACAAATCACCAAAACATATCTTGCCATCTGTAGAGGTCATCTACCACAAGTCGAGATGACCATAGACTATGCACTCACCAACGATCGAGGCAAGACTCAACATGCGATCACTCGGATCAAAGTACTCAAGCAATCAGAGATTGATGTCCCTCACGGGAAATTTCAAACAAGTCGCTACTCCTTAGTCAAAGTCAAGCCACTCACAGGCAGATTTCATCAGATACGCAAACATCTCAAGCACATCTATCATCCTATCATAGGCGATAGACCTCATGGATGTAACAAGCAAAACAAACTCTTCAAACAACGATGGAATATGACGAGTATGATGCTCCATGCTCAGCAGCTCCAACTCCACCATCCAATCACAGAAGAGTTGATGATGATAAGCACTCCTCCGATGCAAGAGTTCCAACGGATGCTAGAGACCTTAGAATTAGGATGATCTATTCAATACTCAATTGCTAATTACTATCAAATATCATATGAGTCAGATTGGTTATACCTACTAACAATTTCATATCTTTACTGTTATGCTCTCAGCACTCAACATTATCAACCCTATGGCATCCAAATCGTACATTGCATTCATACTACTCTTGATCTGCTTAGACTGTACAAGCCAAGCAATTATAGATGGATTACAGACTGACTGGGAGATAGGTACTGTAATAGTCAATGATGAAGGTGATGTAAGTTCTAATCAAATGGACATCCTGACTCTCAACATGACTGATGATACTGACTTTCTTTATTTCAGATTAGAGACAGATAGAGAGTGGAACCTCGATGAGCAGCAAGATCTCACTCTCTATCTAGACAGTGATAACAATCCTGGGACTGGATTATCGATCCAAGGTATTGGTGCAGAGCTTACCTACTTCTTTGCTGAGAGATATGGATTATCAGAGTTAGATGGTAGTGTCAATCATGATGATCTAGACCTATACATTGCACCGACGACATCTTCCAATTGGTACGAATTTGCCTTGAGTAAAAACAGCCCAGGGCTCGACCTAAGACAATCTCAAGTGATTCGATGCTATATTGACAACGGAAGTAACTCCAGTGATCATATTGGTCCAATCGAGTACACAATGCAAAACAACCAGCGAACTGAGCTTGAGTATTCATTTGATAAAGTGTCTGCTGCTGATTTCAGAATAGTATCCTACAATGTCAAATTTGATGGATGGTTTGAGTCAGAAACTCAAGATGACCAACGCCAAATCATCCAAGCCTTGAATCCTGACATCATTGCATTTCAAGAAATATATGATCATTCATCACAAGAGATAGAACAGTCACTAGATCAGATACTGCCTAGTCCTACCGGCTGGAATACGATCCATCACTGGTCTGATGTCCATCTCTTCACCACTCATGATGTGATAGGCACGGATGCAATCGATGGCAACGAGATCTCTTTACTCCAGGTAAATGGTGAGCCACTCATTGTGGTCAATGTCCACTTTCCATGTTGTGACAAAGATCAAGAAAGACAAGAAGAAGTTGATCGTCTACTCTCTGTACTTAGAGATCGGAATACCAATGGTACCTTGAGTTTTGACTTTGATCAAGATACACCACTTATCATTACAGGTGATTACAACCTCGTAGGCGATAGTCAACAATACATCAGTCTACTTACTGGCGATATTTTGTTTAATTCAACATTTGGATCAGATGCATCACTTGACAGTGATGGGAGTGGATTATCCGATGCGAATCTCTTGCACCCACACCTACCAAGTAATCATACATGGTACAATCCATTTTCGAGTTTTGCTCCAGGCAAGTTGGATTTATTCCTCTACTCCGACACTTCTCTGAATCTTGAGAATGGATATGTGATGAATACTGCAGGACTCTCTGATGCTCTACTCCAAGAGCATAACTTGAGTCATCAGTCCACAACAAGAGCTTCTGATCATCTCCCAATTGTCGCTGACTTTAAGTTCAACACAACGGTATCCGTAGACCCCGTCGTAAGTGAACAGATCAAGGTCATCCCAAGTCCAGTTACTGATCTCATGACTATAGATTTAGACGCATTTACGCAAGTAGAGAGTGTCACGGTTATCGACTTGCACGGTCGACATCTTATCCATCGGACACACCCTCATCCACAAGACGTCAATATAGATGTGAGTCATCTCCAAGATGGATATTATCTTATCAGAGTCATCACTAAGCAGCGCTGGATAACTCAGCCATTCATCATACAGCGATAAGACCAGCAAGGCAGCGAATGTGGAGTCATTACAGTCTTATCAATACTATCAGCTTACAGACCTATGAAAAACCTCACACCATCACTTGTATTACTTCTCACTATTCTTTCGCTATGTCTCACTGGACAAATCCGAATTGATGGCCAATTTGACGATTGGACACAGGTCAGCATGACTGATGATGACAATGATGATCATGAGATAGACATCCAGTCAGTCGCTATTACAAATAATGCAGATGATCTCTTTATCCAGGTAACACTCAATAAAGAAATCGATCTTCTTGATTCAGAAAATATCACAGTATTTATCGATGCTGATAATAATCCAGAGACAGGATATCCAGTGCACGGTATCGGATCAGAGATCTCCTATTACTTTGGTGACAGAAATGGGTTTATAAATTTTCCTGATCAATTTATCAATGTCAATCACAGTACGCTAGGCATCATACCTGCCCCTACAGTCACCTCTAGTACATTTGAATTTTCTATCAATAGAGGGTTTCAAAATGACATAGGACCTATGAGTCTTGGAAGTCAAATCTCAATCGTCATACGTAACTCTGTCGATGATGGAGATATCGTCCCTGATGCAGCGGGTGGGATTGCATATACATGGGATTTTCAAAATAGAGAGGATATTCCATACACATTTGATAAGCAAGAAGATAACTTCAGACTCATCAGCTATAATGTAAAGTCCAATAATTTTTTCAATACTACCAATGGACCAATTCAACAAAAACTCCTAACGCTAGCACGACCTGACATCATTGCATTCCAAGAGATGATCGGAACGGATAGCGAAGCTGCAACTGTCCTCAATCAACTCTGGGATGATGATGGAGATTGGTACTGTACCTCTTACCAATCAGATACCAAACTCTGCATAGAAGGCATCCAATACGAAGCTGGTATCGCAATAGATGGCAACACAGCAAATCTTCTAGTCTTTGATGATGGTAGCCAACTCGTAATAATCAATGCCCACTTACCGTGCTGTGACAATGACATGGAAAGACAAGAAGAAATTGATCATATCTTATCTAGGATCAGAGATGAAGAATTTGGATTTTTGGCATCAGAGGATACACCAGTTATCATCACTGGCGATCTTAACTTGGTGGGGCTATCTCAGAATCTTGAGAGCCTTACGGATGGGGATATCGTAGACCAAGCTGCATACGGGTCAGACTTCATTCCAGACCATAATGGCAGTAATTATATCGATGCTGCGCCACGATGCTCTGGCATCCCATATAATTACACATGGAACAATCCCAATGGAAGTTATGCACCTGGAAGACTTGACTTTATTATCTACGGTGGTGATTATCTCAAATTGACGAATTCTCTTGTCGTAGCATCAGAGGGATTTACAGCAGCCGATAGATTCAATAATGACATAGAGAGAGAGGATTCTCAAATTGCCTCGGATCACTATCCTGTACTTGCTGACTTTACATTTGACATCGATCAAGATAGTGATGGATGGCCATACCAAGAGGATTGCGATGATAATAATCCAGAAATCAATCCCGATGCACAAGAGATTCCTAATAATGAAATAGATGAGGACTGTGACGGTTTGGCACTTGAGATAGATGAGGACGGAGATGGATATAACTCAGAAGTAGATTGCAATGATACTGCTGCCGAAGTCAATCCAAATGCAATAGAGATACCCAATGATGGTATAGACAATAATTGTGACGGCAATATCGACGAATCCTATATAGAGTTTCCATACGTTGGTTGGAAGCAAGTGATTAATTCAAGTTATTGGACAGGAGTGCAAATTAGAGAATTTGTATCAACATATGAATACCTCGAAAGTGAACCATATCTCTGGGAGAATGGGAGACTCTATTTGCCCGGTAATGAAGACACTGCTGATCGCCTTATCTGTGATTTTACACGGAAGGTTGGTGATAATGTTGACTTAGAAACATTTGGTACTACTAAAACTTATGTGGTAACAGAAAAATATCGAGTTGAAAATATGATTCAAGATAGTGTATGGTATCTTGAACTTGAACCTTTAGTATCATCTTCGCCAGCAGATATCCTGCGATGGATGGAAGGTGTAGGAGACCTCCAGTCAGGTATCTTTAGACATTCGTCTGGATTTGAGGGAGGGACGAGTCATGTCTGCACCTTGGATAGTCTCAATAGAAGAATAGGGACAAACACTAACTACTTCAGTAACTGTGATTGTGATAATTTCCTCGGCAGAGATGAAGACAATGATGGCTATGCGAATCATATACCGACGTTATCTCAAATCAACACTCAATTTATCAATTCAGAATTTCTATCACACTTCAAGGCTCGTACTTGTGATACCTTGAGTTTCACAGTAAACAAATCTACAATATCTACACCAACACTAAGTACTGACAAAGACTGCAGTAACATCATACAGGTAGCTGACATCATACAGAGTCCAACTGGACAGCCAGATCTAACATACTTATATTATGACCTACCTGAAGTGGAGAAACTCTACTTCTCTGATCAATGTGTCCTATTGGCAGAAATAGACTTAACCCAATGTGTCACCACTGACTGTGATGATACTGACCCTGCTATCAATCCGATGGCTGTCGAGATTCCTAATAATGCTATCGACGAAGATTGTGACGGCATTGCACTTGTCATCGATGAAGACAATGATGGATTCGACTCAGATGAAGACTGTAATGATAGCAATGCTGAGATCAATCCAGGTACTACTGAGATCTGCGATGGTATCGACAATAATTGTGATGGGAACATTGATGAAGGATTGGATCCGCTAATTTACTATCTAGACCAAGATATGGATGGCTTTGGTGAGATCAGTGATGGCGTAGAGTCTTGTAATCAACCCAATGGAACATCTCTCCTCTCTGGTGACTGTGATGATACTGATCCTGCTATCTATCCAGAGGCGATAGAAATCCCAAATAATGCTATCGACGAAGATTGTGACGGCATTGCACTTGTCATCGATGAAGACAATGACGGATTCGACTCAGATGAAGATTGTGATGATAGCAATGCTGAGATCAATCCAGGTACTACTGAGATCTGCGATGGTATCGACAATAATTGTGATGGGAACATTGATGAAGGATTAGATCCGCTAATTTACTATCTAGACCAAGATATGGATGGCTTTGGTGAG
>CALLAW010000026.1 GCA_938001865.1 uncultured Saprospiraceae bacterium | reverse complement strand
GAGATGAATTCCTAAGTTTTGGAATAAAGTAATCTTGATCACAAAGAACTTTACGCTTATCAATTACCTTTACTATATCATGCATACGAAAGTAGATACTGTCATCAATCAAAATTTTCTTCCAATCACCATGAAAGAGGTCAAATCTCGTGGTTGGACGGATCTGGATGTTGTGATCATCTCTGGTGATGCCTACGTAGATCATCCAGCATTTGGGAGTGCAGTCATCGGAAGGATATTAGAGTCTGAGGGATTGAGAGTAGCTATCGTACCGCAGCCCAACTGGCAAGATGATCTGAGAGACTTCAAAAAAATGGGACGTCCTAAACTCTTCTTCGGAGTGACATCAGGCTGTATGGATACCATGGTCAATCACTATACTGCTAACAAGAGACGGAGGTCAACAGATGCCTATACTCCTGGTGGGAAGGCTGGATTTAGACCCGATTATGCAGTCAAGGTATACACCCAAATCCTCAAAGAAATCTACCCAGAAGTACCAGTGCTTATCGGAGGGATAGAAGCATCATTACGTAGAGTGACTCACTATGACTATTGGGAAGACAAGCTCTTTCCCAATATCCTCAGCATGAGTGGAGCAGATATGCTCGTCTATGGGATGGGAGAGCTCCCGTTGAGACAGATTGTGAGGCGTCTATTGGCAGGAGAGACATTCTCTGACCTTACCGATATCAAGCAGACAGCCTACTTGACAGGTCGGAGAGACGAGGTCCCCAATCATGAGACTTGGGAAGACCTGACCTTGTCGTCACACGAGAGATGTCAGAGGCGAAAAGAAGCATTCGCTGCTAACTTCAAACATATCGAGCAAGAGTCCAATAAGGTCAATGCAAGGAGATTACTCCAAGATGTAGGAGATCATAAGATCATCATAAACCCACCATATCCGCCGATGAGTGAGGATGAGATAGATACCTCATTTGACTTGCCATATACTCGTCTTCCTCACCCCAAGTATGATAAGCGTGGTGCCATTCCTGCATATGAGATGATCAAGTTCTCGATCAATATGCACAGAGGATGCTTTGGAGGTTGTAGCTTCTGTACGATATCAGCTCACCAAGGCAAGTTCGTCGCAAGTAGGTCGGAAGAGTCTATCTTGAAAGAAGTCGATAAAGTCACTAAGATGCCTGACTTCAAAGGGTATATCAGTGACCTAGGTGGGCCTTCAGGTAATATGTATAAGATGAAAGGTAAAGTCCAGTCCATCTGCGATAGATGCGTGGCTCCATCATGTATCCATCCAGTAGTCTGCAGCAACCTAGATACAAGTCACAAACCAATGACAGAAATCTACAAGAAGGTAGACGCTAATCCTCGAGTCAAAAAGGCATTTGTCAGTAGTGGTATCAGGTATGACTTATTAGTCGATGATTACAATAAGAACAATGACGGGAGTGGCGATGAATACATGGAACAACTCGTAACCAATCATGTCTGCGGTAGACTCAAAGTAGCACCAGAGCATACCTCAGAGCAGACATTGAGAGTGATGCGTAAGCCATCATTTAAGCACTTCCATGAATTCAAAAAGAAGTTTGACCATTACAACAAGAAAGCAGGACTCAAGCAGCCATTGATCCCTTACTTCATCTCCAGTCATCCAGGATCGACAGAAGAAGAAATGGCAAATCTAGCAGCAGAGACTAAGGATATGGGATTCAGATTGGAGCAAGTGCAGGACTTCACGCCTACACCCATGACTGTAGCTACTATCATCTACTACACTGGGCTACACCCGTACACACTTAGACCCATATACACGGCCAAGACCAAAAAAGACAAACTCAATCAGCACCTCTTTTTCTTCTGGTATAAGAGAGAGAATTATAGTAAAATCAGAGATAAGCTGAACTCAATGGGAAGACCAGACCTCATAGAGAAATTGCTAAAAGAGAAAAAGAAAGCTGCGAAAAGTGAGTTCATCAAACAGCGGAGTTACAAGAAGAAAAACTACGGCAAAAAGTCCAAAAAGTAAAGGAGTTCAAAATTGCTATTACTCACTATAGTTTTCAAATATTTTGTCCACAATACGAGTAAAGGCTGCATACTCTTCTGCACCTAGTCCGTCCCAGCCTTTTTGCCTGAGAGCATCCACCTCGGGTCTGAGAACATTGTAGATTTGTTGTCCTGATTCAGTCAGCTCTATATTGTAAGCTCGTTTGTCGGTTCTGTGAGGGACTCTTTTTACCCATGATTTTTTGCTGAGTACATCTAGGATCCGAGAGATTGTAGGAGCATTCTTGAAACTAGAGTCTGCGAGATCTTTCTGTAAGATGCCAGGATTAGAATTGAGAGTATCGATGACCACCCACTGCTCAGGAGTCAATTCGATTCCCAGCTCTTTGAATGTCTTATGAAATTTTAGCTTGACTATACGTGTAGTCCTTTCGAGTAAATATCCAACTGGTCTAGAGTCATTTCGTATTGACATATCTTCAAATTATGATTTACGAAGATATGTTATAATCTGTGAGACCAAAATCTAATCACATGAAATTCTTCATCCATAGATATAATGTATGGTCGGAATCACGTTTCTATTGGAGATATACTGTAATTTTAGGGATTTAGAATTAGAGATCGATTAGCACACATTCAAAGAATATTATGAATCAAGTTTTTATCTGTTCGGCGACGCGGACACCCATGGGAAGTTTTGGAGGAGTCCTCTCAGGAATTGCTGCCACTGAGTTGGGAGCAATAGCGATAAGAGGAGCACTCACATCAGCAGGGTTGGATCCACTCATGGTAAATGAGGTGTTCATGGGTAATGTCTGCTCGGCTAATCTAGGACAAGCTCCAGCACGGCAAGCAGCACTCGCAGCAGCGATAGCTAACACCACGCCATGTACTACGATCAATAAGGTATGCTCCTCGGGTATGAAATCAATCATGCTAGGTGCACAGAGTATCATGCTCGGACACAATCAAGTCGTAGTCGCAGGTGGGATGGAGAATATGTCTGCTGTTCCCTACTACCTCCCCAAGGCGAGGTGGGGCTACAAGTATGGTCACAGTCAGCTCGTCGATGGACTCCAGATGGATGGTCTCCAAGATGCGTATGATGGACAAGCGATGGGGATCCATGCTGACGCTACTGCTGTAGAATATCAAATCTCTCGAGAAGATCAGGATGCATATGCGATCAACTCTTACCAGAGAGCCGCCGCGGCAACAAGCAATGGTAAATTTGCAAATGAAATCACACCAGTACCAGTACCACAAAGGAAAGGTGATCCAATCATTGTAAAAGAAGATGAAGAATACAAAAAAGTAAAGTTTGAGAAAATCCCTAACCTGCGTCCAGCCTTTACCAAAGATGGTACTGTCACGGCAGCGAATGCCTCTACGATCAATGATGGAGCATCGGCTCTTATCCTTGCAAGCGAAGATGCAGTCAAGAGATTCAATCTTACTCCCATAGCTCGGATAGTAACATTTGCTGATGCAGCGCATGAGCCACAATGGTTCACAACAGCTCCTACTATTGCTGCACCTAAGGCACTGAAGCAAGCAGGACTCACGATGAGTGATATAGACTATGTAGAGGTCAACGAAGCATTCTCAGTAGTAGCCATGGCATTCAATAAAGTACTACAGGTAGATCCAGAAGTGTCTAATGTCTACGGTGGCGCAGTAGCACTAGGTCATCCACTAGGTGCATCAGGAGCTCGGATTGTTACCACACTCTGTAATGTACTCGGCACGGAGAAAGGCAAGCATGGCTTAGCAGCCATCTGCAATGGGGGAGGAGGAGCATCTGCGATGATCTTAGAATCACTCGTCGTGTAGACAGTCTCTTACATGAGTCGATACAGCGATGTATGTCTCTTTTTACAGTAACTACCACATATTATATATATAGCACAATTTAGTCCAAGATGAATAAAGTAGTAAAGTCAGCAACAGAAGCATTACAAGGGGTCAAAGATGAGATGACATTAATGCTCGGAGGATTTGGACTATGCGGTATCCCTGAGAATAGTATCACTGAGCTAGTCAAGCTAAATGTATCAGGCTTGACGTGTATCTCTAATAATGCAGGCGTTGATGATTTTGGACTAGGATTGCTCTTGCAAAAAAAACAAATAAAAAAAATGATCTCATCTTACGTAGGTGAGAATGCAGAGTTTGAACGACAAATGTTGAATGGCGAATTAGAAGTAGACCTCATCCCTCAAGGATCATTAGCAGCAAGATGCTATGCAGGTGGAGCAGGTATTCCAGCATTCTTCACTCCCGCAGGTTATGGCACAGAAGTAGCCGAAGGTAAAGAGGTCAGAGAATTCGACGGCAAACCGCATATCCTAGAGCATGCATTGTCAGCAGACTTCGCAATCGTCAAGGCATGGAAAGGAGACCGCCATGGCAATCTGATCTACAAAGGGACAGCCCGCAACTTCAATCCAGTGATGGCGATGGCAGGAAAGATAACAGTAGCCGAAGTAGAAATATTAGTCGAACCTGGAGAATTAGACCCCAATGCCATACATACTCCTGGAATATTCGTACAACGGATATTCCAAGGATCCAATTATGAGAAGAGAATAGAGCAACTCACCACAACACCCAAGGAAGCCTAAAAAAAATCCCAAGGCACACATTATTATATATAACACTCTATAGACAGACCATATGTTAGACAGAAACGGAATAGCAAAGAGAATAGCACAAGAGCTTCAGGATGGATGGTATGTCAATCTAGGGATAGGGATACCCACGCTGATCGCCAATCATGTTCCTCAAGGATTGTCTGTCGAGTTTCAATCAGAGAATGGTATCCTAGGCATGGGCCCATTTCCCTACGAGGGTGATGAAGACGCCGATCTTATCAATGCAGGTAAGCAGACAATAACAGCATTGGCGGGTGCTGCCATTTTTGATTCGTCTACCAGTTTTGCTATGATTAGAGGTGGGCACATACAGCTAACAGTGCTAGGAGCTATGCAAGTCTCACAATCTGGGGATATCGCCAATTGGAAGATTCCTGGTAAGATGGTGAAGGGTATGGGCGGTGCTATGGACTTGGTGGCATCATCAGACAATATCATAGTCGCGATGACACATACCAATCGTAAAGGCCAATCTAAGCTCCTCTCACAATGCACCCTGCCTCTCACTGGTGTAAAATGTGTAAAGAAAATAGTGACTAACTTGGCTGTAATCGAAATCAGAGAAGGGAAATTCCATCTCTTAGAAGTAGCGCCAGGAGTAACCGTCGATCAAGTCAAAGAGGCAACAGAAGGTGATTTGGTGATATCTAATACGGTATCAGAGATGATTCTTTAATCATTTTTTTAATATTCATTTCTTGGTTAATCGCATACCAATGGAATTTCATCGCCATTGTATCATTCAGTACATCATTATCTTAAGAGAGATATCACCAGTACTAATTAAAAATAATTACAATTCTAAGTAGGGGTAGGTAATAGGAGCAGTGTCTAACGATTGATGATTCTATGTTAGTCTCCTATCTACACATTACATTGCTGATTTACAATCATGTGATTTGTCTTATTATTTAGGGCATTTCTTTCAGCATTTCAATCAATTAGCCAATTCCTACACGTAGTCCCTCGTGGACTTCAATTATATTTTTTCAAATTGTATCATTAAGAAAATTATTTTTTAGAATGAAAATTATCAAGTTTTTAACCTTTTGGTTTCTTTTTTCCTTCGTACTAGCTCTATCGCTTAGTGCCCAAGAAACCAACGGACTTCAAGCCAAGACACAATCTGAGTTGTCATCCACATCTGGAGATAGTGATGATTATTCTAAGTTTTTTATCCATGAAGTCGTCGATGGTAAGTATGGACTTATCAAGAATGTACAGAATGGTGTTGAAGTGATATTGCGTCCAGACAGGATAGAGATCTTTAAGTCTGCCAATCCTCACACTGGAGCTCACGAAGTAAGTACATACCTATTATTTAGCGATGTCAATACAGTGGAGCCAATCGGTCAAGACCTTGTAGAATCTTCTAAGGTGAGAGTACTAGACAGATATGATGATGCAACAGTTCAATACTTAAAATCAGAATATCTCAAAGTAAATAAGTATGACTCAGTAATCTATCCAAATCTCTATGATGGAGTGGATATGGAAGTCAGCCTCAATAAAAAGGGTGAAGTCATATTTAGCCTCATACCAAAAAATGGATCGGTTGATATTCCATTTGGTCTCAAGGTTTGGGATTCAAATGCAACGGCTGCTACCAATGGAGTGATCTCCAATGGAGTCAAAGTAACTTCTGATTCATCAGATCTATCTATCAAAAACGAAAAAATTAGCTTTAAAAGTAATACGAGAAGTCAAGCAGGTTACTCTTTTAAGTTAGACATCAATAATTCATCTTTATAATTTTTCCTAATACCATTTTAATGAGAAAGTTTACAAATATTTTCGCAAATATTGTTGTTTGGACAGCATTCTTATGCTTCCTATCAACATTGCAGCTACAAGGGCAGACTGCCGTTGGTACTCAAGGGCCGTCCCCTATAATGACCATTAGTGGCGGTAATTATCAGGGTTATTGTGTGGAATATACACAAGGAGCAGGTCCTACTGGGCATAGCTATAGCTTCGATACGACGCCAGAAGACATTACTAACCCTAATGTCACAGCAGCGATGAGAGGACAGGCCCAATACGGTGTATCTGCCACTCAATCTGCTATCTGGTATTTTACAGATAATGTGGCAGTGACTAACGGATCTTCTGCACAACAGATAGTTAATAATGTACTCAATGGTACTTATCAACCAATGTGTGCTTCGGAGTGGGTCCCTAGTAACTCTTCAGCCTACCAAGATGTAATGACAGGTGATGATCCATTCTGTAACTCAGGAGGATCTAATTGTTCACCGCCAAATGTATCTGCTACAAGCACTAATGCTGGTTGTAGTGGGACATCACCAGTAGCCAATGGTACGGTCACGATCAATGCTTCAGGCGGGTCTAGTGGTTCGTACCTTTATGGGTTATCTGGAGGAGATTGGACAACTAATAATGTATTTTCGGGTCTACAGGCAGGAACTTATACTGCATTCGCAACTACTGATGCATCAGATGCTTCATGTGCAGCGAGCTTCACTGTTACAGTCGGTCAGACTGATTGTGGAAGTTCTTGTGTTCCTAATATTGTTTTGAATAATAATGGACCATGTCCTGTAGATATATTCTTTTCTACTGGTTTAGGTTCATCAAATCCATACTATCTCACTACTATAGCTAGTGGTGCATCTATAGACTACAATACTACTGCTGGTTTTACATTTAGAGCTACAAGCTCACCAGCGAATTTTAGTAATCTTGAGTTTGATCAGTCACGTGTAATTACGAGTGACTGTAATCAAGTATGGAATATTAATACAGATTATTGTGTCACGAGCTGTACACCACCAACAGTAACAGCAACGTCTACCAATGCAGGATGTAATGGTAGCAATCCGTTAAATAATGGTACAGTTACAATTAATGCTTCCGGTGGATCTGGTGGTGCTTACCAATATTCATTCAATGCAGGTGCTTGGGGTAGTACTAGTACTTTTACTGGTCTAGCTGCAGGTACCTATAGAGTATATGCGACAACAGATGCTACAGATGGTGCATGCGCTGGTTTCTTTGACATATCAGTAGGACAGGATGCGTGTGATGCTACATGTAATTTGACTGTTAATTTGGGACCAGATCAGTCAGTATGTTCTGATCAGAGCATCACTTTGACATCTTCAGTCTCAGGACAGAATACATGTGCAGGTGCTTCTTGTGGAACGACATCAATAGATAATAACTATGCACCTGGAGCAACAGGTGGTAACAATTGTGCTCAAGCAGGATGGTGTAGACATATAGTTAACTTTACGAATAATAGTGGTTGTACAGTAGAAATATGGTGCGAAGAAGTGAATTGCGGAGCTAGTAGTGATGTATTTATGAGTACAGTCCAAGCAGGAGCGACATACACTTTGCAACCAAGCGCATATGGAGCTATAATAAAGGTTGCTTTTGACGGAGCATACGTATGGACATTTGATCAATTAGATGCCAATGGT
>CALLAW010000025.1 GCA_938001865.1 uncultured Saprospiraceae bacterium | reverse complement strand
AATTCAAAGACTAATGGTAGTCCAAGCTCTAGATTCATTGATTTCGTAGAGGTATATTATGTTGATGGAAATGGAGATTATGTATTGCACGGATCTTATAGTGGTGATTTGTTTAGTACTATTGAAATTAGTTTAGTAGGGTCAGTACAACAAATTGATGTATTTCTGAGTGATACTTACGACGGAAATGGTCCAGCTATGGATGTCAGCCTATCTGATGTGATTAGCTGTGGTGATTCAAATAATGCAACTGCATTTACAAATCATACATTGACTCAAAAGAAAACAATTGCTCATCAAAGAGAAGAACTTCTGACGACAGATGAAAATAATATGCTTAAAGTGTTTCCAAATCCTGTAAATGAAGTGATTCATTTGGAGTTTGAAAGCAGCATTGATACAGAATACACTATTGCTATTAAAGATGTTCTTGGTAGAACTTTAATGGCTAAAAAAATGCAAGGAAATGGCAGTTATATAGCCGAGCAAATCAATGTTAAGACATTGTCGCAAGGCTTGTATTTACTAACGTGGGAGTATGATGATAAAATCGAAGTTAAACAAATCATTGTACACTAATTCCACAATTTACAAAGCCGCTATCATCGCATTGTGTTGATTGCACATGATAACTGGCTTATTTGATTGTTTTGCATAAAAGCGTAAACTGGCGTACTCAATTAGTTTTGAGTACGCCTTTTTGTTGATTACAATATCTCTTCAAAAATAGATTACGATCTATTTGACTCAATCCTTGATTGAAAAGACATACTATTATGCTGGACATGGATTAAGGTTTGTTGCACCCTAAGTAAAGTCTCCAAGCACCATCAGGATGAAAAGATGTAGACGGCTTGTCCCCTATCTTCCATTCATGATTAGGTCACTATATGACTCTGAGACCAAGTCATGATCCTTGATCTCAAGCAACTCTTTGTAATACTTACATTGAGTCTCTAATCTCTTGATATCAATCTCACCAGTCGTATCTATCACTTCGATCTCTACATACTCACCAAGGCCAACTACTGTGTCGATATGAAACTTGACATGGTCTATAAAGTAGATTTCTCGTTGCTTATCTACAAGAGTTAACACACCTAGTGCTGCAGTGAGCAAGCTCTTCAGACTTGACTCAGGATGAGATTTGAAAAGGATAATCTCAGAAGATTTTGGACCTGCTTGATTTGCTCGTTGATAGTGGATCAGGTTATTCTCTATGTTGCCTTCTCTCAGCTTGAGTCTTCCGTGATTGACCTGAAAGTAGGTGTCAATCTGATGATCTGTACCATGGGCAACTGCACCATTTGCCTTGAGTATTGCTCTCACTTTAGCATGGTTGGATGACTTGGCTTTGATTTCAATGTTTTGGATTGGCATTTGTTCTATTTTGTTCTTTAGACCTATCAAATCTTCACTCACCCGCAGCTCAAGTTGAATAAAGCTCCGCGGTGTAGGAGTTTGCAACTCTCTCTCCGATGATTTCCTTTCTTCTCACAATTTGTGTTGGACAGTCAAGACTAAAGATACAAATAGTATCTTACTCGCAGTCGATAGAAGTACTGTTGGATTACTTCAATAGACACCACCACCCTAATTTCCAAAAAATTGCTACCTTACACTATTAATCAATATGATCTGACATAATATGAAGCCAATTACTCGAATATTAGTACTCTGTGTAGCCTTTCTGAGTTTCACCTCACAGGCGTATACACAAGGATTAGATGAAAGAATCGACACCGCATTCAAGCCGATATCGGACTTCTTTGGTAACCTGATCTTTTTTACGATAGGTGGTGTACCCTTTGTTCTAATCCTCTTGGTATTTGCTGCACTATTTTTCACTATCGCATTTGGGTTTATCAATATCCGCAAGTTTGGTACTGCGATCAATGTCGTAAGGGGCAAGTATGATGATGTCGAAGGTCATGATGGAGCATATGCAGGGGCACAAGTCAATACACTAGATGGAGACTTGACTGACACCATCAGAGACGAGAGTGAAGAAGGAGAAGTCTCACACTTCCAAGCTTTGGCAACAGCCGTCTCAGGTACTGTGGGTAATGGTAACATCGCCGGAGTAGCACTCGCCATCGCCTTAGGGGGTCCAGGAGCCACATTCTGGATGATTATCTGCGGATTACTAGGGATGTCGACTAAGTTCGTCGAGTGTACTCTAGGTGTCCAGTATCGAGATATAGGGCCTGATGGCACTGTCTATGGAGGTCCGATGTACTATCTCTCTAAGGGACTCAAAGAAAAAGGATTAGGTGGCGTAGGTAAGGTACTTGCTGTCCTATTTGCAATCTTCTGTATTGGAGGATCGTTTGGTGGAGGTAACGCAGCTCAGTCTAACCAAGCAACGATTGTACTCAAGGACTTATTCAATATGCAAAGCACTGCATCTGGAGCAATCATTGGATTGATTTTAGCCGTCATAGTTGGAGTTATCATCATCGGTGGGATCAAGCGTATTGCATCAGTTACTGAGAGGGTTGTACCAGCGATGGCAGTATTGTATATCTTAGCTTGTCTCTATATCATCCTCTCCAACTGGCACTTTGTAGATGATGCACTCGGGATGATCTTCAGCGAAGCATTTACCCCACGAGCATCTGTAGGAGCCATGATTGGTGTACTGCTTGTAGGGTTCAAGAGAGCTGCATTCTCCAATGAGGCAGGCGCTGGATCTGCATCCATAGCTCACTCTGCCGTCAAGACTAAGTACTCAGCGTCAGAGGGCTTAGTCGCATTACTTGAGCCATTCATCGATACGGTAGTGATCTGTACGATGACTGCACTTGTCATCATCATATTCAATGGTGAAGGTGCATTTACCTATGGGGGTGATGGATCGGGAGCTGTGATTATTGATGGTGTTTCATATGAGGGAGCAGGGATTACGTCTCAAGCTTTCGCTAAATATATCCCATTCTCCAATGTATTCTTAACGATCGCAGTTGTACTCTTCGCAGTATCTACGATGATATCTTGGTCATACTATGGGCTACAATCATGGAAGTATCTCTTTGGTCGAAGTCCGATCGCCGATATCACATATAAGTTGATCTTCTGTCTCTTTATCGTAATCGGAGCTGCAGCTAACATGTCTTCTATCTGGCACTTCTCAGATGCGATGATCTTTGCTATGGTATTCCCCAATATGGTAGGACTCTTCTTACTCTTCCCTATCGTGAAGAGAGAACTCAAGAGGTACTTGTCAGCGATCAAGGCTCACGGATAATCATCAAGTAGAGTAAGGATAATATCAGACATACAGCGTACTTACAGCTTGGATCTAATCTTGGGGACAGACAGTCGTACCTGACTAAGGCTGTGAGATTGCTCTTGGCAAATGGCATCACCATCACTGAGAAGAGTGGTACTTATGAGACAGCAGCTTGGGGTAAGGAAGATGTCCCGAGTTACTACAATCAGTTGCTCATCATCACGACAGAGCAGACGCCTCATGATCTACTCGGTATCTGTCTCAAGATCGAGAAAGTACTTGGTCGCAAGCGTGAAGAGCGGTGGTCTAGCCGTACGATCGACATTGATATCATCTACTATGCATCCTGGGTCATCCTAGGACCCAATCTCAAGATTCCACATCCTTATCGAACTCAGCGAAAGTTCATTACACAGATGCTCACCGATCTCAATAGTGACTTGATAGATCCAGTGTATCGGATACCCATCAGAGAATTGAATGAAAAATGTAAAGATATATTAGAGGTAACCCTAATATCTTGATAGCACTCTTTATATTTGCATGAGCAGAGCATATCCTGACACTCAGAATCACATAATATAGATAACCTATCAGAGATTGGAGCACACACACTTTCCATATAAATATATCGCTATAGAGGGCAATATCGGTGCAGGTAAGACCTCATTCTGTGAGCTCTTACAGAAGGATACCAATTGTAAGTTGATCTTGGAAGAGTTCAAAGAAAATCCATTCTTACCATTGTTTTACAAAGATCCTGATAGATATGCATTTACCTTAGAGTTGTTCTTCATGACTGAGCGGTACAAGCAGTTCCAATCGAGTATGGTGACAGCTGATATGTTTAGTGATTATATTATCTCAGATTATTTCTTCACCAAGACCCTACTCTTTGCTCGGAAGAATCTTCCCGATCACGAGTACAAGCTCTTCTTGAAACTCTATGGTGCTCTAGAAAATGGTATCCCTCAGCCGGACCTTCTCATCTACTTTCATCGGAATGTGGACATCTTACTCCAGAACATCAAACAGCGTGCAAGGAGCTATGAGCTAAAAATCAAACCAGAATACCTGATAGAGATCCAAGACTCATACTTTGACTACTTACGTAATATTAGATCATTTCCTGTACTGATCATCGACCTTCAAGATATCGATTTCGTCAAGAATAATAGTCACTATGAAGAGGTCAAACGGCTCATGACCAAAACTTATCAACCAGGAGTACATCGGATGACACTCGTAGTCTAAGTGTGACCACTTACCCCTCATGAGTCACACAATTTACTTGTAAGTAAAGATCCTATCGCGATACATATCCTATAAATCATCAGATTAGTCGATTAAAACAAGAGTGTGCAATCCGTAAACTTTACTTTTGGTGAGACTAATTTTTTAAATATTTAAAACCCAAATCACAACATACATGGGAAAATTTTTCAAATGGGTGACGGCATCTTGCTTAGGTACTCTCTTAGCATTGATAGTACTCATAGGGATATTCGCCATCATCGGTGGTGTCATGAGCAACAAAGACAAGAAAGTATTTAGCGGTACCTTCCTTACTCTTGATCTCAACAGAAGTATCCCCGAGCTGACAGATAATGTAGCTCAGCAGGCTAATTTCTCTCTAGACCAGAAGAAGGCTCTTGGGTTGCATGATATGAGACGAGTACTCCAGAAGGCTAACACAGATAGCAACGTCAAAGGACTCATCCTCAAAGCATCGATGGTTGGAGATATCGGAAATGCAAAGACATCAACACTGATCAAATATCTCAAAGAATTCAAAGACGGAGGGAAACCTATCTATGCCTATGGTGATTATATCGGTCAAGCCGAATACCTCATGATGAGTGTAGCTGACTCTGTCTTCCTCAATCCACAAGGCGTCGTAGACATGAGAGGATTCAGCAGAGTGATTCCATTCTACAAGGAACTCTTCGAAAAACTTGGTGTCGAGTGGAATGTCTTCTACGCAGGTGACTTCAAGAGTGCTACAGAGCCATATCTCCGGACGAGTATGAGTGAAAATTCTAAGACTCAAACTCGAGAATATCTCACTGATATGGAACAACTCTACTTCGACTCACTCAAGGTAAATCGGCCAGTGAATATCAATGACCTCAAAGATGCACAAGACCAATACAAGCTCAGATATGCTGAGGATGCTGCTGAGTACCAACTCGTCGATGGACTCAAATATTGGGAAGAATTCATCGATATCTGCAAGCAATCTATCGGTATCGATACAGATAAGTCGCTGAGCTTAGTAGACATCACAGACTACTTCGTCAAGTCAGGGATGAAATCAAAAAAGAGAGGTAAGGATAAGATCGCAGTCATCTATGCAGAAGGAGTCATCGAATATCAGACAGAAGGCCCAGGTAACATCAGTGAAGTAGACTATCACGAGACATTCAATGCGCTAGAGAAGAAGGATGATATCAAGGCAGTCGTACTCAGAGTGAACTCTCCAGGTGGTAATGCCTATAGTAGTGAGCAGATCTGGCATCGGATAGAGAGAATCAAAGCAGCTGGCATCCCTGTAGTAGCCTCTTATGGTAACTATGCAGCAAGTGGTGGTTACTACATCTCTTGCAATGCTGACACCATCGTAGCTCAGCCCAATACCTTGACCGGATCGATTGGTGTCTTCGGGATGTTCCCAGATGCCTCTAAGCTGCTCAATGAAAAGTTGGGTGTCAGATTTGATACGGTCAAGACATCTCCTTACGCTGTATCTGTAACACCATTCTACAAGTTAAGAGAAGACGAAAATGCCATCATGGAAGGATCGATCGACAAGATGTATGACCTCTTCTTGACTCGAGTCGCAGATGGCAGAGGGATGACCAAAGATGCAGTCCATGAAGTGGCGCAGGGAAGAGTCTGGTCAGGAATGGCAGCATCACAGAATGGCCTAGTCGATGTCCTCGGTGACTTAGATGATGCAATCGCTATTGCAGCTGAGATGGCAGATATCGAAGACTATGGAATCAAGCAATACCCATACATCGAAGAAGATTTCGTAACGAAGTTTATCACTCAGATGAATAGCCAAGCTCAACTCTTTAAGTCCTCAGTGACTCCAGTATCCAAATTGGAAAAAGAGCTCATAGACCAATATAAAATGCTCAAGCAAGTCATGCAATACCAAGAACCACAACTCTTGATGCCATTTGTCATAGAGTAATCATCATCTGTGTCATAGAGAAGCAAAAAGAGGGATGAAGCACCAATGGTACTTCATCCCTCTTTTTATTCAGTGCAAACATCTAACACATTAGATATATTTTACATATGAGCAGCTTGCATGGATTAAGATCATATTACAAAAATATCTAATGTATCTAGGAACAAGCACCAGAAGTCACCGTCCTCATATTAAATAAAAACATAATGTGACGAAATTGAATCCACAACAATATCACACTTAATGATCCTGATCTGATTACTTACAAAAAGCATAAGGTGGTCATGGCCGCATATCTCATCCCTCTGTCGCAGAGACGCTAGGCAGTATCCCCCAACGATCAGTTAATTCCCTACACTGCCCAATTAGAGTTCTGTAAGAAGTGATCTATCGGGTTGATAATTGTTGATTGCTTGTACTTATTGAGTAGGTTATCTACATCTTGCTTCAGAGAGTCAATCGTATTATTGATCAAGTCTTGATTGAATGAGACTTCTGAGAGTTTTTCTACATAAGATGCGACTACCATACCACTGATCGCTTGACCAAGTAAGACATGCTTACGCTGTGGCATAGACTTAGACGCTTCTACACTGTCTATGATCGGTGCAAAGAAGCTCGAGACCGAAGCTGTCAATTCGTACTGTGCCATATATTCAGAGAATGTCATTTTGAGTTTTTGCATCTGCTTAGTGACAGCCTCTGAGATCTGAGAGTAGAGCATCTCATTAGGTCCTTCAAAGATCTGAAATGGTCTCGAGTCCATGATGCCACGGGACCCAAGATTAGTAATTTTGTAACCACTTGATCCGAAAAGTTGCGTCATCGTCTGAGCTGCATTCTGCATCAAGTCAGTCACTCTTGCCTTGATTGTATTGGCTTCGAGGCCGAGCAGTGAGGTATTCTTATCGACTCCACTGATCTCACAACTCCTATTGCACATTGCAGAGCAGACAGTGAAGGCACTCTGGAGCTGAGCTAGTTGATGTTTGACTTGATCAAACTGCAGGAGACTATTGCCTCTGACGAGACGATTGTTACAATACTCTGTCGTATCTTCTAATACTCTCTTCAAGAATCCCATAGCCATGCCAGGAAACTGCATTCTACTTCGGTGGAGTGTATCCATTAGCATCTTGATGCCTGTCGACTCAGGTTGGAGTTCGTGAGACTCTGGTACTTCGATATCTAATGAGTTCAATCCGTAACTGATTGGATAGAGGCCATTATTTTCGTAGCGTTCGATGAGTGGGATATGTTGGCTTGGTACGGCATTATCAGTGACGAAGAGGCTGATATCTCTTCCTAGCCCACCATTTTCCTTTGCTTGACGAGATGCGACTAACCAGTAGTCTGCATCCCCTGAGAGTCCTTGCCAGTGCTTCTTCCCTTTGATAGATACTATCCCATTTACCTGCGAGTGCTGTGTCGTCATGTTGAGTGCATCACTCCCGTGTGCTGGCTCACTGATCATCAATCCACCCATCGCCCCATGCTTGAGGAACTTGTTGTAGATTGCTTCTTTGGGAGCATTGATCCCATACTTCGCGAGTGGCTCTAGGAAGAGTGCAATGTTGATCCCAAAGATTAGAGTCAAAGGGATAGACTCATATGATGCAGTCTCGAGTACTTTGAGACACTCTTTGACGTGTAGTCCTCTCCCTCCGTACTCACTAGGGATCGCTACTGAGAGTGGATTATGCTTCATGATCCTAGCCATCTGCTCATCAGATAGTCCTCTCGTCGTCAGCTGATCCACATCACTATTCCTCTCTATGAACAGGTCTTTCAACTCTCCTGCAAAATTTGCGATCATCTGCGAGAAATTCCTTGTATCTTCTTGCACCATTGTTGTTTCCGTCATCTCCATAAGTGTTACTAATATTCGATTCTTTAAGGTAAAGATACATACAAATCTATATTCCCTCTGATTAAGTACAGATTGTAATATTCTTTACTGTTTTCTGATACTTCTCGCAGAGAGAGAGTCTCGATGCCTTATCGTGTAGTGGTAAACGGCAATTACGAAATAATGTTGATATTTGTAAGGTGAAATCAATAGTAAGTATACCTGGATACCTCCTTGCAGCGATAAGAGCTATATTGGCATTTACGTCTATAGTACTATTCATTGGGGTCTATCTCATTACGATACCCATCCTTGGCAATTCCCAACAGAGAGCCTTTCGATTGAGAAGAAACTGGATCAAATGGGGAATGTTACTCTTCGGCATTAGAATAACAAATATCGGCAAGCCAATAGACGGAACTGCCCTCTATGTAAGCAATCACTTGAGCTTTATCGACCCGGTCGCTACATGCTATTATCTCGATGCATTCGTCATAGCCAAAGCTGAAGTCTCTAATATCCCGTTCCTCTCCAAAGGTGCAGAACTGACAGGCGTAATCTATGTCAAACGAGAGAGTAAGGAGAGTCGGTCCAATACTCGTCAGGCTCTCATAGATACACTCAATAGTGGCAAGAATATCCTCGTCTATCCAGAAGGTACTGTCAGCCAAGATGTCACCTTACTCCCATACAAGACTGGAGCATTCAAGGGAGCCATCTCCAACGGATACCCTGTAGTACCGATCGCTATACGCTATGGAGCCACCAAAGATATCTGGAACAATACTAGTCTCGTAGCCCACTTCTTCAAGCAACTCTCTCACTGGCGGACTGAGATCATCCACGAGTTTGGCAAGCCACTGACAGGTGACGATGGTGACGCTGTCGCTAAAATGGCATACGATTGGACACTAGAAAAATTACAAACTGACTGGAAGACATTAAACTAAACGAACAGCTGTATGGTTAGAATCTTAGTCTTGATCGGAATAATTGCGGTGGTCGTATTTATTGCTAATAAGATATTTACGAGTTCACGCTTATGCAAAAACTGTAATGGTACGGGATATTGGAAGGGACTCCGTGGTGAGAGGAATCTCTGTAAGAAATGCCAAGGTACTGGAAGGCTAACTTGAAGTAAATTGCCCACAAACTGCTCACTGTACTGATGTAACACCCAACATTATACTTTTTATCTCAGCTATGCTTCACCTCTTCAACAAACTCATCAATCGCTATCTTCAAAGAAGATATCAGAAGATAGAACGCTTCAAGGATCATCCCCATCTCGTGCAGAATGAGGTATTGCAGTCAATCATCAAGAACACAACACCGAGTCTCTACCCTAGTCTATTTGGCATCAGACCTGGAGACAAGTCATTACCCAACTCTCTACCAATCGTAGAATACGACGCCATAGAACCCTACATCATCCGAATGCTCAAGGGTGAGTCCAACATCCTGACAAAAGACACTGTCAAGTGGTTCGCCAAGTCATCTGGCACCTCGTCTGGTGTCTCCAAGTACATTCCAGTCAGTCAGAAGCACCTCAAGCAAGGGCACTACACCTCTAGCTGGGATATGGTGACAGTCCTCTACAACGATGATGACAATCCACCAATCTTTGCATATAAGAATATGTTGATAGGTGGGAGTATAGGACCACATCCCGACTACCCCATGAGTAATGTGGGTGATATTAGTGGGATCTTAGTTCATAACTTTCCCAAGGTGGGAAGACCATTCTATACACCGGCATTTGAGACAGCGCTGACACCTGATTGGGAAGAGAAGATCCATCAACTCGTCACGATCTGCAGTCAAGAACCAGTCATCACATTTGCGGGAGCACCTAACTGGATCTCTATCATACTCCAACAGATGCTCGA
>CALLAW010000024.1 GCA_938001865.1 uncultured Saprospiraceae bacterium | reverse complement strand
TGAAAAATTTAATCATCTTCATGATCATAATAATTAGGTTTTATTATTAGTCAAAATAGTCATAGCACCTCCGTGAGACATGGTATATCCATATCGCAGAAAATGCAAAATAAAAGGGTATCTTACAGATTTCGTCAAGTCTATAAGGTAGACTTATTCGTATTGGTGAGTCGCTTGTCTTGCCATGGGTTGCTCGAAAGCTTAAGTAAACATAATGAATAATTCTTAAATTCTTTAACAGAAAAGAAAATAATTCTAGGCCAATATCACAAGAAGTAATTCTAACTTATTCAATAAGAAGACAGATGAGCTGCGATCTATGACAATAATATAGGCATGCGAGATACTATCCCTAGCTCACTTACTCGCAGATCTCTCCTGACTTATACATAGTGATCAATAGTCTAATGTTGTGATCTGAGTAATGGCACTCTGTCCGCCTCAGCAATCAAGTAGAGATGGATAATGATTACGAGTGAGATACGTTGGGGCACTTCATGATGATGGCTATTTCCGATGCAAATCTGAGACTCTAGACACATCATGGCATAAGATTGGAGGCCTTGCTTAGAGCAAACAAGGTAGAGCACAAAGCATTTACCAGCGAGTAGATTGTACTCACTTGGGGATGTATTATTGGAAATTAAGCTCTTGAGTAAGCGTACTATTCTGAAGTGAATCGAGAGCATTCTGTGCTAAGATGATATCAGTCACCCGATCAGAGTTACGTGTACTGAATAGTCCTAGCCCACCGTCGATATTAGAGTAGATTGGTGTCTCTCCAGACGAAGTAATCCCTGTATTGGCATTGGCAACATTGACAAACTCCAACAATTCTTGACCTGCTCCAACTATTTCGCATTCCATATCTAAGAATCTTCTCGCAATCAATGGATCTTTTTCTAGTTCGATCAGAAGGAACTGGTAGAAATCTAGTCCAGGCACCATGAGTCTTTCGCCTTCAACATTCTTTTGTACTTCCCACCTCAATTGTCGGTCGATGAATTCATTTTCGACATCAGAGATGTCTCTTTCCTTGATATTGATATAGAGTATAACATCATAGACCTTGATATCATCGACTTTCTTCCAAGCAAAATTTGTCTCTCCATCGAAGCCAAAGAAAAATTCAAAATCTGACTTGGGTGTCGTAATATCTGGAACTTCCCCAAGTGTAATTGTACTTGTAGCTTCTACCATCCCTTGTTCGCCAGTATTGATGGTAAGTGTATAATCATGCCCTTCTACGAGGTTGATATCTTCTGTCTTTACCTTGTAGAGTATATTTGGGTCATTTGCAAAAGCACCATCTTCTTTGGGGTAACCCTCAGTATTGCCGTCTACTTGATCGAGTGTATACACAAGACTTTCTTCGACATCTGTAAGCGTAACAGTGGCATCCGTGTAATAGATAGAGTCAGGAATCTGCGCCAACTCCACCGCCGATATCTCTGCATCTCTAAATGCTCTCTGCACTCGGATATATTGTGCAGTATCGGTGACACTCAAAAATCCAAACACAACAGGAGTCTCTTGCTTAGGAGCAATCAGATTGAACTCTTCGCTACAGCTCAATACAGTGCTAATAATCAATACTGCGGCAATAAAATACTTCATAGGTGTCTTAGTTATATGATGCAAAGGTAATCTTTCTGATGAGATAAATAATGAATACCTTGGTTTACTCAGCGACATTTTTGATACCTTGCAGGTACAAATAACGTTGAAATCTCTAGAGAGATCAATCAGATTAAACATTAAATCACTACAATGTCATCAGTAAGCCAAAAAGCAAAGCGTATCACTACTCATACGCTGAGCAAAATGAAAAAGGAAGGAGAGAAGATCAGCATGCTCACAGCATATGACTATAGCATGGCATCTATCGTAGATGCCGCTGGTATCGAGGTCATCCTCGTCGGTGACTCCGCATCCAATGTGATGGCAGGTCATGAAACGACTCTCCCTATCACTCTAGATCAGATGATCTATCATGCACAGTCAGTCATCAGAGCAGTCAAGAAGTCTCTTGTTGTCGTTGACTTACCATTTGGGTGTTACCAAGGAGATTCCTATATGGCTCTAGAGAGTGCTGTCCGCATCATGAAGGAGTCAGAGGCTCATGCCGTCAAACTCGAAGGAGGTGCACAGGTGTCCAAGTCGATCAAGAGGATCCTCTCTGCAGGTATCCCAGTGATGGGACATCTTGGATTGATCCCACAGAGTATCTACAAGTTTGGGACATATACAGTCAGAGCTAAAAAAGAAGCAGAAGCAGAACAATTACTCAGTGATGCAAAGCTCTTAGAGGAACTTGGATGCTTCGGTGTCGTATTGGAAAAAATCCCTAACAAGCTCTCCAAAACTGTGACAGAATCCATCAATATCCCTACCATCGGTATCGGTGCTGGGAGTCATGTGGACGGACAGGTGCTTGTCATCCATGATATGCTCGGTATGAACAAAGAGTTTAGCCCACGATTTCTCAGAAGATATGCTGATCTCAATACTGTAATGACCGACGCCATCAAAGGATATATCAAGGATGTAAAGTCACAAGATTTTCCATCTGAGGCAGAGCAATATTAGTCACTCTACTATGAAGTCGTATCGTACTCTCCTACTCATATTACTTGGAGTAATCATCATAGTTGGCTACCAAGGTTATCAGGCCATCTGGGGGCAGAATCTCAATACCGAAGCTGAAGATAAAGTTATCTATATCTCAGATGATGCCTCTCTCTCTGAAGTGATCGATAGTCTCTCTCATAAACAGTTACTCTTGAGTGCCTCGAAGTTCCAGCTCACGGCAAAGGCTATGCGATTCAGTGACTCATCTCTCAAGCCAGGAAGATATGATCTCAGTAACACTCTTACCAATCGAGCAATCATCAGCAAGCTAAGACTAGGTCAGCAAGATGCAATCAATGTCATCATCAATGGTGGTCGTACAATAGAAGAGGTCTGTGATAATATTGCGGAGCAATTGAGCTTCACATCCGATGAGTTACTTGGAGTATTAAAGTCGTCAGACCGTATGGATCAGTGGCAAGCAACTCCTCAGACTCTGATCAGTAAGATCGTGCCAGATACCTATCAGATGTATTGGAGTTCGACGCCAGCTAAGGTAGCGGATCGAATCTATAAGGAATATCAGAAGTACTGGACCTCCGATCGAATCAAGCAGGCAACTGCTCTCAATCTCACTCCAGATGAGGTGATGATACTCGCCTCTATCGTAGATAAAGAATCTAACAAAAGTGATGAACACCCAATCATCGCTGGAGTGTATCTCAATCGACTCAAGCGAGGCATGCTACTCCAGGCAGATCCTACAGTAGTATTTGCCAATGGAGACTTCACCATCAGACGAGTACTCAATAAGCATCTCAGATCTCAGAGTCCATACAACACTTATGTACATGCAGGGCTACCGCCTGGCCCGATCTGTCTCCCATCTAAGTCAGCCATCAATGGCGTACTTAATCCCAAACAGCATCGCTACCTTTACTTCTGTGCTCAACCCAATTACTCAGGCAGACACAACTTCTCAAATACTCTAACACAGCATAATAACTACGCCAACACCTATCGGAGATGGCTGTCAAAGCAAGGAATCAAGAGATAAGAGTATCAACATCCCTCACATGAAGACAAGATCATATCATCAAGAAGCAATCACTCAGCATGCAGGGCAAATGTCTCAAATGTGGGATCATGATACTCTCTTTGGTATCCATACAAATCAACAAAATCTATGAGCATCTCTATCACATTAGTAATAGTCATTGTGACATGTCTTATCTCTTGGCAAGGATTTAACAATCCGAGTCTCTTCCATGCTCTTAAGCACAATCCATATGAAGAGCATAGAGATGGAGAATGGTATCGTATGATTTCATCAGGATTCTTACATGGTGATATGATGCACCTTGCGGTAAATATGTATGTATTATACACATTTGGAGAGTTTGTCGAACAAGAGTTCATCTCTCACTATGGGATGATGACTGGTCGCTTACTGTATGTACTCTGCTACATACTCATCATACTGCTTGCAGATATCCCCAGCTACTTTAGCAAAAAGCACGATCCAGGCTATAGTGCTATCGGAGCTAGTGGTGGCACATCAGGTATCATCATGATTTTTGTATTATTCAACCCTTGGTCTATGCTCCTCTTATTCTTTGCGATACCTATACCAGCAATCATACTCGGAGTAGGATACCTCGCTTACTCGAGTTGGGCCAATCAGAATAGCAATGACAATATCGATCACGGAGCACACTTCTGGGGAGCTGTAGCTGGCATAGTATTGTGTATCCTTTTCTTACCTGAATCTCTCGGAATATTCATTGATAAGGTAGTACAGATTCCTTATCTACAATAGTATAGGCTTCTCTATAGATTGGCAGATAACGGTAACATAGTTAACATAGTCATTAGACAATAGTATCAGATGAACTCATCAATCAAAGCAGCTATCCCCAATGGACTGACACTTACCAATCTTGGTGCAGGGGTTGTAGCACTGTGCAGCCTTGATCTCAAGATTGCACTGATCTGTGTCTGTATCGGCTTAGTAGCTGATGTCTTCGATGGCGCTGCGGCAAGAGCTCTTGGCGTAGATGGCGATCTCGGTGCATTACTCGATAGCTTAGCTGATCTTGTGACATTTTGTGTCGTACCGGGAGTCGTCTCGTATCATACAATATTCGCAGAGTACCAATCCCCCTTAGTGATAGGTATACTTGTCGCTTATATCCTGATGGGTGGTTACCGTCTAGCACGATTTATCGTCAGTACGGAGGAGAAGACAGACTTCCAAGGCATGCCTACACCTGCATCGGCCATTGGAGTCATGGGAGTGTGGATCGCTAGTATCAATACTCCTATCACTGAGCAGCACCTTGCTCTCTACTTATCACTCTTCATCATCTTGGGTCTACTCAATATCAGTAAGGTCAGGATGCTTTCGCTAAAAGGCATCTCTAATTCTCGATTAAAGCTAATGAGCTTCGGACTCATCATCGCTTTAGGTCTGTTAAGCATTTGGCTGCGACCACAGTATGCTATATTGATCACGCTGATCGGTTATATATCTTTGAGTATAATTTATGGTATAATCTATCGGAAGAACTTTTAGTAAGTTAACTTTGTACTAGAGATGTGAGAGT
>CALLAW010000023.1 GCA_938001865.1 uncultured Saprospiraceae bacterium | reverse complement strand
CCTTTTGTAAGATTAATATCAAAGTGTGAATCACTATCATTAGAAATTGTATTACCGCTGAATTGGCTTATTACACCATTACCTGATTTTATTCCAGTCTTATTATTCAACAAATATGAATCCTTTACTGAAGTTGTAGATCCAGCGAAACTAAATATTGCATCTTCTGCATTGTTGATAGATGAACTTTCTAATGTGAGATTTCCATAGTTTTCAATTCCCGACCATGTACCTTCACAAGCATCTAACACACAGTTACCACTAAATGTCACGTCCACACCTGGTTGTATTTTTATGCTCCCACTACCACCAAAGTTAAAAGTGCAGTTCTGGAAGTTGTATGGGATGTCTATGATGAGTTGGTCATAGATTGTGAAGGTCCAGCTAGAAGCTATATTCTCATTGATTTCTGATAGGTATGTTTCTTCTAAAACACTAGTTCTATTAGCATTAGAATATAATAGCCCTTGTCCAACAGTAGTATTTTCTATTTGGTAATGCATTATTTCAACCTGTGTTGGCGTAAAATCTAATTCACAGTCACAAATGTTTGTGTAGTTCATATAATTTAGTTACATCTGGATTGTATAGATCAGCCAATGTTTGATTGGGGGCCACCCAATTACAATTAGGGTCGACATATCCACTAAAATTTAGGATTGGGGATGGTGCAGTATCACAAATACAATCACCAGTACTTTCACAGTTACTACCATCAGTTGGAGCGAAACCATTAGTTAATCCTTCAAATGGATGATATAAGCCTAAAATATGACCAACTTCATGAGTAATGACATGAGTTGATGAGGTAAGTATTGGTAGATTGTCACATGTCCTAAACCCAGGCAATGTAATTCGTCTACTTAATGAACCGTTTAAGCCAATATGAGAGGAATTTCCAGCGGATGTTGAATTATTACCATCTGCAATGTAAATATTAATACCATCGACAATAGCACCAATAGTAGTTAATCCTGCAGTATTATAGAGAGCATCATTATCCAAATAGTTTATACAATTATCCCAAGCAAAAGATATTGAGTAATCTTCAAAATCACCATTAAGTACGTTAAATGCTTCTACTACATCATTTTCTGATACTCCTCCTTCACCTTCACTAGTTCTAATTACATGAAAGTAAACTCTTAGTACTTTTGGTGAAATTTCAAACTCATCGGCAACCTCATAATAATCACTATAGCAGTCTGATGGGCTGCTTACTGTAGAACAAAAGCTAGCCTGTGAATATCCTAAACCTGTTGAGATCATCACTAGGAGAAAAATGATAAAATGCTTTTTCATAATTAATTATTTTAGCTAAAGATAGCTAATCAAACCCAATATCATAATAACTATTGGAGTAATTATCAGATGCAAATAATTGTAATGCAATTCAGTGACTCTCACTTATTCATAATATTAAAGTGTGATCTTGGTTTGAATTTAATTGATATTATCAAGTAGTCTTCAAGCTATATGGAATTTTCAAGCTATATTTAGTTAGAATTTATAGATGTTGATATTCTGATGATACAATATTAGAGGTCATAGTATAATTGAATAAGCCCACGTATAGCCATGCACACTGCCGTCCTCGTTCCTGCGGGCGGCATAGAGCATGTCAGCATGCCCACAAAATAAATTGAATAATGATTGAAATTATCCAGATAAATAAAGAACGCCAGTAGGTAACAAGCGATGATGAGATCAGACTTCCTTTGGTCGTCCGCTCCATATCGCCGATACGTTACCTAGTTAGATTGATCGCAATAGAATACCTAGAAATCAAATCGATAGTGAGAGATTCTCTGCCAATAAAAAAAAGGGAAACCTGTCTGGTGTGACAGGCTTCCCTTTTGATTTTTCTGTGATTTTAAAGTATATGCTTATCCTTTGAGAGCATCTACCATCATGGCACCAATATCTGCTGGTGATTTGACAACGTGGATACCACATGCTGCCATGATTTTCATTTTTGCTTCAGCTGTGTCATCCTCTCCACCAATTATAGCACCTGCATGACCCATCGTACGTCCTTTAGGAGCAGTCTGACCTGCTATGAATCCTACTACTGGCTTAGTACCATTCGCTTTGACCCAATTAGCGGCATCAGCTTCCATATTACCACCTATCTCACCGATCATGATGATCCCTTCCGTATCTGGATCTTCCATTAATAATTGTACTGCATCTTTTGTCGTAGTTCCTATGATAGGATCACCTCCGATACCGATACATGTAGACTGCCCCATACCAGCCTTAGTGACTTGATCTACGGCCTCATATGTCAGAGTACCTGATCTAGATACGATCCCAATAGAACCTGGCTTATGGATAAATCCTGGCATAATACCTAACTTAGCTTCACCCGGTGTGATTACACCTGGACAGTTAGGTCCGACGAGTCTCACGTTTTTGTCTTTGATATAATTGTGTACCTTGACCATATCCTGCACAGGGATGCCTTCAGTAATACATACTATCAACCCCACACCTGCATCTGCAGCTTCCATGATGGCATCAGCTGCGAACCTAGGAGGGACAAATATTATGGAGGTATTAGCTCCTTCTTTCGACACAGCGTCTGCAACAGTGTTGAACACAAATTTATCTAAGTGCTTCATTCCACCTTTACCTGGAGTGACACCACCTATGATATTAGTACCATATTCGATCATTTGCTCTGAGTGAAATGATCCCTCCTTTCCTGTGAATCCTTGCACTACTACTCGAGAATGATTTCCAACTAATACACTCATCTTATTTCTTATTTTGGTTAGTTACTATTTTATGATGAAAATTTGCTCTCCTTCTTCGCTAAAGTTATACTCTTCTCTTGCAAACTTTTCTTTATTTTCTTCAAAGATTTTCTTCTCTTCGGATGCCTTTTGATACTTGACTTTATAGTCTTCTATTTCGGTCTCGATTGCTGCTAATGTCTTAGAGACTTTATATTGTTTGAGTACACTATGTTTATCAAAAAAAATCATCCAAGTCAGAAAAACCAAGACAGTTATGACATATGGCTTTCTTCCCCAGTTTGTAATTTTAGATTTTTGATTTTTACTCTTAGACATATCATTGCTGTGTTTATCAACACAAATTACGAAATTCTATAATTTGAACGCTGACTTCCCTAAGAATATCGCAGAATCACCCAATTCTTCCTCGATTCTGAGTAGTTGATTGTACTTAGCGATTCTATCACTCCTTGATGCTGATCCAGTCTTGATCTGTCCTGTATTGAGTGCTACAGCAAGATCAGCGATCGTTGTATCCTCAGTCTCACCTGATCGATGACTCATCACTGATGTATACCCTGCCCCTTTGGCCATATTGACTGCATTGATTGTCTCTGTCAATGTTCCTATCTGATTGACCTTGACGAGTATAGAGTTGGCAGCATGAGTCTTGATCCCCTTAGAGAGTCTTTTGACATTAGTCACAAAGAGATCATCGCCAACGAGCTGTACCTTGTCCCCCATCATCTTATTCATCGCAGACCACCCAGCCCAATCATCTTCATCAAGACCATCTTCTATTGAGATTATTGGATATTTCTTAACCCAATCATGCCAGTAGTCTACCATTTGTGTTGATGTCAACTTATCTCCAGTACTCTTAGCGAAGTGATATACTTTCTTCTTAGAATCGTAGAACTCAGACGCTGCGGCGTCCATTGCTATAAAGATGTCTTTACCAGCTTTATAACCAGCACTCTTTATTGCTTTGAGTACAATCTCGACTGCTTCATCATTAGACTTAATATTAGGAGCAAATCCACCTTCGTCACCTACATTAGTTGAGTATCCGTTATCCTTCAGGACCTTCTTCAGATGATGGAATGTTTCCACACCCATCCTTAAGCTTTCGCTAAATGTGTTAGCACCCACAGGTACAATCATAAACTCCTGAAAATCTATACTGTTATCCGCATGGCTACCTCCATTCAAGATATTCATCATCGGTACAGGAAGTGTACAAGCATTGACACCTCCGATATATCTGTATAGTGATTGATTCGTGACTTGAGATGCACAACTTGCAGCTGCAAGAGAGACACCAAGTATTGCATTGGCTCCAAGTTTTTTCTTATTCGGTGTACCATCTAACTCAAGCATAATTGTATCGATAAGTACTTGATCTGTTACATCTTCTCCAAGGAGAGCAGATCTAATTGGGCCTTCGATATTTTTAACAGCTTTTGATACCCCTTTACCCATGTACCTCTTTTTGATATTATCTCTAAGCTCAACCGCCTCATACTTGCCAGTAGAAGCTCCTGATGGCACGGCAGCTCTTCCCATACTCCCATCCTCAGCGTGGATATCAACTTCTATTGTTGGATTTCCTCGTGAATCTAAGATTTGCCTTGCATATATTTCTATGATTTCTGACATGTGTTTATGTTTTTGATTGATTTAATAGAGTAGTATAATTAGCTCATCGCAGCTACGAATGAGTCAAATAGGTATCGACTATCATGAGGTCCTGGTGCAGCCTCAGGATGGTATTGCACAGAGAATGCCTTTTTACCTTTGACTTTCAGACCTTCGATTGTACCATCATTTAGATTCTTATGTGTGATTTCTACCCGATCAGCATTTGCCTCGAGAGCATCTGGGCTTACGCCAAATCCGTGATTCTGTGTAGTGATCTCACACTTTCCTGTCTCTAGATTAATCACTGGGTGATTGATTCCTCTATGACCATGATGCATCTTATATGTCGGTATATCATTAGCTAGTGCAAGTAACTGATGTCCAAGACAGATCCCAAATACAGGTTTATCCTCTTTTAAAATCTCTTTGATTGTATCGACAGCATATGTCATACTTGCAGGATCTCCAGGTCCGTTAGACAAGAAATATCCATCTGGATTGTACGCTTTGAGTTCTGAGAGTGAAGTCTTCGCCGGGAATACTTTAAGCGAGCACCCACGTTGAATCATACACTCCAAGATATTACGCTTTGTCCCAAAGTCTAACACAGCTACTTTCTTTCCATTATTGGACTGCCCTAATTCATATGGCTTATTAGTTGAGACTTGGGAGGCAAGCTCCAATCCATCCATATTGGGAGTCTTTGCAAGTTCCGCCTTCAACTTATCCACATCTAGTATCTCAGAAGAGATGATTACATTCATTGCACCCTGATCTCTCACCTTCCTTACTATCTCTCTTGTGTCAATTTGGTGTATGGCTACGATGTTGTTTTTTTCAAAGTAATCCTGAATGTTATTTTCGGCCATGAGCCTACTATATTCAGTATTGAAATTTTTGCAGATTAGACCCTTTATCTGCACACTATCAGATTCTTCATCTTTATCTAATACACCGTAATTGCCAATATGAGCATTAGTAGTAAGAAGCACCTGACCGAAATATGAAGGGTCGGTAAACACCTCTTGGTATCCAGTCATACCAGTATTAAAGCAGATCTCACCTGAGGTCGTACCTCTCTTCCCAGCTGCAATACCTGTATATACTGTCCCATCTTCGAAGAGTAAAATAGCTTGATTCGCTTGCTGTTTCATAGCTTAGATTGATTTTGTGCAAATATAACGGATACAACCTCAATGATAATCATCTCACACAATTAAGTTATTGGTTATTACTGTTGGATACAAAAAAGAGGCAGTGATACCCTCACTAGCCTCTTTTCATATTTATTGTTGTTGTAAAGATTTATTCTATTCTTCTTCTGATGTAGACGTTGTAGCAGCTACTGCAGCCGCTGCTGCTCCCTTCCCTCTTCTACTTCGTCTAGTTTTGCCAGACTTACCTGATTTGCTTGTGTTAGTGTAAACTGAGTTGAAATCGACTAATTCGATCATTGCCATCTCAGCAGCATCTCCCTTCCGAGATCCGGTCTTGATTATTCTAGTATATCCACCTGGTCTATCTCCTACCTTCTCAGCAATCGTTGAAAATATCTCATCTACAGCATACTTATTTTGGAGGTAACTGAATACTACCCTTCTTGAGTGAGTAGAGTTAGTTTTTCCTTTTGTGATCAAAGGCTCAACGAATACACGTAGTGCTTTAGCTTTTGCAACAGTTGTATTGATTCTTTTGTGTTCAACGAGAGCTATTGCTAGATTTCTTAGTAATGCCTTTCTGTGAGCTGTTTTCCTACCTAAGTGGTTGTGTTTTTTTCCGTGTCGCATAATTTGCTAATTCTATTGACTGTCACACATATTACTGTTCATATCTTGACCTGAGAACAATGCGTAATATCCGTACTACAATCTTTGTTTTATTTAATAAATACAAGGCAAAATCCAAATAATTGGGTCTAACGATTTCACCTTAAGAATATACTTTCTATTTTACTCTTCGTCTAGCTTATACTTACTGAGATCCATACCAAAAGTCAGACCTTTAGTAACAAGAAGTTCTTCAATTTCGACTAGAGACTTTTTACCAAAATTTCTAAATTTGAGAAGCTCATGAGTGTCATACTTGACTACTTCTCCAAGACTATCAATCTTAGCAGCTTTCAGACAGTTATAAGCTCTTACAGATAAGTCTAAATCTTCGAGTGACGTCTTGAGTAACTTACGCATATGTAAGATATGCTCATCTACAATATTATCCTCTCTGCTTGCTGCATCGTCAAATGTAATATTCTCATCAGTGATTAACATCAGATGCTGAATAAGGATCCTTGAAGCATCTTTTACCGCTTCTTCAGGATGAATAGTCCCATCAGTGATTATTTGAAGGTCTAATTTCTCATAATCAGTCTGTTGTCCCACTCTTGTATTTTCAACTTTGTACGCCACCTTTTTGATTGGAGTATAGATCGCATCAATTGGTATCACACCGATACCTAGATCCTTTGCTTCTTGTTCATCAGCAGGCACATAACCTCTACCTTTTGTTACAGTTAACTCGATCTCTAGATTGACGCCAGTATCCATAGAACAGATCACATGATCAGGGTTCATCACTTTGAATACATTGGTATGTGCTTCTATATCACCTGCGGTAAATGATTCTTTACCAGCTACAGTTAAATATACTTTTTCCTCATCAGAGTTTTCAGCATCTAACATTGGCTTCAGTCTTACTCTCTTGAGATTGAGGATGATATCTACGACATCCTCGACAACACCCTTTATGGAAGAAAACTCGTGATCAACACCAGCTATTCTTACTGCAGAGATTGCATAACCATCAAGAGATGATAAGAGAACTCTTCGTAAAGCGTTACCAATTGTCTGTCCAAAACCTGGCTCTAAAGGCTTAAATTCAAAAGATCCTTCGAATTCAGTTGCCTTCTGTAAAAGTATTTTATTAGGTTTTTGAAAATCGAGTATGCTCATCTGTCAATTTGAATTTTATAATAATAAGAAAAAGGAAAGAAGTAGGTAAAGACCTAAGGTTACTTAGAGTAAAGCTCGACTATTAACTGCTCATTTATCCTTTCCGGGATATCGCTTCTCTCTGGTACAGTTAAGAATCTTCCATTTTTAGTCTCTGGATTCCACTCTAACCAATTCCACTTACTTACGCCTGTATTTGCACTCAACGCATTTTGCACTACTTCAAGACCTACAGATTTGTTTCTAATAGAAACCTCATCACCTGGTCTTAATGAATGTGATGGTATATTTGTCAAGATACCATTCACTAAGACATGCTTGTGAGATACAAGCTGTCTAGCTGCATTCCTTGTTGGAGCTAAGCCTAATCTAAAGACAACATTGTCTAATCTAGACTCTAACAACTGAAGAAGCACAACACCCGTAACACCAGACTTCGCATTAGCCTTTTTAAATAGATTACTGAATTGTCTTTCGAGAACTCCGTAAGTGTATTTAGCCTTTTGCTTTTCCATTAATTGCAAAGCATAGTCAGACTTCTGTCTTCTTCGCTTAGCACCGTGCTGCCCGGGAGGTGATTTTCTTCTTTCAAAAGCTCTATCTGGGCCATATATTGCCTCACCTAATGCTCTTGCTTTTTTCGTTTTTGGACCTAAATATCTTGCCATAACAACATTTGTCGTTTAGTATTTCTTAATTATAATAACTTTGTAAGAGTTGTATTTTATACTCTCCTTTGCTTAGGTGGTCTGCAACCATTGTGTGGTATTGGAGTGATATCTTTGATTCGAGTTACTTTGATACCAACACCATCAATAGCTCTTATTGCAGATTCTCTTCCTGCTCCAGGCCCCTTTACTCTTACTTCTACATATCTCATCCCTGCATCATAAGCTACTTGTGCTGCATTAGATGCCGCAATCTGTGCTGCATAAGGAGTATTCTTTTTAGAACCTCTAAACCCCTCTTTACCAGCTGAACCCCAAGAAACTACTTGACCAGCTTTGTTTGTCATCGAGATAATGATATTATTGAAGCTAGCATGCAAATGTGCTACACCTTCAGCTTCGACAACTACCTTTCTTTTCTTACCTTTTACTTTAGCCATTATTTAGTTGCTTTTTTCTTGTTAGCGACAGTTTTCTTTCTTCCCTTTCGAGTACGAGCATTAGTTTTAGTTCTTTGCCCTCTGACAGGTAATCCTCTTCTGTGTCTCAAACCTCTATAGCTTGCGATATCCATCAAACGTTTGATATTGAGTTGTACCTCACTTCTGAGCTCACCTTCTAGTGTGTACTCATCTTGAAGCAACTTAGCAATCTCCCTGATATTATCGTCAGACCAATCTTGGACTTTAGTATTATGATCGATACTTAATCGGTCAAGTATTTCAGTAGCACGAGTTCTTCCCACTCCATAGATATAGGTAAGAGCTATAACGCCTCTTTTGTTCTTTGGTAAATCGACACCTGATATTCTAGCCATAGTCTAACCTTGTCTTTGTTTGAATTTTGGGTTCTTTTTATTAATAACGTAAAGCTTCCCTTTACGTCTTACGATCTTACAGTCTGCAGATCTCTTTTTGATTGATGCTTTAACTTTCATCTTCGTTTATTTATATCTATAGGTAATCCTACCTCTTGTTAAATCATAAGGGCTCATCTCGACTGCAACCTTATCACCAGGAAGTATCCTGATGTAGTGCATTCTCATTTTCCCTGAAATGGTAGCAACGATCAAATGATCATTCTCCAAACGTACACGAAACATCGCATTTGACAATGCTTCTTCGATTGTACCATCTAATTTTATCAGGTCTTGTTTAGCCATATTTTCAATTGGAGTGCAAATATCTAATTTTTTATTGAAAAATCCCGCATTTCATCGTTATTTTTCAATGCTTCTTCTACGATAGAGTGATCAGAGAGTATTATCGGTTCTCCTTCTGTTACAGCTATCGTATGTTCAAAGTGAGCTGATGGCTTTCCATCCTTTGTCACTATTGTCCAACCATCACTTGATTGTTTGACATTTCTCTTACCCATATTGACCATGGGCTCTATAGCGATCACAAGTCCTGGTAACATTTTAGGACCACGTCCCCGAGTGCCAAAATTTGGAACTTCTGGTGCTTCATGAAGGTTACGGCCAAGACCGTGACCCACTAACTCTCTAACTATACCATATCCATTTACTCTTTCACAGTGCTGTTGGATTGCATAGCTGATGTCTCCAATCCGATTTCCACTTTTAGCTTGACTAATCCCTAAGTATAGAGATTGGTTAGTAGTATACAGAAGATCCATAGTCTCATCAGATACCTTGGGGAAAGCGAATGTAAATGCAGCGTCACCGAAAAATTCGTTGTGATATACTCCACAGTCTATACTTACGATATCTGTATCTTGGAATTCATAATCACTTGGGATGCCATGCACGACTCCTTCATTCACAGAGATACAGAGAGTGTTAGGAAATCCGTACAAATTTTTGAAACCTGGAAGAGCACCATCGTGGTCTCGGATAAATTCTTCAGCTTTAGTATCTACATATGCGCCGGTAACTCCAGGCCTTAGCAAAGAACCAATATATGCGAGTGTCTTAGAGACCAACATACAGTTGATCTTGATTAATTCTATCTCATCTGAAGTCTTATAGTAAATTTGGCCCATCTACTAGTCTTACATCCCAGCGCCGATTGGCTGCATACCGCTTCTTCCTTTAATCTTACCACTTTTGACCAAACCATCATATTTTCTCATGAGTAAGTATGAATTGATCTGATCTAACGTATCTAGTACAACTGCTACAAGGATAAGCAATGAAGTACCTCCAAAGAAAATGGCAAATGCATCGTTAACCCCCATAAATGAAGCAACAATAGCAGGTAGAATAGTAATAAGACCTAGAAAAATAGACCCAGGCAATGTTACTCTTGTAGTGAGTGTGTCGATATAATCTTGTGTACTCTTACCTGGCTTAATACCGGGTATAAAGGCATTTTGTCTTTTGAGATACTCAGCGTATTGTTGAGGATTCACTAATAAGGCTGTATATACATATGTAAACACAACAACTAGTAAAAATAATATCAAGTTATAAGGAAAAGACTTCCAGTTGCCGAGTGCCAACATAAAATCACTTGATGAACCATCATTACCAGCCCATGAAGCAATAGTCATTGGTAAAAACATAATTGCTTGAGCAAAGATAATTGGCATTACCCCTGCAGCATTTACCTTGAGTGGGATGAAATCTCTAGCTCCTGCAACTGGCACAGCCCCTGTCTGACGTCCAACAGCTCGCTTAGCAAACTGTATTGGGATTCGTCTTACACCTTGAATAATCAATACGGTAGCTAGTACAATTGCAAAGAACAACCCAAGTTTGAGTATAAAGCCAAACAATCCACTATTTGTAAATGATGAGGTGAATTCAGCAATAAATGCGGTAGGCAATGTTGCGATAATACCTATCATTATCAAGAGAGAAATTCCATTTCCTATTCCCCTATCTGTAATTTTCTCACCTAGCCACATTGCGAAGATCGTTCCCGTTGAAAGTATAATAATACCACCTAACCAAAAGATGATATCACTGACTCCAGCATATACAGATCCTGGCTGTGATTTAATATAAGTAAGGTATCCACCACCTTGTACCAAAGTGATGAAAACAGTGAGTATTCTTGTTATTTGAGTGATTTTCTTTCTACCTGATTCACCTTCCTTCTGCTGTAATCGTTGGAAGTAAGGTACTCCAAATCCGAGGAGCTGAATAATGATACTCGCTGTGATATAGGGCATAATACCTAATGCAAATATCGAAGCATTACCAAAGGCACCTCCTGTAAAAGCATTAATAAGTCCTAATATATCTTGAGCTCCACTCCCAGCAGCATTATCAAGTGCTGCAGGATTAACACCTGGGAGAACTATAAACGAACCCAATCTGTAAATACCTAATAACAGAAGTGTAAACAAAATTCTGTTTCTAAGCTCCTTAATGCTCCAAATATTCTTTAGCGTCTCGATGAATCTTTTCATGGTAGAATTATACGATAGTTACAGTACCTCCCTGAGCTTCGATTTTTTCCTTGGCTGTAGCGGAGATAGCATTTACTGTTAAAGATAGGCTCTTAGTTAATTCGCCATTTCCTAATACTTTGACAAGATCATTTTTCTTTATCTGGCCTAACTTATAAAGTGATTCTACAGTAAATTCTGTAGTTCCATTTTTGTCAGCTAAAGCCTCAAGATTAGACAAATTAAAGACCTGATAAGATACTCTGTTAGGATTTTTGAACCCTCTCTTTGGGAGTCTCATCTGTAGGGGCATCTGACCACCTTCAAAATTTGCTTTCTTACTCCATCCAGATCTTGACTTAGCACCTTTATGACCTCTTGTGGATGTTCCGCCACGACCAGATCCTTGACCTCTTGCTATCCTTTTCCCTTTCTTTACTGCTCCTTCGGCAGGTTTTAGCGTATGTAATTCCATAATTTCTTTATGTAATGTTTGCTACGATATAATACTCTTAGGCATCTTCTATCTGCAGAAGGTGCTTAACTTTGTCAATCATTCCTTTTACCACCGGTGTAGACTCTTTCACAACTGAAGAGTTTAACTTTGTAAGACCTAGAGCCTTCACGGTATTTTTCTGTGTACTTGGTCTTTTTATAAGACTCTTTACTAGTGTTATTTTAACTTTCGACATTGTCTTTAGTATTATATAATCTCTTAGTTATGATAGCGCCTACCCTTCGTAGACTTTCTTTAATGTTACTCCTCTTTGTCTTGCAATTGCAAGAGGGCTTCTCAACTTGAGCAAGGCATCGATAGTTGCCTTAACAACATTATGAGGATTAGCCGAACCTTGAGATTTTGCAAGTACATTCTGTACTCCGGCAATCTCTAATACGGCTCTCATTGCACCACCTGCAATAACACCTGTACCATCTGAGGCTGGTTTGATTAATACCTTACCAGCACCATACTTCCCGAGTTGCTCATGAGGGATAGTACCATTGATAATTGGTACAGTCACCATATTCTTCTTTGCATTATCAACTCCCTTTGAGATAGATTCAGATACGTCTCTAGCTTTACCTAGTCCATAACCTACTTTACCTTTTCCATCACCTACAACTACCAAAGCACTGAAACTAAAGGTACGACCACCCTTGTTTACCTTTGTAACTCTGTTTAGCTTTACTAACTTTTCCTTAATGTCAGAAACCTCTGAAGGTCTAACGTTTTTTCTGTTATTTGCCATCTTATTGATCTATTTAGAATTGAAGACCTCCTTCTCGAGCCCCTTCCGCTAATGCCTTCACTCTACCATGGTATACATAACCAGATCTATCGAAGACGATGTTAGTAATATTTAATGCGCTTGCTTTTTCAGCTATAGCTTTACCTACAAGCGAAGCCTGCTCTGTCTTAGTTCCACTCGTACCTTTAGAGCTTGCCGCAGTCAAAGTAACTCCTTTAGCATCATCAACAATCTGAGCATACATGGACTTGTTACTTTTAAATACACAAAGTCTTGGCAGATCAGTTTTGCCTTTAATTTGAGATCTAACTCTCAATTTTACTTTTTCTCTTTTTGTAAGTTTCTTACCCATCTTACTTATTATTTAGCTGCAGTCTTACCTGCTTTTCTTCTTACTATTTCTCCAACAAAGCGTACACCTTTACCTTTGTATGGTTCAACTTTTCTAAATGCTCTTATTTTAGCTGCTATCTGACCAACAAGTTGTTTGTCATGACTTGTCAGGATTATCTTAGGGTTACTTCCTTTCTCTGATGTTGTCTCAACTTTCACCTCTTGAGGCAAAGCAAACATAATCGGGTGAGAATAACCTAAACTTAATTCCAATAACTGACCTGTATTAGAAGCTCTGTAACCAACTCCTACTAACTCCAATTCAATTTTGAACCCAGTATTCACCCCTTCAACCATATTATAGATCAATGACCTGTAGAGACCGTGCATTGCTTTATGTCGTTTCTGCTCAGTCGGTCTAGAGACTGTGAGTGTACCGTCTTCTAATCCAATACTCAGATCTGAGTCAACTTGCTGAGTCAATTCCCCCTTAGGTCCTTTGACTGTCACAAGATTACTACTAGAGATATCTATAGTAACTCCTGCTGGTACTGAAATCGGTGCATTTCCTATCCTTGACATAATCCTTTATTATAAATGTTCTTATTTAACTTAGTAGACGTAACAGAGAAGCTCTCCACCTACGTTTTGCTTTCTTGCTTGCTTATCTGTCATGATACCATTACTTGTGGATACAATACAGATCCCAAGTCCGTTAATCACTCTTGGTATATCATCCACGCCAGAATACTTTCTCAAACCTGGCTTAGAGATTCTACCCATCTTTCTTATCACAGGCTCTTGAGTCTCCTTATTATACTTCAAGGCAATCTTAATAATACCTTGCTTTCCTTCTCCTGGTTCAAACTTATACTTCTGGATATAACCTTGATCATAAAGAATCTCAGTAATACTCTTTTTGACCTTAGACATTGGAATCTCGACGATTCTATGTCTAGCCATTTGACTATTTCTAATTCTAGTCAAGTAATCCGCTATACTATCTGTTACTGCCATTATACTTTGTTTTACCAGCTTGCTTTTGTGATTCCAGGTATTTTTCCTTCGAGTGCCATTTTTCTAAATGTTACTCTATTGATACCAAATTTTCTCATATAACCCTTTGGTCTTCCAGTCAATCTACATCTGTTATGTAGTCTTATCGGACAAGAATTTTTTGGTAACTTATCGAGCTCATCCCATCTCCCCTCAGCTTTGAGCTGCTTACGAAGTTCTGCATATTTTGCAACGAGTCTTGCTCTCTTTTCTTCTCTTGCTATGAGTGCTTTTCTAGCCATCGTTTATTAATTTCTTTGATTTTTGAATGGAAGCCCCATTAGCTTAAGTAACTCTAATGCTTCTGCATCTGTATTTGCGGATGTTACAAAGTTGATATCCATACCAGTAATCTTACTCACTTTATCGATATCTATCTCTGGGAACATTATCTGCTCAAGGACTCCAACTGAGTAATTACCATTGCCATCAAAACTCTTGTCACTTATCCCTCTGAAATCTCTTACTCTTGGTAAAGCTACACTGACGAATCTTTCTAAAAATTCATACATCTGGTTGTTCCTCAAAGTCACACGTACACCCACTGCCATACCCTCTCTGAGTTTGAAGTTTGATACAGACTTTCTTGCCTTGACTGCTACAGCCTTTTGACCAGCGATTCGAGTCATTTCATCGATCGCATTATCAATAAGCTTCTTATCTTGAGTAGCATCCCCTATACCTTGGTTAAGACAGATCTTCTTCAATCTAGGAACCTGCATCTTTGTTTTGTAAGCGAACTTCTCCATGAGTTGAGGCACAACCTTCTCGTCATAGTAAGTTCTTAATGATGGTGTATAGCTCATTATTTAATTATTTCTCCTGTTTTTTTAGAATACCTAACACTTTTGCCGTCGACCTCTTTACGTCCTACTCTTGTAGCCTCACCACTCTTAGGATCTAATAGCATTAGATTGGAAATGTGTATTGGAGCTTCCTTCTCAACGATCCCTCCTGGTTCGTCTTGTGTTGGCTTATTATGCTTCTTGACCTTATTCACTCCTTCTACTAGAGCTCTGTACTTAGAGGTCATGACCATAAGTACATTCCCTTCTTGTCCTTTATTAGAACCAGAAATGACTTTAACCTTATCTCCTTTCTTAATGTGTATTTTCATAATCGGCAACTCTTAGCTGTCTTTATATAATCTACTTCTCTTATTATAATACCTCTGGTGCCAAAGAGACGATACGCATAAAATCTTTATCTCTTAACTCTCTAGCCACAGGCCCAAAGATACGAGTACCTCTCGGCTCACCCGCTGCAGTCAATAATACTACTGCATTATCATCAAATCTAATATAAGTACCATCTGGTCTTCTCAACTCCTTCTTAGTCCTTACAACTACGGCCTGAGAAACTGACCCTTTCTTAACACCTCCAGGTGATACACTCTTCACTGAACATACGATAGTATCTCCAACTGAAGCATATCTACGACCTGAGCCACCTAATACTCTTATACAAAGCACTTCTTTTGCTCCGCTGTTATCAGCTACCTTTACTCTAGATTCTTGTTGTATCATTTCTTAACTAATCTCCTTATTAACTAATGGTTTTCGCTTTATTTAGCTCTTTCTAGTATCTCTACAAGATTCCACCTCTTCTTCTTGCTCAACGGACGAGTTTCTTCTATTCTTACCGTATCACCTTCATTACACTCATTCTTTTCATCTTGAGCCATGAATTTTTTAGATCTCTTCATGTACTTACCGTAGATGGGATGTTGTATTTTCCTTTCTACAAGTACAGAGATTGTCTTCTCATTCTTATTACTAACGACAAGACCTACGAGCTGCTTTTTGTGTGCTTGCTTATTTTCCATATTATTTTCTTCTTCTAGCTCTAATTTTTGACCTTCCAGATACATCATCCATTGCTGCTATCTCTCTACGTCTCACTTCTGTCTTCATACGTGCAACATCTCTTCTGACAGCTCTCAGGGCAAGAGGATTTTCAATACCCTTCAGAGTTTGGTCAAACTTCATCTTGCCATACTGAGTAGCCGTTTCAGCTAACTCGTTCTTTAATTCCTCGTCAGAAAAATCTTGTAACTCTAAAAATTTCTTAGAAGCCATAATTTAAAATCTTTTAAAGACCGTCGTAGTCTCTTCTTGTTAATGTTTTAGTCTGTACCGGTAATTTCTGAGCTGCTAATCTCAATGCCTCACGTGCAACATCACTTGGCACACCATCCATTTCAAACATGATAGTACCAGGCTTTACTACAGCCACATAATGATCTAAGGCTCCTTTACCCTTACCCATCCTTACCTCAGCAGGCTTAGATGTAATAGGCTTGTCTGGAAATATCCTAATCCACACCTTTCCTTCTCTCTTCATATACCTCGTCATTGCAATCCTTGCCGCCTCTATCTGTCTATTCGTGATAAAAGCAGAATCTAATGACTTCAAAGCAAAGGATCCAAAAGATATCGTACTCCCTCTGTGGGCTATACCTCTAATTCTCCCCTTCTGTTGCTTTCTATATTTTGTTCGTTTAGGCTGTAACATAACCTTGGATATTTATCTTTTTTTTAAAAGTGGTGCAAAGATATACTTTCCTTGCGAATTTCCACTATGTTTTTCTTACCGTCTTCCACCTCTATTACCACCGCCACGAGGCTTCTTTCCTGTAGTTCCTTTTACACCTACATTAGGAGATAAGTCTCTCTTACCAAACACCTCACCTTTACAAATCCAAACCTTGACACCAATAAGACCGTATACTGTAAGGGCCTCATGCAATGCATAGTCTATATCAGCTCTAAATGTATGTAATGGTGTTCTTCCATCTTTATACTCTTCACTTCGTGCCATATCTGCACCATTCAATCTACCACTAATTCTAATCTTTATTCCTTCTGCTCCAGCTCTCATCGTTGACTGGATAGACATCTTGATTGCTCGCCTGTAATTCATTCTGTTCTCGAGCTGTCTTGCTATAGACTCTGCTACAATATTTGCATCTAGCTCTGGCTTTCTGATCTCGATAATATTAATCTGGATATCAGAATTTGCAATCTTCTTCAACTCTTCTCTTAACCTATCAACTTCAGAACCACCCTTACCAATGATTATCCCAGGACGAGATGTATGGATTGTAACTGTAATACGTTTCAGAGTCCTTTCGATAATAATACGAGCGATACCACCTTTGCTAATTCTTGCATGCAGGTATCTTCTTATCTGCTCATCTTGAACAACTTTGTCTGCGAAGCTTCTTCCTTTACCTCCGTACCAACTAGAATCCCATCCTCTGATGATTCCTAATCTATTACCTATTGGATTTGCCTTTTGACCCATATCTTACTATTTTAAGCCTCTTCTTCGAGAGCTATTTTATTTTCGACAACCAAAGTAACATGGTTACTTCTTTTTCTAATTCTATGAGCTCTACCATGCGGAGCTGGTCTGAATCTTTTTAACATTCCTGCTTCGTCAACGAATGCAGTCTTGATAACGAGATCAAAATCATCTGCACTTTGAACCATATCGGTTTTGCCCTCCCAGTTTGCGACAGCAGACAAGAGTAACTTTTCTAACCATTCACCAGCTTCTCTCTTCGTGAACTTGAGAATATTAAGAGCCTCCTCTACGGACTTTCCTCTAATTGTATCAACTACCATTCGCATTTTACGAGCAGACATTGGTACATTTTTCAGCTTTGCTATTGCTTCCATGATTGAATAAGTTTCTTTTTGTTCGTTATTTTCTATTATTACCGTGACCTTTATAAGTCCTTGTGAGAGAAAACTCTCCTAACTTATGACCAACCATATTCTCTGTTACATAGACTGGAACAAATGTCTTCCCATTATGCACAGCGATTGTCAATCCTACCATATCTGGAATGATCATTGATGACCTACTCCAAGTTTTTATTACTGACTTCTTAGTTGACTCTTGAGCCTTTTCTACTTTTGCAAGTAGTTTATGGGCTACATAAGGTCCTTTTTTTAGTGATCTTGCCATTATTCTATCTATTTCTTAGATTTAGACTTTCTTTTCGTAATGATCAATTTGTCTGAGTATTTGTTTGCTTTTCGAGTCTTCTGACCCTTAGCCATGATACCAGTTCTAGATCTTGGGTGTCCACCTGAGGCTTTACCTTCACCACCACCCATCGGGTGATCGACAGGGTTCATAGCTACACCTCTTACTCTTGGACGTCTTCCAGTCCATCTGTTCCTTCCTGCCTTACCCATTACAGTAAGACCATGATCAGGATTACTTGTCGTACCTATTGTTGCTTTACAAGTAATAAGTATACGTCTTACTTCACCAGATGGCATCTTTACTATTGCATATTTACCCTCTCTACCCATCAGTACTCCAAATGTACCAGCACTTCTCGCTAGAGCGGCACCTTTACCTGGAGTCATCTCTATCGCATGGATAGAACTACCAAGTGGTATATCTCTCAAGTACATTGCATTTCCAATATTTGGAGTAGCATCATCGCCTGACAAGATTGTATCCCCTACAGAGATCTTGTTAGGAGCTAGGATATATCTCTTATCACCGTCCGTGTACTCAATCAAAGCGATATAAGCAGATCTATTTGGATCATACTCAATAGTAGTGACTGTCCCAGAGATTCCTTCTTTGTTTCTCTTAAAGTCGATAATTCTATATCTTCTTTTGTGTCCTCCACCTCTGTTCCTCATGGTCATCTTACCTGTACGGTTACGACCACCTTTCTTTCTCATTCCGATCGTGAGAGGCTTGTAAGGCTTATCAGTAGTAATCTCGCTATTCGTATTACTTACTCTATGCCTTAAACCAGGCGTTATTGGACTATATTTTTTTACTGCCATGATAGTTGGTATCTATATCAGTATTACTGTTTAATTTCTAATTATTCTCCGAAGAAATCGAGTTCTTCTCCCTCATTCAGTGTTACGATTGCTTTCTTATAAGCACTCACACTCCCTTTGAGCATTCCAGATCTTGTATTACGCGTCTTAGACTTAGAAGGCATGATAGCAGTATTCACTCTTGTTACTGTTACCCCATACATCTTTTCTACAGCACCTTTTATTTGCAACTTATTCGCTGCTTTGTCTACTACGAAACTATACTGTCCTAACTTTCCAGAAAGTCTTTCTGACTTTTCGGAGATTATTGGTTTGATAAGTATTTGACCTTTCATTATTCGGTATCTTGATTGAGATTATGCTAAGGTTTCAGTTAACTTGCTGATAGCCCCTTCACTTATAAATATTTCTCTTGCTGCCAAGAGATCAAAAGTGCTTAACTCATTTACATTAATCACCTTTGCCTTTTCTAAATTTCTACTAGACAGATAAACATTCTGATCATAGTCACCTACAACTAGTAGAGACTTTGTGTCTGCGACTTTGAGGTTATCCATCACTGTAGCGTATTCCTTAGTCTTCGGTCCACTGAATGTAAAGTCTTCGATTACTCTCAAGTTACCAGAAGCTGCTCTTTGTGACAGTGCTGATCTTCTCGCTAATCTTGCTACTTTCTTATTGAGCTTGAGAGAGTAGTTTCTTGGTCTTGGACCAAATACTCTACCTCCACCTCTAAACACTGGAGATTTTATAGATCCAGCTCTAGCGGTACCTGTACCCTTTTGCTTTTTCAACTTCCGAGTAGATCCTTTGATCTCTGCTCTTTCTTTAGCTTTGTGTGTACCTTGTCGTTGCGCTGCCTGATATGCTTTGACAGCTAAGTATATAGCATGATCATTTGGCTCTACAGCAAACACATTATCTGGCAAGTCTACTGACTTCACCACACTACCGCTTGTATTTAATACATCTACTTTCATAATTCAATCTTATTGAATATTGAGTAAGTTATTTTTCAATTATTACTATCGAACCTTTAGCACCTGGTACAGCTCCACTTACAAGAATCACATTCTTATCTGCAAGGACCTTTAGTACTGTCAAGTTTCTCATCTTTACTCTATTGCCACCATCTCTACCAGCCATCTTCATTCCTTTGAATACTCTTGCTGGCCATGATCCTGCACCAATGGCACCAGGAGCACGTTGTCTATTGTGCTGTCCGTGTGTAGCATCACCTACACCCTTGAAGTTATGCCTCTTAACTACACCTTGGAAACCTTTTCCCTTTGTAGTCCCTATGGCACTTACAATATCGCCTTCTTCAAAGACATCAGTTACTGTGACATCATCACCTAGGGCTTTGGCTAGATCCGAATCTCTAAACTCTACCAATGTTTTCACTGGAGCTACTCCAGCCTTAGCAAAGTGCCCTTTCATTGGTTTTGTTACATTCTTCTCTTTAGCCTCACCATATCCAAGTTGGATAGAGTTATAACCATCGCTATCGTCGTTTTTGACTTGTACTACTTTATTAGGTAGTGCTTCGATGATCGTACATGCTGTATTCCTCCCATCTTCACTGAAGATAGATGTCATACCTATTTTTTTACCAATTAGTCCATTCATATCGTAAGATATTTGACTTCGTAGACTTCCACTACACACAACTGCATGTAGGGCCGCCGACTAATAAAACTTATATTCTAAAATCAATAAATTAAGTGAGCTTCACTTGTATATCCACACCACTAGGCAACTCTAGTTTAGACAGTGCATCGACTGTCTTCTGAGTGGGTGTAAATATTTCAATGAGGCGTTTGTGGGTACGCATTTGAAACTGCTCACGAGACTTCTTGTTGACATGCGGTGACTTGAGCACCGTGAAAACCTCTTTCTTCGTAGGCAGCGGAATCGGACCTGATATTACTGCCCCACTGTTTTTAACCGTCTTCACGATTTTTTCAGTTGACTTATCGACCAAATTGTGATCGTAAGATCGGAGCTTTATCCTAATTTTTTGATTCATAACCTGTTATTGTTCCCTATTGGGGCTGCAAAGATACCCCAATAAATTTAATATTATAATTTATTACTCAACTTCTCCTTTTGCTTTCGCAATTATCTCTGTTGCAACTCCTTTTGGTGCTGCTGCAAAGTGTGAAAATTCCATTGTACTTGATGCTCTACCTGATGTAATAGTCCTTAGGGCTGTCACATATCCAAACATCTCAGCGAGTGGCACTTCTGCAGAGATTGATACTGCACCGCTACTCTTCTGCTCTTGACCTTTTGGCAATCCTCGTCTTCTATTAAGGTCACCTATGACATTACCTACGTACTCCTCAGGTGTAATGACTTCAAGCTTCATCATTGGCTCAAGGAGGACTGGCTTACATGAAGCCGCTGCTGCCTTGAATCCTTCCTTAGCACATAACTCAAAGGCAATTGGCTTACTATCCACATTGTGAGTCTGTCCATCATAGATACGGACTTTCATACTATCCATACTATATCCAGCAAGGAATCCATTATCCATCATCTGGTTGAATCCTTTCAAAATTGATGGGAAGTATTCCTTAGGAATAGAACCACCATGAATATTATTGACAAATTGGATTCTTTCTTTACCGCCTTTGTATTCATCAGAATCTAAAAACTCTTGATCTGCTGGTCCTATCTCGAAACTCATCTGTGCAAAGAGTCCTGATCCACCCGATTGCTTCTTCAATCTTTCTGTGTGATCAACAGTTGCAGTCAATGCTTCTTTGTAACTTACTTGTGGTGCTCCTTGATTACACTCTACACCAAACTCTCTTCGTAGTCTATCTACGATGATCTCTAAGTGCAACTCTCCCATACCGCTAATTACAGTCTGGTTAGTGTCTTCATCATATCTCACCTTGAATGTTGGATCCTCTTCTGCTAACTTGGCGAGTGCCATACCTAGCTTATCGAGATCTTTCTGGCTCTTAGGCTCTACAGCTACTCCGATAACCGGCTCAGGGAATACCATTGACTCCAATACGATTGGTGAATCTTCTGCACACAACGTATCACCAGTTCTGAGATCTTTGAATCCTACACCTGCGGCGATATCTCCTGCTAACACTGAAGGTACTGCATTCTGCTTATTGGAGTGCATCTGGAATAATCTTGAGATTCTTTCCTTCTTACCTGTTCTAGTGTTGAGGATATAAGATCCTGCATCTAGCTTACCTGAGTATACTCTGAAGAATGCTAATCTCCCTACGAAAGGATCTGTAGCGATCTTGAATGCTAATGCACAGAATGGCTCATTTACATCTGCCTTTCTAGTTATTATCTCATCAGTCTTAGGGTTAGTCCCTGTTACATCTTCCACATCAAGTGGTGATGGTAGGTATGCACATACTGCATCGAGAACAGCCTGAACCCCTTTATTTTTGAATGCTGAACCACACATCATCGGAACGAACTTTGCATCGAGGACAGCACCTCTTACTGCATTGATCATCTCTTGCTCTGTGATAGTTGCAGGATCTTCAAAGAATTTCTCCATTAAAGTCTCATCGTACTCTGCGACAGCTTCGAGCAATTTTTCTCTCCACTCTGCGACTGTATCTACGAGATCTTCAGGAATTGGAATTTCTTCATAAGTCATTCCCATATCATGCTCATTCCACACGATAGCTTTACCCGTGATAAGATCAACAACGCCTTTGAATGTCTCTTCTGCACCGATAGGTACTTGAAGAGGTATTGCTTCTGATCCGAGTTTTTCTTTTACATCATTTACAACAGTAAAGAAGTCAGCTCCAGATCTATCCATCTTATTGACAAATCCGATCCTTGGCACGCTGTAGTTATCAGCAAGTCTCCAGTTAGTTTCTGACTGAGGCTCGACACCACTTACTGCACAGAACAAGAATACTAAACCATCAAGTACTCTCAATGATCTATTTACCTCAACTGTAAAATCAACGTGACCCGGAGTATCAATGATGTTCATCGGGAAGTCTTGACCTTTCCAGTTCCAGTTAGTCTTAGTGGCAGCCGAAGTAATCGTGATACCTCTTTCCTGCTCTTGCTCCATCCAATCCATCGTAGCGGCACCATCATGTACCTCTCCAATCTTGTGGCTCATCCCCGTATAGTAGAGGACTCTCTCTGTTGTTGTTGTCTTCCCAGCATCAATGTGAGCTGCGATTCCGATATTTCTAGTAAACTTTAAGCTTGCCATAGGTAAATAGACTTAATTCGTTGTTATAATTTTTATTATCTTCTAAAGTGTGCAAATGCTCTATTTGCTTCTGCCATTCTATGAGTATCTTCCTTCTTCTTCACTGCAGCACCTTCATTCTTACTCCCAGCGATGATCTCAGCTGCTAACTTATCTGCGATACCCTTACCACTTCTCATCCTTGCATACTTAATCAGCCACTTGATTCCGATACTCACCTTTCTTGAAGCTCTCACTTCCGTAGGTATTTGGAACGTTGACCCTCCTACTCTTTTACTTCTGACCTCAACTGAAGGGGTGATATTATTCAATGCCATTTTCCAGACTTCATGTGGATTCTCACCAGTTCTTTCCTTTATTAAGTCCATTGCTTCGTAGAATACTGCAAAAGCTGTACTCTTCTTACCACTGAGCATTAGGTTATTGACGAACTGAGTCACCAATTGGTCTTGGAATCTTGGATCTGGATTGATTATCCTCTTTTTCGGCTTTCTTTTTCTCATCTTAAGCTATATCTAGTTGTAATGTCTTAATTCAATTATTTTTTAGGAGCTTTAGCACCGTACTTAGAACGACTCTGGAGTCTTCCTTCGACACCTGCTGTATCCAATGCACCTCTTACTACTGTGTATCGTACACCTGGTAGATCCTTTACTCTACCTCCTCTCAATAAGACTATTGAGTGTTCCTGTAGGTTGTGACCCTCTCCTGGGATGTATGCAATCACCTCTATACCGTTAGTAAGTCTTACTTTAGCTACCTTTCTGAGTGCTGAGTTAGGCTTCTTCGGAGTAGTCGTATACACTCTAGTGCACACACCTCTTTTCTGAGGGCATGAGTCTAGAGCTCTTGATTTACTCTTAGTGATTATTTGCTTTCTTCCTTTTCTTACCAACTGGTTAATAGTAGGCATATATTCGCATATTGTAATTAAATAAAAAATATCCCTTTTTCAAAAGAGAATGCGAAAGTACGATATATATCTCATTTTATCAAACTTCATTTGAATAATAATCTATGACACCTGCATTAAGAAAGGCAACAGAAAAAGACTTGCCCGCAATCCATGGTTTGGTAAAGCAACTGGCTGACTTCGAAAAAATGCCAAATGCTGTAACTACCACTCTCGAAGATTACTCTAAAGCGCTGATCAGTAAAGAGATACAGATCGATGTTGCCACTGTTAATGACCACATCGTTGGTATGACACTTTATTACTCGACTTTCTCTACATGGAAGGGTAAGATGATGTATCTAGAGGACTTCTATGTAGAGCCTTCACACCGAGGATATGGGATTGGATCGGCTCTCTTTGACCTCTTCTTAGAGACAGCAAAATCCCAGGAATGTGTCTTGGCTAAATGGCAAGTACTAGACTGGAACACTAGAGCCGTTGACTTTTATATCAATAAGGGTGCAACCATTGAAAAAGACTGGTGGAACGGAAAAATCTCTCTAACCTCTCTAGCTTTATCCTGAATCGATGAGGACTCGTCACTCTGAATAAAGTGAAAACTCTTACTCCTTAGACATCTCTCTTGATGAGGTAATCGGCAAATTGCTCAAAGTATGCTTTCCCTTTTGGCGCTAGACCTGAGACTGCTTGCAAGTGTGAGAGGGCTAGATTTTTGTATTCTTGCTTGAGCTCTTCTGCGTAGATTCTAACTCCAGCAGCTTTGTAGAGTTGCTTTACTTGATCTACCTTATCTGTCTGATGGTCTCCTTCGTCGCCAAATAGCTTACGCAAACGAGCCCCGTCAGAGTCAGAGAGCAACTCACAGGCTTTGAGGTAAAGGTATGTCTTCTTGTTATTCATAATATCTCCTCCTATGACTTTGCCAACAGCGGCAGTAGTACCATAGGTATCTAAGATATCGTCTTGCACTTGGAAGGCGATACCGACATTCTTTCCAAACTGATATAGATGGTAGGAATCTTGTGTCTTAGCTCCTGCTACGACTGCTCCCATCTCTAGAGCTGCTCCGATCAGCACACTTGTCTTGAGTTCAATCATCTTGAGATAATCCATGATACTGACTGAAGAAGATTGCTCAAAATCCATATCCATCTGTTGCCCTACACAGACCTCTTCTGCCATCTTATTGAATATCTCTACACACTGGAGCTTGCTATCGCTGGGAAGATTCATCAAGATCTTATACGCATGGATTAGCATGACATCACCACTCAGGATCGCAGTATTCACATTATATTTAGTATGTACGGTAGGCTCTCCTCTGCGTAAGTCTGCTGCATCCATAATATCATCATGCATCAATGAGAAATTATGAAACATCTCCACAGCAAGTGCCGGATAAATGGCCTGATCTTGATCTCCGTCAAATACTCGACTTGCTGCTAGGACCAATAATGGTCTAATCCGTTTGCCACCAAGATTGAGAAGATAACGTACAGGCTCATAGAGACCTAGTGGTGACGATGGTAATTTATAATCAATTAATCTTTGATTAAAATACTCTAAGTCGTGCTTAAATATCTCCACTTGTATTTTTTCATTTTCATAAAATATAACGCTAGAATACCTAGAATTACAGACTACTTATAGACACTATGGATCAGTGACCTAGACGGTAAAGATCTCTTCTCTATCTGGCCCTACTGAGATCATCCTAAACGGGACACCCAATGTATCAGTGAGATGACTGATATAGTCTCTAGCTGCCTGAGGTAAGTCATCGATATTACGTACGCCATTTACACGAGTGGCCCATCCTCTGTGCTTAGCTACCTGGACGCTTAGTGAGTCATCACACTGGTATGGAAGCTGAGTAGTAGCCTCACCATCAACCATATAATGTGTCGCTACTCCAACCTCATCAAAGATATCTAATACGTCAAGCTTAGTCAATACGAGCTCTGTGACACCATTGACCATAATCGTATACTTCAGTTGGGGGATGTCTATCCAACCACACCTTCTTGGTCTCCCTGTCGTAGCTCCAAACTCTTGTCCTTCCTTGCGTAATGCATCACCATCTTGGTCAAATAGCTCCGATGGGAACGGCCCACTGCCCACTCTCGTACAGTAAGCTTTAGTAATCCCTATGACCTTACCAATGTGTTGTGGAGCAATGCCTAAGCCAGTACAGACACCAGCAGTAACAGTATTACTTGATGTCACAAATGGATATGTCCCGAAGTCAATATCCAACATAGATCCTTGGGCTCCTTCGGCGAGGACTTTTTTACCTTGTTTGATTTGATCATTGAGGAAGTAGACTGAATCGACAACTGTGAGTTGCTTGAGAATCTCTATTGTTTCCCACCATTCTTTCTCTTGAGACTCTAGGTCAAACTCTACCTCAGGGTATATCTTTACTAGCTCGAGATGTTTACCTTTGAGAGTATCATACTTTTGCTTAGGGTCATCAAGGAATAAGTCCCCCACTCTGAATCCATTCCTTCCAGTCTTATCCATATAAGTTGGACCGATTCCTTTAAGGGTTGAGCCAATCTTTTCCTTTCCTTTGGCATTCTCAGAAGCCTTATCAAGGAGTCGATGTGTGGGTAATATCAGATGTGCCTTATTACTAATCAGTAGGTTATCTAATGTCAGCCCTTGACTCTTAAGGTTAGCCACTTCTTTAGAGAGAGTGATAGGATCGATGACTACACCATTGCCAATGAGGTTGGTCACTTCTGTTCTGAAGATTCCTGAAGGTATTGTGTGTAGGACTGTTTTCTTGCCATCAATCACGAGAGTGTGACCAGCATTGGGTCCTCCTTGAAATCTTGCGATGATATCATACCCATCAGAGAGATAGTCTACGACTTTACCTTTCCCTTCATCTCCCCATTGTAATCCTAATAAGACATCTACATTCATTGTACTTGCTTTGATCTGAGTTGGTTTAAATGGCAAATATACATATATCTTTTCTACGCCAATGGAAGTAGACAAACTGATAGATAAAAAAGTTCAAGGTCTAAAAAGACTAAAAGTGATTTTTGGGGTTTAACCCCAAACCTGTTATTGCTTATCGCTAACTGTATCATGATTGTATCACTATGACTCAAGGTGCTTAGACATTGCGATGATTCCACTACCAAATATGACAGAAAGCATCTATCCAAACTCATATTGTGCCCTAATATGATTGACTTTACTTTCTGTAAAGTTAGCAGCAACCAACTGTGGTTCAACAAAAAAAGTCAACCCAATGAGTTGACTTTTTATTTATTCTGGAAATTTTATTGTGTTTCAGTCTCTATTAACTGTGTTTTTAATTACTCTTTGTTTTGCACCTATTAGACTGTATTCTTTGTTAATCTATTACATCAACTTTCTCAATGAAGACTTCTTCGCCAATAGCTGCCTTTATAAAGTAAGTACCTGCGAGTAGTCCACTGAAATCTAATTTATGGTCTGTTCCTTTCTGATCATTAAGAGTGATGACCTCTTCACCTGCTGCACTGTAGACGGCAAATGATATTGATTGATCTTGGTAGTTTAAAATCTTGATATTTGCAGATTCAATCACTGGATTGGGATAAAACATTGCATTGACCTCTAATTGGACTTTATCTAATTGGAGTTTTTTGACCTCAGAAGTGAAAGTTTCGCCTGATTTTAATACAATATTTATTCTGTAGTAAAGGAGTTGCCCTTGAAGATTTTCATCTAACTCAAGATTTGACACATGGTTAGAAACAACTTGAGAGAAGTTTGTAAAATTTACTCCGTCATTAGATTTCTCGCAGATATAGTATGCGACGTTATCATTTTTGTCAAATGACCAAGCAAGCTTTGCAATATTCCCTTCTTGAGAATACTCGACATTAAATGTAAACTCTGGATTTTCGGGATTGACTGTTGATCCTGCTAGCTGATACGATATAAATATAAGTAATGCTAAGCTGAAAATTTGTTTTAAATACATGGGTATGTGCAGTAAGGTAATATTAGTTAAATACGTGTACTGCAAGATAGGTATCTATAAGACTCATTTCAGCATCTATACCCCTATGAGATTCAACAACTAATTAACATATTAGCAAAGAACATATACATCAAATATTATATCTAAGAGGTTGCCAGTACGTGACTAACAACCTCCTATTTGTATTCTAATCCTAGTATTCTAGGCGATTATTTGATTACTTGGACTACCTAATCACAGTAATCTTATTAACATTGACCTGATGGTTAATAGTAGTCTTAACAAAGTATGTACCTGATGTCATATGAGAACAATCTATTGAAATCAAGTTACTTATTTCATCTCTAGTTTCTATCATTCTTCCACTCTCATCAAAAATTATTACTTGCACTTTTTGATTCTCCGATCTATCAACTTGAACTTTAAGGACATTCACTACAGGGTTAGGATAGACGCTTACCGCTATTGGAATAATTTGCTGCTCGACTTCGATAGAGTGGATTGGACTATACTTAGTCTCACCATTAGAGTTCACGACTTTTAATCTATAATAGTGAATCCCAATTTCGAGGTCTTCGTCTCTGAATTGGTATACTGCATAAGGTAATCCATTCTTATCAAAGTGTTCCATTTCTGTAAAGGCATCTAATGTGTTGAATGCTTTCTCCAAGACATAGAAATCTATCTTGTCTTCGTTATCAGTCATCCACATTATCTCGGCGGAGTTTTCATCCTCGTGATACTCTACGCTAAGTACCGTATTTTCTAATCCTAAAATCTGTACATAACCTGCATCAAATGTTAGGTTAGTTTCTCCAGCACTTACCGTAAATGGAGGAGTCCTACCATCTCCTTGATTTGGAGTGCTATCACCTTGCTGAACTAATGTAAACCCTGAAGGAGTAATAAACTCTAAGAAGTAAGTCTCTTCACCAACTGTGGGAGTCACATTATTAAAGAAGTACAATCCATTCGCATCTGTTTCACGAGTACCCATCAATGAAGGAATGATTCCATCTGAGTCTTGGAGGTAAAGATTAACTATCACTCCTTCAAACGGAACATCATTGATATCTTGAACATTAGGGACGAGACCATCTGTATCAATCCAAACGTAGTTACCAATCTTAGCTCCTAGCACCACTCCTGCATCCCAAGTCATATCAGATTGTCCCGCATTTAGAGTAATCTTCATAGTAGTATTGGGGCCATTGGTACCATCGTTGTCATTATCTACTGCATCACTCATGCCAGAGTTACTCAGTGTGTTGCGATATCCTGATGGATAATTGAATTCTAAGTAGTATTCGCCAGCGAATAAATCTGTAAATAGATAATTGCCAATAGAATCTGTTGTAACCAACTCAAGTAAATCATGCGTATTCGCTTCGTATAGATACACTAAAGTATTAGGCAATCCTGCTTCCCCTGGATCTTGTGATCCATTCGCATTTTCATCAATCCACACCTTATTACCGAGTTCTGCACATGCCTCTACAGTTAAATTCAAAATGAGATTACCGCAATCTTCACCTTCAATAACGTAACTACCTGTCTCAGTATATGTACTATCATTCCAGATATAACTCTCACCAAGGCAAATTACCTCATTTGTAATGATATCTTCCCCATCTCCTGCCACAAGATTCAATACTCTTAACTGACATCCTTCTATAGTTGACACTAAAATTGACTCTACGATTGGCTCCAAATATGTAACACCATTGACAGGCCAAATGTAACTCTCTCCTTCACAGAGCACAACAAAATCAGTTAAAGTAACTCCAAGAGGTAATACAGTTAAATTTAACACACTATCTGGATCACAAATGTTAGACGCTGTTTTGGAATACATCCCTGGCAAAGAATAAACCTCCCCACACCAGAGATAACCATCACCCAAACATATCTCTGCATTTATAACGAAATCATCTGGTTTCGGAGTGACAGTCAGTATCAGCTGAGCTTCTGAGCAACCATCATCTAATAATGCATCAACGATAATAGATTCACTGTAACTCATCCCATTAATAGACCAAAAATACTGCTCTCCTTCACAAATAGACACTTCAAATAGTTCAGTATCCGATTGCTCGCCTATCACTACCCACTCGCATGATGTGTTGTTGAATGTCGCTGTTTCGTAACATTCTGTTGATGGAGCTGCTGGCTGCTCGCCTGTCACTATCCACTCACATGATGTGTTATTGAATGTTGCTGTCTCGTAACACTCTGTTGTTGGGGCTATTGGCTGCTCGCCTGTCACTTCCCACTCGCATGATGTGTTGTTGAACGTTGCTGTCTCGTAACATTCTGTTGTCGGTGCAATTGGTTGTTCTCCTGACACTGCCCATTCGCATGAAGTATTGTTGAACGTTGCTGTCTCGTAGCATTCTGTTGTTGGAGCTACTGGCTGTTCGCCTGTCACTTCCCACTCACATGATGTATTGTTGAATGTTGCTGTCTCGTAACATTCTGTTGTCGGGGCTGCTGGTTGCTCTCCTATCACTTCCCACTCGCATGATGTGTTGTTGAACGTCGCTGTCTCGTAGCATTCCGTTGTTGGAGCGGCTGGTTGTTCGCCTGTCACTACCCACTCACATGAAGTGTTGTTGAATGTTGCAGTTTCGTAACATTCTGTTGTTGGTGCTGCTGGCTGTTCGCCTGTAACTACCCACTCACATGATGTATTGTTGAATGTCGCTGTCTCGTAGCACTCTGTTGTTGGGGCTGTTGGCTGTTCGCCTGTCACTACCCACTCGCATGTTGTGTTATTGAACGTTGCAGTTTCATAACATTCTGTTATTGGGGCTGCTGATTGCTCTCCTGTCACTTCCCACTCACATGATGTATTGTTGAATGTTGCTGTCTCGTAGCACTCTGTTGTTGGGGCTGTTGGCTGCTCACCTGTGACTACCCATTCGCATGTTGTGTTGTTGAACGTTGCTGTCTCGTAACATTCTGTTGTAGGGGCTGTTGGTTGCTCACCTGACACTTCCCATTCACATGTTGTATTGTTGAATGTCGCTGTTTCATAACACTCTGTTGTTGGAGCTGCAGGCTGATCACCTGACACTACCCACTCACATGATGTGTTGTTGAACGTTGCTGTCTCGTAACACTCTGTTGTTGGAGCTGCTGGCTGTTCGCCTGACACTTCCCATTCACATGATGTGTTATTGAACGTTGCTGTCTCGTAGCATTCTGTTGTTGGAGCTGCTGGTTGCTCTCCAGTCACACCCCACTCACATGATGTATTGTTGAAGGTTGCTGTCTCGTAGCATTCTGTTGTCGGTTGGGGTGGTGTAGCATCTATATCAATACTAAAGAAAGCTGTCCCTTCACAACCATTGGGATCTGTATACTGTGCAGTCCAAGTTCCTTCATTTGCATTGTCATCAATAATTCCATTGCCTGGGATAAACAGTTGATCACTCAATG
>CALLAW010000022.1 GCA_938001865.1 uncultured Saprospiraceae bacterium | reverse complement strand
GCCAATTAAATTGTTGATTAGCTTTTTGGCAAAGAGCAATATTTCCATTTATTTGAGTGTATCTCTTTTTTCTGTTTTTTGAACTGGTCACAAACTTAACTCCTTTCTCTTTAAGATAATATTTGCTTTCCGTATAATCCTCAAGAAAATCTTGCATTTTATGCTCTAAATCTATGGACTCAGGAAACTCAAATTCAACCGTAGTATCTTTAAAACCTACTATAAATATTCTTTCTCTATGTTGTGGGACACCATAGTTTTTAGAATTTAATACTTGGTAATAATATTTATAGCCTAATTCATCAAATGTTGCTTTGATAGTATCAAATGTATTACCCTTGTCGTGATTTACTAACCCCTTTACATTTTCGAATATAAAAACCTTAGGTTGAGCTTCACTTACAACTCTTGCGAACTCGAAAAATAATGTTCCTCGAGTGTCCTCCAAACCTTTCCTCTTACCTACCATGGAAAAGGATTGACATGGACTACCACCTACTAATAAATCAAGCTTGCCTTTATACTTTTCGCCAGATATATCTCTTACGTCAGAATACCAATCCTCTTCATTGATTTTGTAATTTGCATTGTAACTTTGTTTTACAAATTTATCATTATCACTTGCAAATGAAATTTTTGTCTTTAATTTCAATCTTCTTAAGGCAAATTCGATTGCTCCGATTCCTGAGAACATTGTTCCGAGTCTAATCGTTGCTTTTGGGTTTTCCAATTCCTTATTTCGCCAATCTTTTTGGAACTTCATTTTAATTTGTTTAGACTGGTAGGCTTCCATTGTATCTGAAACCATATCTAACACCTCTTTGTAATGTGGGTATGAAACAAGCGTATTTGTTAAATTACAGGAATGAAAATTATTCATTACCTCCTTTTCAGAGGTTTCTAAAGTTTTAGCTAGGTCTTTGAACTTAGTTTTAGGAAGCTTTCGCTCACTTCGTTCTATTTTCCCGAGTGTTGACGTGTCAATTGAAAGGATTTTTGCAACCTTTCTGAGAGGTAACCCAAGTTCAATTCTTCTATTTTTTATATAATCTCCGAAAGTGGATATATTTTGCATCTACCATGTTTTAGGACAATAATTGCCCAAAAGTATGGTTTATTTATCATATGTCAAAATCTTTTGATTTCATTGACCATAACGGCAGTCCGTGAAATAACCACCGACTAAAAATACGATTAATTATGACTAGCGTGGTGAGAGTTGTGAATGTTGGTTGCAATAAGTGGTGACAAGAGGCTGTGACGAGGCTAAGATGTTGAAAATGGCGAATCAGCACTTTCTAGTGCTGTTTTGAGACATTCTGAGCTTAGTTTACGAAAGTCTATAGATGCTGCTATAAAGAGAGACTTGAATCCATCTGCGTTCCCCATACTAGGGTTACACAACACAGTCAATCTTGCACGTCGTAACTCAAGTTTGTTTTCCCAGATTATAAAGCGCTTGGACCTTGTGGCAAATTTAGTTAATACTGTCAATATGTCACTTTATATCAAACATTAGTGTCATTATGTCAGCATTAAGGCGGAGAAACTGACACTTTGAGACCCAAATCTGGCATGGCACGTCCATTGATGAAGGATAAGTGTAAACCTGGATGAGAAATCATCCGACATACTTAAACTTATAAATCAAAAAGACATGCATACAACAACTAGAAAGCACCACAGACCAACAGTTTCATTTGAGGATGTAATCAACGAAGTATTCAACTTTGCACAGACAGTAGAGAAGACTGCTAAGAATCACCTCTATGATAATCGAATCAAGGCTAACGTCTATGAGGAAGAAGAGAAGTTCGTCATCACGGCTGCTCTCCCAGGCATCAGCAAGAAGGACGTAGATATCCAGCTCAAGGAGCAAGAACTTATCCTTACAGTCAATACTCCTGATCAGGAATCAGAGACTACTGATCAGCATCTCTGGACTGAATACAATTATAGCAAAGCGGAGAGAAGTTTTAGACTTTCAAGGGCTATCGATACTCAGTCGATCCATGCTAAGATGTCCAATGGTGTCCTGACAATCACTTTGGCTAAGAAGCCGACATTTGTCCCGCAGACAATTGCCGTAAAATAGTGAGGAGAAGTCCTTACCACACAATCATTCACCACAAAAAAAATAGAAATAAATGAGAACAAATCAATCACACCACCTCCTGAGACATCTGGTCAATGGCACTCAACACCCTATCAGCAAGTCACCACTCACTAATATGGTCAAGCATGAGCAAGCGTACACCTTAGAGATTGCAGCACCAGGGATGAAGAAAGAAGATTTTACCCTCTCTCTTGATGAGCACCTCATCACGATCACTACTGATGTCAATAGAGATGAGAGTACAGATCAGACTCTCAGAAGAAAAGAGTTCGACTACTCGACATTTACCAAGAAGGTTAGACTCCCTCAAGATATTGATCGATCAGCGATCAAGGCAAGTTACAAACTGGGTGTGCTGAGCATTACTCTGCCGATCGACACTTCACTCGTGGAGTCCAAGCAGATTGCAGTGAGTTAATACTTAGTCCCACAAGAGCAGCGGAGTGTCGGGGACATATCCCTAGATACTTGACTCTAGTGCATCAGAGCACCTAAAGAAAGTTGGTTTTTTATTTTTTTCCACTTACCCGGCCTGGGAGTTTTAATAAGTGGAAACAACAAGAGCCCGATTGCAATGCAATCGGGCTCTCTCTTATACTATATCATTGATCTCGCATCACCGCGACATCAAAACTAAAATGCGATTATTAGTTGTTACCGAACTTCTTGAGTCTGTATTCAGCATTCAAGATTTCGTTTCTTCTTTTGACAGAAGGCTTTTTGAAAGTTTTTCTATTTCGAAGTTGTTTCATCATTCTTACTGCGAAATACTTTCTCTTGTATCTCTTCAGTGCTCTGTCTATTGATTCTTCTTCTTTTACGTTTATGATTAACATAGTTTGAAACCTTTTTTTTAAATTGGACTGCAAATGTAAAGTAATTCCTTTTACAAAATCAATAAATCTGGTATGAAATTCTCTACAATCCTTCAATCAGCCGTGTTTTTAATCACTTTTTCGGCTTTCTGCTTCACTCTATCAGCTCAAGATACCATTTTGGTCAATGCGATCACCTATGATTCGACTGCGAGAGATGTGATTGTAGCATTTCCAGAATCAGGAGAATACCGCAAAGTAGAGCTTCTCTATAGTATGAGATGTCATGATCTCGCTGTAGGTAATGGTGCCGTAGGATGTAGAGAGTGGGACTATCACTGCAATACTGTGGTGACTGTCCCCGAGAGAGCTGACTCCATCCTAAGGTCTCATCCATCATCGACGATCACTAATTGGGATGAAGAGACATTCTACGGGACAACTCAGCAGACATATCAGACGATCGAATATCAATCATACCTAGGACAACCACAAGATGGATCTGTCATCAGCCAGCTCGGCCAATACTCAGAAACCATGAACCTCCAAAGTGATCAACCACAGTCTATTAATCTCATCTATACGGGTGCAGAACTCTCCGCAGCGGGAGTCACAGCTGGTGATATCCATGGAATCACACTACCACTCTCTCCTACTGGCGAGCAACAAGTCAATCTGCAGCACCTTACAGTCTTCTTAGGAGGTACAGACTTAGCAACGATAGAGTCGGATAATCCACTCAATCTCTTTGCAGATGATCCTGCTCGCTACTATAGTAATACCACAGTGACAGGAGATGATACACAAGTCATCTTCGGAGCACCTTACTCTTGGGATGGAGAGTCAAATCTCGCAGTATCGATAAGCTATCAATCAAGTGACACACCTGTCTCTCTTGCTAGTCATCCATCGAGTCAGTCAACATTGAGATCGAGTGGAATGGATAGATTTGCCGCCATGACATCAGTAGAGAGTTGGCTCTTACAGAATGACTTCTCGAGTATCGAGAATCAAGTGACTATTAGCTTCTGGTCATATGGAGACAATTCACTCCCCAAAAACAATTCAATCTTGGAGGGCTCAGATGCCTCAGGCAATAGACAAGTCAATGTCCACCTCCCGTGGAGCAATGCGAGTATCTTTTGGGATTGTGGCAATGATGGGAGCAATTATGATAGACTCAGTAAGGCTGCTACCTTTGCAGACTTTAAGAATGATTGGGTACACTGGACATTCGTCAAGGATCTCAATCAAGGATTGCTACGAATCTATAAGAATGGGGTCCTCTGGACAGAATCAACAGGCAATGTAAGGCCCATAGACATCCAATCTCTAGTCATGGGAGCCAATATCAATGGCGTAGGTGGCTACCACGGATATCTCGACAACTTCAGAGTATGGAAGGTGGCTCTCTCTCCGGAGACAGTCCAAGACTACCTGTACAAGGAGATAGACGAAGATCATCCAAGCTACGTCCACCTCATCGCAGAGTATAGATTCGACGAAGAGGATGCAAGTACTATCTCAGATTCGGGACCGCAAGGAGTACAATCTCTATCGGACTATGCTGCACAGACATTTGCCCACGGTACACGTGGAGCGAATAGCCTCATCTTCAAAAACTTGGAACCAATCTCCCTCAGACCAAGTCTCTCTCTCGTCCAGCAAACGGGTATATCGGCAGGAATATTCACTGCACCATTTACAGATAGTATCCCTAGACACCCACACCAAGTCAATAATTATGAGATCATAGATGGTAACTTAGAGCTCACAGAGACCCTCTATCTCTATGAGACTGATCAGGCCAATGCGATGACTACCATAGAGGTGACACCACTCAATTACTACCTCAAGTCAGAGGCAAGATATGAGATCCTCTCATTCATCACTCCCTATGGTAATGGTCTCGACCTAGGACCAGACGGTGTACAGTTCACCATAGATATGACAGACTACCTGCCAATCCTCAAAGGCGATCGCAGATTGACAATAGAAGGCGTCGGACGTAACCAAGAAGAGATGGATCTCACCTTTAGATTTATCACCGGTAAGCCTGCAAGAGATGTCCTCGACATCCAACAGATCTGGCCTATCAAAGATGCTGCGAGCATATGGTTTGGCAATGGATTCGGTGATATCAAAAACGACAATGTCTTCGAGCCTAGGACTACTGTGCTGATGCCTGAGGGGGACTACTTCAAGCTCCGATCCGCGGTGACTGGTCATGGCCAAAATGGAGAATTTACAAATCAAAGACACTACCTTGATATCGATGGAGGATTCAGAGAGTTCCAATATAATGTATGGAAAGAATGTGCTGACAACCCGATGTATCCGCAGGGTGGCACATGGATCTATGATAGAGCGGGATGGTGTCCGGGTATGGAGACGGATGTCCACACATTCAATGTATCAGAGTGGGCATCTCCAGGTGATACGATCACTCTAGACTATGGACTAGTCAATGCTGATCCAGGGTCTGCAGACTACCGTGTCAGCAACCAACTCGTCTCCTATGGACCTCTCAATTACTCACGAGATGCCGAGTTGACAGAGGTCATCAGACCGACACAACAGTACGAGTATCAAAGACTCAATCCTGCATGTAATACTCCACTCATCATGGTCAAGAATAATGGTACAGATGTCATCAATAGTCTAGACATCCACTATCAAGTGACGGGTGGAGCGATGGACACTTACAGCTGGACTGGCAATCTCTTCCCTGAGCAAGAAGTAGAGATAGAATTACCAATGCCATCGCATAGCTTCTGGGGAGACAATAGTGAAGCAAGATTTGAAGTAAGTATCATCAATGTCAACGGCAGCACTGATGAGAACATTGACAACAATACGATGACCACTGTCTACCAACCAGTCCACATATTCGAACGTAACTTCAGGATAGCACTACGGACGAATCAAGTCCCTTTCAACAATAGCTATACCATCACTAACTCGAGTGGCGAAGAAGTTGTAAAGAGTCCAGGATTTATGAGTAATACTGACTACTTAGAAGATATTGATCTTCCTGGTGGTTGTTATACATTTACCTTGAGGGATACAGGAGATGATGGGCTCTCATTTTGGGCTAATCCAGCTGCTGGTAACGGATTCGTCAGGATGGACGAACTCAATGACGACGGTGGATTACAGTATGTGGCTTGGCAGCCAAATCCAGATTTTGGCGGAGACCTCAGTTTTGATTTTATGGTCCGAGGGACTACGGATGTCAACGACATAGACGAAGCATCCATCCTCAGCATAGCTCCAGTACCGACACAAGGGGAGCTGACTCTCTACTGGCAACATGATCTGCATACCACTGGACAACTGACACTAGCGGATATCTCTGGCAGACAAGTACACAGTCAAGAAGTCAAATCTGGACAAAAGATCTCTATCGATACAAACCATCTCAGAAATGGTAACTACCTTGTCAGGATTCAGCATCCCACTGGTGTAAAAACAACCTGGATGTCTGTTGTCAAATAATGGATATACCTCTAAAAAAAACACAACATAACGACACAGAATTAGAGCAATCGGTCTATGCCTGTCTTGCCTACTTCGACATCTTCAAGCATCCTCTGACTGCTGAGGAGATCCTAGACTTTTCATCACGAAAGTCTACAGCTGGAGACATCAAGATGAGACTAGATACACTCTTGACTCAGGGTATCATCGTCGAGAACCAAGGGTACTACTCGATCAATGAAAGTAAGCTCAACCCTACACAGCGGATAGCCAACGAAGCAAGGGCATCTGCTGCCATGGATGATGCAAGACGCTACGGCAAGAAGATCGGAAGCTTCCCCTTCGTCCAAGCAGTATCGATCTCAGGATCAATGTCCAAAGGTGTGCTGCATCAAGATGGAGATTACGACTTCTTCTTGATCATCAAGCGGAAGAGAATCTGGCTTGCCAAGTTCTTACTGAAACTCTACAAGGTCGTCTTCCTAGGCAACTCTTATGAGTACTTCTGTATCAACTATCTGATCTCTGACGAAAAACTCGAGATAGAAGAGAAAAATCTCTTCACAGCAACCGAACTGATGACAGTGATCCCAGTAGTGGGCAAGCAACAACTCTTCGCAGATCTCCATGCAGCAAATGCTTGGGTGTCAGACTATCTCCCTAATAGACAATGGAGACAGTACGAAGAAAGCCTCCCCACCAAAACAGGGATCTCCAAACTTACACAGACACTCACTGATAACAGACTTGGTGACTTCATCGACAAGATGATCATGTCATATACCATCTATCGCAATCGTGCCAAGTATGAGGGGCTCGTCGATAGCTCACTGTTTGACATCGCATTTAAGTCCACAGCAGATGTCGCTAAAGTACATCCCAACAATACTCAGCAATATGTACTCAGATCTCACAAAGAAAAAAAAGCAAAGTACCAATGTCGATCTTAGTCGCTAACACATATTACTATCAGTACGATCAGAAGCAGTGGGATACCGCTCAGCCATATCCGCCACTCGGGACACTCTATGCTGCTTCGGAGCTCCGCAAAGTAGGTCATCAGGTCACAGTATTTGATAACAACCTCGTCGAGCACCACTCTGAGATCTATGACACCATAGAGACGGTCAAGCCAAAATACGTAGTCCTCTATGATGATGGATTCAACTACCTGACTAAGATGTGTCTCACTCGGATGCAAGAGGCAACATTTGACATCATCCACAAAGCGAAAGAGCATGGATGTATCGTGATCTGCAATAGCTCTGACTCGACTGATCACTTCCAGACATATCACGACAAGGGTGCAGACTATGTCATCCATGGCGAAGGAGAAATGGCTCTCGTCGAGCTTATCCACACACTAGATAACCATGGAGACATCACTCATGTAAATGGCATCAGCTATATCAATCATCAGAGTGTCATCAAAAATGCAAAACGTCAAGTCAGCAAAAACCTAGATGACCTTTCATTTCCCAAGAGGGAGGATATAGACATTGCTACTTATCGCAAAATTTGGGAAGCTAAGCACTCAACATTTGCTCTCAATATCGCTACGACACGTGGATGTCCATATAAGTGCAACTGGTGTGCTAAGCCTATCTACGGCAACAGATACAATACAAGATCGCCACAAGATGTCATCAATGAGATAGAGTATTTGATCCAGACTTATGCCGTCAATTACTTCTGGATGTGTGATGACATCTTTGGACTCAAACCAGGCTGGGTACAAGAGTTCAACCAACTCAAACATCAACGTGGACTTGACTTCCGATACAAGATACAGTCCCGAGCTGATCTGATGCTCAAGGACGACAATCTCGATGCTCTCGCGGAGAGTGGTGCTGATACCATCTGGCTAGGAGCAGAGAGTGGATCTCAGCGGATACTCGATGCCATGGATAAGGGGACTACAGTCGAGCAAATCTCTACTGCTACACGTAAGCTCAAAGAGAGAGATGTCAAGGTAGCATTCTTTTTACAATTTGGCTACTTGACCGAGACTTGGGAAGAAGTCCAACAGACGATCGATATGGTACTCGACCTCATGCCAGATGAGATAGGGATCTCTGTCTCCTACCCTCTACCTGGGACCAAGTTTTATGACAAAGTCAAGGCTGATCTGGTGATGAAGTCCAACTGGACAGACTCTGATGACTTGGATATGATGTTTGAGAATACTTATCCACCAGCATTCTACAAGGTGCTGCACCGGTACGTTCACAATCGCTATCGGATCAATAAAGGTATCCTGAGACTCAAGGGCAAACTCAAATCAAGACAAGATTCATTGATCAAAGATATCGCAAGGATGATCTACCACACACCTCTTGCAGCTCTCAATAGGCGTAAGCTAGAAGGTCATTTGTAATAAAAAAACAATCACTTCGATCCCACAATGGCAGCAGACTTTGATAGAGCAGCGATAGGATATGACAAGACATTCACCAATACCGCCATTGGCAGAGGTCAGCGTCAAGTGGTCTGGAAGAGACTAGGCCGAATCTTAGCAAGAGGTCACTCCAAGCAGTCAATCTTGGAACTCAACTGTGGGACTGGAGAAGATGCAAAGTACCTTGGAGAATTAGGTCACGAAGTCTTAGCTACAGATATCTCAACTGAGATGCTTGCAGTCACTCAAGGTAAATGTCGGGCATTACCCAACGTCACGACTCAGCAGCTCGATCTCACGACTCTCCCTCATCTTAGCCAACAGTTTGATCTCATCTTCTCTAACTTTGGTGGATTGAATTGTCTAGATAGTAACCAACTCAGACGATTCGCTAATTGGTCGCAGAGTCACCTAGTTGATGGTGGGAGCTTGATCTTGGTCATCATGCCACGAGACACTCTGATCGAGCAGTGGTATCGCAGGTTCAAGGGTGATAGGCAATCTCTTCGTCTCAGACAAAGTCAAAATCCAACACAAGTCAATGTTGATGGACAATTAGTGCAGACTTACTTTTTTAATCCTGATGAAGTTACAGAAATCTTTGAAGGGTATGAAGTCAAGACCTTAAAAGCGACTGGCTATGTGCCCTCTTATTGGTCAGGGCATTGGTTGGAGTCAGTACTGTTATTGTTCTCAAGAGTGTTCTCCATCTTGAGCATTGGTGGGAGGTATGGAGATCACTATTTAGTGGAGCTGGTAAAGAGCACGGATGATGTAACATAATACTGAGATCCATAATTTCCTTTTCAACACATCAAGATTCTAATTTTATCACTACTTTTAGTAAAGTATACTTGAAGCGTTTATGAAAATAGAATTCAACTTGATCAAATATCTTGCTCTTTGGAGTCTATGCATCGTATCAATGCAATCTTACTCTCAGACTAGTAATTGCAATATTGCTTGTGAACCGCTTTGGAACCTTGCTACTAATTATCAACTTGATCAAGAACATATATTATACGATATAGATGGTGATGGAAATGATGAAATTATCAATCGCAGTTATTCAAGTATTCAAACTAGTGTAGTATTTACAGTTGACTTCCATAACGATCCCTTAATGGAAGAAGTCAAGTCATCGGATGCTTATGATATGGTTTCTCAGCCAGTCATTTTCGATTATGATGGCGACGGACAGGATGACTTAGTGGTAACTGACAAGTCAGATATCATCTTATTAGATATCGAGACACTCCTAGCAAAAAAATGCTTTAGTGAATTAGACCAATTAACAAGAGTTTCTGAAATTTACTTTTTTGATATTAACAATGATGGACTGAGAGAAATCATCATCGCAAGCACAGAAAACTTAAGTGTCTATACTCTAGATTTCAAATTGCTTCATTATTCAGAGCTCAACTACTCAGAAAGTCTAAGTAGAGATTTATATTTTGGAAATTTTGATGATGATGATTTTATAGAAATCATTTTTGAAAACGGACATGTCTATCAATACGAAGACAATGAATTTGAGAATGACTATAATATTCCTCCTCTCATGGGCTTCTCGGATGAAAATCGAACCGTAGATGTAAATCAAGACGGAGTAGATGAATTCATTTATCTTTCAAGTGATGAATTACTGCGGTGCTATGATGTTGGAAATGAAACTGCTTACTACGAAATAGAACTAGAGTATACAGATGCTTATGGAATTGCAGACATAGATCATGATAATTTAATAGAAATAGTAATATTTAAGCACTCCAGTAATATCATTTTAGTCTATGATGGACTCACAGGGGAGTTACAATCTAGTACAGACAATCCATTTCCTTTTCCTTCAAATACAGCATTTAGTTTTCAATTGACCTTGGGCAATTTTGATGATGATGAATCAATAGAATTTTGGTACGGCAAGGGAGATATCGACCATTTCATGTATGAGTTTGACACCCAAACAATTGAGTATATCATTCCTAATGCGAACCACCATATTGACTCAAGCACCTCTGTCTTTGAAGATGTTGACGAAGATGGTCAAGTAGAATTTATCACAGTCTCTAATGGAAACCATCCTGTCAGATCAATATTGAAAATTTATGATCCAGAGACAAACCAAGTTGAACAATATATCCCTCATGAAAATTTTTCTGACTGCAGAGCGGTACGAGTCTACGACTATAATAATGATGGAGACAAAGACATCTTACTAGTAGGAGGAACTTATCCGAGCATTAATGATGAACGGGTACATTTTCTCGTATTAGATGGAAAGACCTTAACAGTAGAATTAAACAAGACTGTCGATTATGGAATAGGAGATGTTTTCGCTGTAACTGATGTTAACGAAGATGGAATAAAGGATTTTCTTTTTAGTTCGTTCAGTGATTTTTTCATTTTGGATGGAAGTACATTCGAACAATTATTAGAGGCAGATGATTTCAATCCAGTAGGTTGGCCTTTAAGCATTAAACATATCAGAGTAAAAAATCTTGACGATGATCCTGCTCCAGAAATCGTTTTAACAGATGGGTTGCTAATCGTTTTAGATGACTATCAAAATGAATTTGCCTTGATCAATTATTATGATCCTTGCTGCTCGAGTGATGATGACGTCGTAGTTGATGATTGGGATGGAGATGGTAAAGATGAGATCCTTTATCTCAATGGAAACCACTTAGAAATATTATCACCATTAACTTTAGAAGTTCTGGATGATATTCTATACGGTGGGTATAGTGGATTTACTGAAAATATGGTGTTTGAGGATGTTAACGGTGATGGAAAAAAAGAACTCATTTACTCTGTCAACTCAGGTGTAATCATTCATTATCTAGGCGAACGTATTGATAGAATTAACGTTTACGGATTTGATCAAAATGATGACAGCACAGTTGATGTTGTAGACTATGACTTAGATGGTGAGATGGATGTGATGTGGTACTGGCAAGAAGGGATTCAAGAAATCGACACAGAATGCATAGAATGCAAATGGGTGCACGACGATTCATATGCCATCAATCCAACTTGCTATGAAGATAATGGCATGATTATTCTCCGCAGTAATGACCCAACTGCCATCTACAGATTGGATGATCAGATAGTCAGTGATACAATTAAAAATTTAGAACCTGGTAATTACAAAGTTATCCTTTCTAATCAATGGGGTTGTGCCATAGAACATACTTTCTCTTTAGATTATCAAGATGATTTCAGGTATTTTGACATTGAATATGAAACCCAAAATCCTAATTGTAACCAATCTGATGGAGTAGTGTGGGCATCTGCCTCTGTTGAAAACATTCAATTCTCAGTCGCCGATCAAATATTCATTGACAGCTTACCAAATTTACCAGAAGGGGATTTTACTTTGACAGCATACAACGACTCTGGTTGTTACAAAGAGTTTGACATAGAGCTAAGACAACCTCTGAGTTTTGATATACTTATTCAAACAAAAGTTTGCAATAATCCAGGTTACTTCGCTAAACTTATTGATTTAGAAGCAGATCAACCCTATGAAGTGTATTGGGATGGAATATTGGGAAATAATACGAGTGACCCTCTAACTCCAGGACTGCATACTGTCGAAGTTGTTACTGACAGCTGCTCAAGAGTTAAGGAGTTTGATGTACCCGTACTTGTATTAGAAGATATCCTGAATGTAGATGTAGAAGTTTTAAAAAATGATTGTGGTCAATACTATGCTCAACTGGATACAACAATCAATGAATCACTAATCGCCACCAACTTTTTTGATTCTGACATTCCCATTATCTTCATTTGGGATGGCACATTTACAGGAGTACAGAGTCCTGTGTATAGCGAACCAGGAATCCATTTGGTCAGTGCATGGATTGGGGGTTGTTTTTTCAATTGGGAGTATGAGATTCCAAAACAACCTAGACCTGAATATGAATTAGACATTCACTCTGCAAGTTGTGTTACGGAGTATTACGCAGAGATATTAAACTTGCAAGATGCTGACTCTTATGACATCATATGGGATGGAGTATCTACTGACCAATTGCAGAGTCCTTTCTTATCTCATGGCTCACACATATTAGAACTCATAGATGGGAATGGATGTAGATATATAGAACAATTTTTCGTTGAGATTTCCACTCAACCGAAAGCTAGGCTGCAGATTGATAGCCTCAATTGTGACGACCCCATCACTGCACAATTATCTCTTGTCTATGATTCGGGAGATGAACCATATCAAATACTCTGGAGTAACGGAGCATCTGATGTTGACGTGATAGCTGGAGTCTCACCAGGAAGTTATAGTGTAACAGTTACAGATCAGACGGGATGCGAAGAGGTAGCAACTCTCAATGTCCCAGCCCCTTACCTCAATATTACATATACGACACAAGATAACCCTTGCTATGGTGATACTGAAGGTGAAATAGAGTTAGATATAGAATCACTAAGCAATGAATATACAATCAGTTGGGACGATGGGTCAATCCAAAATAAAAGAGAAAATCTTGCCAGCGGAGTCTACGAAGTAACTGTAATTAGCAACTATGGTTGTAACGAAACATTATCAATAGAAGTTAAATCACCAGAAATGATCGAGGTGTTTGCAACGATCCAAAGTGACAACATCATTACGCCAAATAGAGAAGGAAGCATTACTGTTGAAATAGTTGGTGGAATAGAAGACTATCAAATAACTTGGAGTAACGGTTCTCATGGTTTAACAAATAGTTATTTATCTGCTGGAGAGTACACCTTGACAATCAGAGATGGCAACTGGTGTACGCTAGATACAACCTTCATAGTTGAAGAAATAGTAGTAGAAGAGCAAAATCCAGAATGCAATGAAGTTTGTACCCCGTTGTGGATGGATATCCCCTTTACAGGAAACATTGGAAAGAAAAATAACTACATCAAGTATGATTACGATCAAGATGGTGAAGATGAATATTTGACTTATGAAACCGCCAGCACAAGTTCATCATTTGGAGCTGGCAGGTCTTTCATCTACGTATTTGACTATAATGTAGAAAAAGAAGAGTTTGAAAAAATCCACAGCACAGATTTAATTAGCGCCACATTTACTGATATGGCGAGGGGTGACTTAGACGGCGACGGTAAAGAAGAATTGGTCTTCTCATCTCGGGATTGGACATTTATCTATGACCTTAGTACATTGACCCAGATTGATTGTTTTAGACACAGTTGGCATGGTGCTACTCCTTCCATTGAAATGCAAATATTTGATTTTGACCTCGATGGTCAAAATGAAATCTTGATGCTCAATGGTAATACCTTTTATGTCTATGACCCAATAGCACATATTATTGAGTTTGAACTCGAACATGATGCAGGTGACTTTGATATCGGCAATGTAGATGACGACCCCAATCTCGAGTTCGTATTGTCAAACGGACAAGTCTATGAGTATGATGGGGAGAATTACATTTTAGAAAGTGATTTAGAATTATCCCGTACTGATTTTATCAAATTATGGGATACCGATGGAGATGGAAAAGAAGAAGCAATCATAGAAGAGCAACATGATGTATTTGTTTACGACTTAGATACTGGTAATCAAAAATTTGAAATTAGTTTAGGGAGTAACATTTGGATTGTCAATGACTTAAGACTGATTTCATTAGATGATTTTAGTGACAAAATAAATATCTACAACTTGTCAAATGGCAGTCGAATAAAGTCTATGAGTATTGATACAGACCCATATTTTTCGTCCCTCTATTCCTTATTTCTGGATGACTTTGACAATGATGATCAAAATGAAATCTTAGCAAGTTTTAATTCAACTTTCAATATAGGTTCGCTTAGACTTTACAATTTGAGCAACGGACACACTGAATCAAGTACAGAACGATACTCTGGTCCGTTCGATGACATCCACTTAGTCGATATTGATCAAGACAATTCAATGGAAATCATATCATTGACTGGTGAAGGGTTCTATTTTAATGAAAATGAACTTAAGATTAAAATCTATGATGCTCAGTCTAAAATTTTAGAAAGAACAATAGACTTGACTTCTGATCAATATGAGATAACTACAGCGAGTCTTGATATCCTAGATTACCAAAATGATGGCGATTTAGATATAGTAATTACTCAACATCAATCTTCTGACCTTCATGTCATTATTTACGATGGTACTACTGGTGTTCCTGAATTAGAAGAAGTCAACCAAAATGGCTTCTCTTCCATGCAATCTAGTCAACTCTATGATATCGACGAAGATGGATTATTAGACGTCATAGTTGCCTCTTCAGAACACTTGAGCATTTACAACCTTGACAATCTAAGTACTAAGTGGACAAGCTATGAACTCGTCAATAACTTATCTGTACAAGGAATAGAAGTCGGTAATGTTGACTTAGATGAAGCTTCCGAAATCATACTATGCAAAGGGTATATCCATTTTTTTGACGACCATTCTCATGAATATCAACTCACCCAATCTCAATATGACAATTATACAGCAACAACGATCTTTGACTGGGACAATGACGGCATCAATGAAATCATAGGAGGTACGAGTAATGGCAATGTCCACATTTTGACTTCAGATGATATGAACATCATAGATACGATAGATGTATCCAATGCTTCTATTCTAGGTATGAGTGGCGGAGATATAGACCAGGATGGGGTCGAAGAATTATTGATTACATCCTTGGATTCACTATTTATCCATAAACCAAGATCCAATACCACAGTAAGTCATCTGTACGGTGTCTTTGTCGGACGAGATGAAGGACTGGCACATGGAGATATCAATGGAGATGGAAACCATGAAGTATTCATAGGAACAGAATACAGCCTGATGGAAGTAGATATGACTTGCTTTGAATGTGACTGGGTTGACTTTTCACCAGAATATGCCAATCCAACATGCTATGAAGATAATGGTTGGATATTAGCAGCAAGTGCAGACACGACAGCCAACTTTTATCTCAATGGGGAAGAGGTTACTGATACTCTAAAGAATCTAGGTACAGGAGAGTACCTCTTTACGGTTACTAATGCCCTTGGTTGTGAACTTGAGTATGAGGTAAGTCTAGAATACCCTTACGATTTCGAAGTGGAAGAATTTGAAGTAGAATGGAAAGATCCAATTTGTGGAAGTGACGGAATAATCTATACTAAAACTCTAAATACTAGTCTCTTATTTATGGTTGATGGAGTTGAGTTTCAAGATAGTATGATTGGTCTTAACTTTGGAAATCATACACTAGTCGCATTTAATGAAAATGGTTGCTATAGAGAAGTACAAGTTGTACTCGACGAACCGGTAACCCTCTCTTATGATCTATTAATCTCTGGTTGCGGACCTGAAGATTACAAGTACATTGATCTTAGACTCTCTCATTACTATGATCATGATCCTCTTATCTATTGGAATGACACGATTGTAGAGTCGGAAAATTTTAATGCCTACATAATACCGACTGAAGTTGGAGTCGGAACATTAGAAGCAAGAATGGACACTTGTAGTATCATTGAAGAAATCGAAATCACTCCAATAGACCCATTGTCTTCTTTAGAGTTTGACTTGGTCTACAATGATCACATCGGCTGTAATCAAGAAAATACATTCGTAACTCTGGAAAATTATATTGGAGGTCCTGGACCTGTACATACTTATTGGAATGGTGTCGAAGGATTGGGATTCAATACCATTGTAGAAGAAGGATCTCATGTTGTTGAGGTTACAGATGCTACCGGTTGCAAATCCGTAGAGTACTTTGAAGTGACCAAAGATCCAATCATTTCATATGATTTTGATATCGTCTATGGGGGATGCCAAAATCCTGATGAAAACTATGCAGTCATCAGCAATATTCAAAATATTGGAAGTATTCATACAATTAGCTGGGACGGAACTATAGGGACTCAGACGAGTCCAATACTAGGTCAAGGTTTCCATAATTTTGAAATTACATACGATAACAATTGCTCTGAGTCATTCACCTTCGAAGTGGAACCAATTCCAACACTAGAAGCGAATCTAATCCAAACTCAACACTACTGTGATGAAGACAACTTGGCAAGTATAGAAATTGAGATGTTATCTGGAACAGCTCCATATGAATATGTCTGGTCTAATAATGTGTCGTCAAGCAACATTGCTGAGAATCTCTCCTGGGGAAATTATCAAGTAACGATTACCGATGCGGAGAATTGTCAAGGCATTCATTCATTGTACATTCAAAGTCGAAAAGTTTTTATTGATGCTATCCCTACTGATCTGCTGTGCTACCAGGATGCTACAGGAGAAATAGAGATAGAGATTGCCCTTGGAGAACCTCCATATGAATTCTTATTAGATGGAGTCGAAAGTAATCAAATCATCAATCAGTTAAATGCTGGTGACTATGAGGTCATTGTTATTGATAATAATGGATGCACAGCCTCTCAAAGTGTCACAATTAGTGAACCTCCGCCATTGACCATCAGCGCCTCTATTACTCATGACTCTCTTGTAACTTCTTCTTTAGAAGGCATGATCTCTACAACTGTTACAGGTGGAGTCGAACCTTATGATTACTTATGGGAAACAGAATCGATAGAAAGTACCATCTCCGAATTAGAAGCAGGGATATATACTTTAACTCTTCAAGATGCCAATGATTGCCAAGCAGATACTACGTTTGTAGTAGAGTCGATAGCATGTGACCGGGTAGACTTAGGAGTAGCATATAATCATCCCTCTTGCAATGAAGACAATGGATGGATTGTCCTATTTAGCGAAGACTCAACAGCCAATATCTACCTTGAAGGAAATGTAGTCACAGATACGTTGCAATATCTCAGTCCTGGTAACTATCAATTTTCTATATCAAATGATCAAGGATGTCAGATGGATAGTGTAATCACACTAGAGTACCAATTGGTTGACCTAGATCAGATTACAATAGAGATACAAGATCCTATTTGTGGAAATGATGGTGTAATCTCAGTCACATCTCTAGATCCTAATCTAACATTTACACTCGATGGTGAAGAGTTAATAGAGAGTATCTCAGGATTGGACCACGGCGAGTACCAATTAGTCGTAGTGAACACTGATGCTTGCTCAAGTCAAATATCTCTATCCCTCGAAGAACCAGTAATACCGTTGATTGATATCCTTGCAACTGGTTGCGGTCCAGAAGATCATAAGTATATAGAATTAAGTCTAATGAACGACTTAGAACATGATCCGATTATCCTCTGGAATGACACTATAATAGCCTCTAACTCTCTGAATCAATATCTAATAAATACTGAAATCGGAATAGGTATACTCGAGATACAACTAGAGGAATGTAGTATCTCTCAGAGCATCGAAATCACACCGATTGACCCTCTAAACACGATTCAATTTGACCTTACTTATGACTCCATACCATGTAATGCCACAGGGACAGAACTCATAATTGAGAATATTGAAAATGGGAGTAATTCTTATCAAGTCTTCTTAGATGAAGTTGAACTCTTTGAACTCACAGCAACTGTAAGTGAAGGTCTGCACACAATTGAAGTAATGGATACTTCGGGGTGTCTCACGACTCAACAGATTGAGGTATTTAGTGAGCCATTGATCTCATACGATTTTGAAATCATAAACGGTAGCTGTTCAAACCCTGAAGACAACTCTGCTGTGGTGAGTAATGTTGAAAATTCAGGACAAAACATTTCGATCTCTTGGGATGACATGCCTGGAGATCTTACAAGTCCTAGTTTAGGTCAAGGTAGTCACTCATTGGAAATAATCTATGGTGATAATTGTATTGAAACTCTCGAATTTTTCATTGATTCAAAGGACTCATTAGAAATGATTATTAATCAAAGTAATCATTATTGCGATGAAATAAATCTCGCAGCAGTAGAAATAGAGGTACTCAACGGTACTACTCCTTATGATTATGATTGGTCGGGTAACATCTCTGAAAGTTCAATTGCAGAAAATCTTATTCCTGGAAACTATGAACTCACTATAACAGATGCAGAGAACTGCCAAGGAGTTGCAAGTTTCACTATAACCGATAGCCAACTAGAAGCAGAGTTTATGACAACTGATGTTTTGTGCTCTGGTGACACTACTGGAATGGTTACAATAGAAACACTTACAGGAGAACCGCCCTATATCTATCAGATAGATGGAATCGAAAGTGATCAAGTAATCTCCAATTTGCAAGCTGGAATCTATGATGTTACAGTAATTGATAGTATAGGGTGTTCCATTACACAAAGTATTACCATAGGAGAGCCAAACCAGCTTGACATCATTGCAGAGATCACACAAGATCACTCATCTACGTCTAGCTTAGATGGCTCTATATCTGTCACCATCACTGGTGGAGTCGAACCTTATACATATCTCTGGAGTAATGGTGATGAAGATAGCTTGATTACTGATTTACCAGTTGGCAACTATGCTTTAACTGTAGAAGACTCTAATGGTTGCCTTATAGATTCGACATTTACCATCGATGCGATATCTAGTATTTCAACTCTACAGAAAGCTGAAATATTCATCTACCCGAATCCAACAACACAAACTATCTATTTGGAATCTACGAGAAGATTTGATGTTGATCAGCTGACACTTTACAGTCTAGATGGTAAAATGATTAGAAACAATTTTGACAAATTAGTTGGAAGTAAGAAGTATACCCTGAACTTAGACTTCATTCCAAATGGAATCTACATCCTAGTCATAGAAAGCAAAGGCATTGCTCAAAGACATAAAATCATCATCTTAGATTAAGGAACTTGAATGAAGCGAAGACACTCTCTACATAGAGAAGAGTTACTAAGAAGGTTGAAGGTTATTAGACGACCAATAACGAACCTCCCTCATAATCCTATAAGTAATGATACTCAACCATAGAGTCTTGACAAGCTGTCTGAATGTTATCTATCTGACCTTGTTTCAATTCTTCTTTCCATTGGTTAGCTATTCCCTTCCTCATGTGTCTATGATTGAAGTAATCGCCATGTTGTAAATGCTGAGATTTTTTCTGATCAAAGGAGTTCTGTTTGATGATTGACTCTAATTGATCATCGTCTATCGTGTGATCAAGCCAGTGTGCTATCTGCTTACACTGTGCCAACGGATCATCCAAGAGATCTTCATACCGCAAGACGAGTACTCCACTTTGATCTTGGTAAGAGGCGACATGCTCAGACCATGAGTGCCGCAACCACTTGGATGGTGACTTACTCTCCCCTATGACCTGAGCCAACATCTCATTCTTTCTTTTCTCAATACTCACCAAGGAAGTCAATTTATAAAAGATCTTATGTCGGGTCTCACTTGACCTTATTGTAATCCTGAGTAAAGTCCTCAACCAACTCGGCAAGAATGTGTAATGGTGAGCACCTGACACCACAATATCTCTGGGGTCCCTCACTACGTAGATTACACTTGAGTAATTCATACTGTACTCTGACAGTTCTGGATAGAGTTGATGAGCCTTGTAACAGCGAAAGGGAGAAACTTTCTTTGTCCCTTCAATGCTCAAATTATCACCTTCTACACCCCAAAATCCAGCAGCAGGACAGTCAAGAATGCCTGCGACTAACTTCGTGAGCCAAGTCGTTCCACTTTTAGGGTAACCGCTGATTATAATATTGATTGGTGTACTATTCGACATGGTCTCTCTTAGGATTACTGACATAACCAATCGCAACAATGGTCGCAAGTAATGTGATCAAATTAGAAGTGAGCAAGGCATACAAAATCGAAGTAATTGAGTCATATGGATAAAACAAAGCTAACGCAATCACAAACAACACAGCATTGCCAATAGAGAGATAATTCTGAGCTCTATGATGCTTAACATAGATAAAGACCTCACTAAAGAATCGGATCACTATCCTAATGGCAATAATGACTAAAGCCAAAGTGATATATTGCTCTATCGCTTGATATCTGTCATGTGTGGTAAGATACTTCACTGAGTGTGAGATCAGATAGATCGCAATCGATCCAGCCAAAATCATCAGTACTAATGCTCTGAAAAATGAAGAAAAAACAACCATACGAAAACGTTTCAATCCTTCAAAGTAAGCGAATAGCTCTGGTCGTGCTGCATTGAGATAAGTATTCCCTACCGTAGATAATAGAAATGCTACATTAAGTGTCAAGGCATAAATTCCTACTTGCTCGAGATCAAAAAAATGCTCAACGATCAATCGATCACCTCTGATAATAAACCACTCAGCTAAGAGAAAGGGAAAGAGACTCAATGCATAGATGAGTAAAGGTTGAAACTGAAATGCTTGCGACTTCTCAGACTTCAGGACTTCACTTAAGCACATCAAGTTACCAATGAAGTAAGATATCAACAATCCATAGATTACAGAAGCTACCCCAAGATCAAAAAAAACGAGTAAACCTAACTGGACGATTACATTGACAAGGATGATAGTCCCATTGGTGATCGAGTAAGTCTTGGTTTTTTTTTCGTGCTGAAGGTAGACGTTATAGATCCCATGTAGGCTCTTCTGTACTGCAATAACTAATGCCAACATGATGAGCATTGATGGGATTGCAGTATCCAAAAACAAATTGAATTGAGATACGAATAAGCTTCCAATGATCAGATAAATAACGCTAATTGACAGCCCTAGCTTGAGGCTTTGATAGAGGTAACTCAACCGCTGACTCTGAGTTATATCAAAGTAAAATGCCGTATAACCCATTTTCAAATTAGCGGTACTTAGAAAGTTTCCAAATGTGATGACTACCATCAAGATGGCTAATACGCCATAATCTGAAGGCGACAGATATGAGAGATAGAATGGCAACAAGATAAGGCTAGATATGGTCCAACCGATATTTATTGACAGTAGGTGTAGTTGAGTTTTTAGTATTTTACTTAGCATTGACTTCCTTGTCTCAGAGAGGTGTTAAGGTAGACTGTATTCTTGTTAGTTTCAGCTCTTATTGGCATTTAAGTGCTATTGATGGATAATATTCTGAGACCAATCTTAGCGATCTATACTCTTGTAAAGGAATAGCATTTTTGAGACAATAACATCAACTAATAGAGATATTTGGAATCTTTTGCCTGTAGCGATCAAAGCACAATTCCTATCAAAGTACTGATAAGGGTTTATTACACAAATAAGTCAAAGACTTGTCTCATAGACTTCGAGAGAAGTTGGTATATTGCACAATGCATACGATTCTCACCCATGGTTATTACATCCTAGAAGACGAGAAAGAACAGACGATAATGAAGCCTTACCCTCCATTGGGTATCCTCTATATCGCTGCATATCTCGAAAATCATGGAGAGTCATGTTCTGTCTTTGACACAACATTTGCTTACAAGAAAGATCTCATCCCTCACTTAGAAGAGCAGCAGCCAAGCATCATCGCGATCTATACCAATCTGATGACTAAGGTCAATGTGATAGAATCAATACAGAAGATCAGAGATACACCTACTCTCTCAGAGTCAATTATCGTACTTGGTGGGCCCGATCTGCGACATAACATCCCAGACTATCTCAATACTGGTGCAGATATCCTCGTCATCGGAGAAGGTGAGCAAACAATGTTGGAAATAATAAGAACTGTCCAACAAGGAAACAGATCAGAATATGCCCATATCGATGGCCTTGCCTACAGAAGTGATGGAGAAATCATCAAGACCAAAGAAAGAAGTCGAATACGACCAGTGGATGACCTCCCATTTCCAGCGAGAGAGAAGATAGATATGCAACCCTACTTAGAGACGTGGAAGACACATCACGGCAAGAGTGCTATGACTGTCAGTACACAGCGAGGATGTCCATATACCTGTAAGTGGTGTAGTACTGCTGTCTACGGTCAGAGCTACAGGAGGCGGAGTCCCGAGATTGTAGCCTCAGAGCTCAAGTATCTCAAGGACAATTATCAGCCGGATAGTATCTGGTTTGTAGATGATGTATTTACTGTAAGTCATAAGTGGCTTGAAGGGTTTGTAGAAGAAGTGATATCACAAGATGCTGTCATCCCCTTCGAATGTATCTCTCGAGCAGATCGGATGAACGAAGATGTTGTTGATCTCCTCAAACAGGCAGGATGCTTTAGAGTGTGGATCGGAGCAGAGAGTGGCTCGCAACGTGTCATTGACTTGATGGATCGACGCGTAGATGTCAACCATGTCAGTGATATGATCAAACTGACTAGGGCCAAAGGCATGGAGGCTGGTACATTCATCATGCTAGGTTATCCAGGCGAAACCGAAGAAGACATCATCAAGACCGTAAACTATCTGAAAGATTGCAAACCAGATCAATTTACCATCACTGTCGCCTACCCCATCAAGGGAACATCCATGTACAACGAGATAGAAGAAGATCAAACTGTAGAACTAGATTGGATGAAAACTACTGATAGAGATAGGGAGTTCAAGCGTACCTACTCTCGTAAATACTACGACTATGCCTTGAGGTATGTCGTCAATGCTGTAAACGCAAATAATGATCCGATGTCACTCAAAAAAGTCAAAGCAAAAGTTAAAAGCTGGGTGCATTACACTTGTATGCAACTTGCAAAATAACTGAAGAGATTGACTCACTACATAGAATGGGTGTAACTTACAACATTGTATTTCATAAATATCCCTGCGTCAAATCAAATATCTCGTTGGATTGAAAGTGCCAAAGTACATCTATTATATTCCGTTGCTAGGATTGCTTCTCTTATCCATCGTTAAGTCTATTGGATTTCAAGTTCACGATTTTGGTAATTATTACTACGGGGGAAAGTTATTGATCGACGGACAATTTTCTACTGAGGTCTACAATGCAGATGACTTTAATACAATCGTTAAAGATCGATATACTGACAAATTCTTTGGAGCATATTACCCTAATCCTCCATCTTTAGCTTTGCTCTTTGCGCCATTGACAGTACTCAGTGCTCCTCTTGCTAAGCTCCTCTTGCAACTCGTCTCTGTCTTAGTCTTTATCCTTTCATTAAGAAAACTCATTGAGCACTGGCAGTTACCTACAACTCCCTTACTCATTGTTCCAATTGTGTTTGCCTATCCAATCTATAATTGCATCCTATTTGGTCAACCATATCTTATCATTGTTGGCCTGATCATTTATGGTTATCTCCACCTGATCTCTCAAGCGAATAGCAAGTATCTCTATTGTCTCCCATTCGCAATATTAATGAAGGTGAGTCCTCTTGTCCTCCTATCAATACCGCTGCTCGGCAAACAGCTAAAACACCTTGCTCTTTACGCAAGTCTATTGATCGTGATCGGATTACTTAGTTTGCTTTGGATTGATCCATCGACTTGGCTATACTTTGGAACAGATGTCATGTCTAAGACGAGCAATGGGATCTTGTACAATGGATTTGCAGTCAGGGCAGAATCGCTTCCTGTGTTCCTTAGAATACTATTCTTAGAGCATCCGATACACAATCCAGACCCATTGGTGAGTTCTCAACTTGCTTTCATCATACTCTTTGCTTTGATCAAAGCGGGACTCTATACACTAGGAATAGGAGTCAGTGCTAGCAGGTCAATCTCTACGAAAGTAAAAGTCAGTACTTGGTTAATCCTACTCCTACTCTTGAGTCCTAACATCAGCAGCTATGGCCTTCTCTATCTCATATTTCCATTCCTCTACTTGATAGCAGATAAGAAGATTATTCCAGTCATACCTACGAGCTTACTCTTCTTCACGAGTATCTACCAACAAGAGTGGTTCGAGACACTTCCTTTCATTTTTCAATTTGGCAAGTTGATTGGGATTACTTTATTCTTGATGTATTTTTTGTATCACAATGCTCTTTACAAGGTGTTACTGACTAAGTGGTTATTGATACTGTTCGCAGCATTGATGAGCATATTCATTGGACTCAGTGATCGGTCATCTACAGGAGATACACCAGGAAGGGATGTGCTGCCCAATCATCAAAGAGTCTTACTCTCTGATTTCTCTCTATCTCCAGATGGCATACTTACAACAATTAACCACACTGTCGGCAAGTATGATACAATCACCATTCAACTCCCACATCAGTCTTATCAACAGATCAAAGAACTATCATCAAACGAGTACCAAGAGATTGACTACCTAAAAACATTAACGCAAAGTGGTCAGATAAGAAAAGTCATCAAAGCTGATCAAGATGTCTATTTCATGACTGACGCAGGAAGAGCTCCGGGATTCTATACGATCAAACAACTCAAAACCAGCGACTATCAATAGACTAATCTCATATATCAAGTACCAGACCTTAGCAAGATATCGCTATAGTCAAGCTAAAAAACACCTCAAGGGAAACCAACCAATCGTAGCTGTCTATACCATGGCTAAGGTCGCCTCTACCTCCATCTATCACTCAATCAAGAGTCAATGCGACGTCACTCCATACCACATCCACTCTCTGGATGACCACAAGATCAAGGAGAGTGAGGCACTTGCCCTGAGCCACCATATAATCCCAGATAGTAGACAAGTCGGAGGCCTCATCTATCAGCATCAACTCAAGCAAAATAAACCAATCAAAATCATCACTTGCGTACGTGATCCTTTGGAACGGAATCTGTCAGCATTCTTTGAAGCATTCCAATATCACACTGGTGTCAGACCAGAAGACTGGAAAGGAAGCCAAGAAGAATTACTCCAAGTCTATCACACCAAGCTCGATCATGACTATCCAATCTTATGGTTTGAAGACGAGCTCGAGAGGATGACAGGCATCAATGTCTACGACTTGGCATTTGATCACTCACTCATGTGGTCTAGCCAAAAAATCGGCAATATCGATCTTCTGATATTGAGGACGGACCTAGCCGATAAAATTAAATCTCAAGTACTCAGGGAGTTTCTTGGTTGCGAATCATTTGAACTCAAACGCTACAATGTTGGAAGTAACAAACCTTACTCACTGTTGTATCGACATTTCCTTGAGTCAGCTGTCTTTCCACAAGCCTATCTTTCACGATTATATGATACTCAATACGCTAACTTTTTTTACTCCAAGGAGGAAATCAAGGCATCTATTGGGAAGAGATTAATTAAATAAAAAATAATACCAATTGCATTACTAGACGAGTGGTTGAATTATCATTAGCTTTAACCAAGCGTCATATTGTCAATAGACGATCAAATGAAGATAAACATTCTCAAACAATTAAAGTCAAGCTATAGAACCGCTCTCAAAAAACAAAAGATGCGAAGATTCTATAGTCAGATATTGGAGCAAGGCCACCTTGTCTTTGATTGTGGTGCTAATCATGGAAGGTACACTCAACTCTATCTAGAACTCGGCACAAGAGTCCTCGCTGTAGAACCTCATCCCTCATGTCTCACCTCTCTTAAGAATATCCAATCTTCAAAACTTTCAATCCTACCAGTTGCGATTGCAGATAAGGTAGGGACTCTCACTCTCATGCTCTGCAATGAAGACGAAGTGTCCACTCTGTCTACAGAGTTCAAAGAGGAATATGCTAAGCAAGAGTTCCTCAATTGGGACACTCAGATTCAGGTAACCACAACGACATTTGACCAACTGATCGAGTCACACGGTAGACCACATTATCTCAAGATAGATATCGAAGGATTTGAACACATTGCTCTGAGAGCATTGAGTACATCCATCCCCATTATTTCATTTGAGTTCACTCGGCCATTCAGACAGTATGCGATAGATTGTATCAACTTGATCTCTCAGATCGGTAACTATAAGTTCAATTACTACACATTTGAAAATTTTGAATTTTGCCTAGAGCAAGCAGTCCCAGCTGATGAGATGATTCACCTTATCATGGACTTAGATGACTCTATCTTAGTTGGCGATATTTACTGCTTCCTTGAGCATTAATCTCTCTCTTATGGTACAGACATCGAGCATGTTGACAACAAACCCGACGGTGAAAAATTATCGGCTCTTCAATATTGTGATTCTTGTTTGCTATGCCATCTTGTTATTTACTGGCATTATCTCTCATGAAATGTGGATGGACGAAAGTCATCACTGGTTAGTGGCCAGAGAGTCTCACAGTCTTAGCGATTTGATAATCAATTATCAGTATGATGGTCATCCTTCGCTGTGGTTGATGATCATGTATCTGGGTTCGAGTATTACGGACAATCCCATGTGTATCCAGTACATTCATGGCAGCATTACACTGCTCGCTGTGGCTCTCTTACTCTTCAAGTCTCCCCTACCTCGGATCTTCGTTATTGCATTTATTTTCAGTTACTTCCCTCTGTATGAGTATGGTGTACTTGCTCGCAATTACGGTTTATTGATGCTCTTCGCTTTTTGCTTACCAGTTGCTTATCAACAGCAATACAATTGGCGTTGGCTTCCTTGGCTGATCCTAGGTCTGATCGCTAATACGCATTTGTTTGGCTTGATTTTTACTCTTGCCTATCTCTGTATTTATTTGGGGAAGACCCTATGGGACCATACTGAGTCTAAGCCGATAAGTAGATTAGGGCTATTGATCTATTCTTTACTTTGTGGTCTTTCTCTTTACTTTATTATTCCTCCGGGTGACCACCCTTCATCGGCAATCTCATTCTTTTCGTTTGACTTTGATCGGTTAGCTGATGCCCTCATGATCTTCTTTAAGGCACTTGTTCCGATACCAGATTTTACTTCTGATTTTTTCTGGAATACTAATTTACTGACAACACATCTCAAGTTTTTGATTGCTCCATTTGCTCTCCTATCATGGTTGTTCCCATTCATATTTAAGTGGGAGAAAAAATGGCTTTTGTCCGTTTGGTATCTCACAGCATTCTTGATTTGTAGTTTTCAATATTTTACTACATTGAATTCTGGTGTACGGTATGGAGGCATCTTGATTATAACTCTTATTGTATTGAAGTGGATTGACAGTTTACATCACACCTCCACCTTTAGTGCTCACCCAAGATTAAGACGATTGATATCCAAAGTGTTCATTGCGATTTTGATTCTTGTGCAATCCGTATCTGCTATCTATCATCTCTACCAAGACATCAGACTACCATTCTCTAATACTAAAAGTGTTCATACCTATATCAAGGACAATTCACTTGATGCTATTCCAGTCGTATCCAATGCATATTGCAATTGTATCTCTTACAATAATTATACTCCTCGACCTATCTACTTTCTCAATGTAGCAGAGTCCATGCACTTTTGTCATTGGAAATTACTCGATAAAGTGAGAAGTCCAAATCAGCAATATGACTTGTCAATATCAATTACTAAATCCAAAGAGTATCTGAGCAAAATGCAAATCCAGAAAGTGATACTGCTCTACAATGGTGATGACATCTTCCAACCACAACTCGAGCAACCTTTACCCGCAGGAGTAGAACTCCTCAAAACCTTCAATGATGGGATCGTCAAGCGAGAAAACTTTGCCGTCTATCTCATCGAATAGATGCTGCCTACTCTGGTGTCCAGACCGTCTCTCTCGCTGATGATTTGAAGGTCGGATCTATCACACTCCGATGTACCATAGAGTCAAAGACAAGGTTAAAGAACTGATACTCCCGATTCTTGTGATAATCAATATCAGCAATGCTATCTAGGGATAGCCCCTCTGATCGCAAGCGTTGGGGTGTTGGGTACTCGTAGGTAAAGTAGAGAAGCTCTGCGAGAGAATGCTGCGCCAGACTATCCACGACGAAGTCCAGATCCTGTGATCTAAGGTACTTCCTTCTGATCCCATTCTGTTGTTTGATCAAGGTACTGAATGAATCCAACCTCTCAAATCCATCTATCGACGAAGCTGCAGAGATGATCGGTTGCACACTTGAGGTATGGCACCACATACACTTAGCAGGCTTACCGGCAATGCTCACATCAGCGTCTGCACCAGTGATCAGATCTCCTTGTAGATTGTAGATCCCAAATCTTGGTTGACCATTATCCATGAAGTCAAATACTTCAAACTCCTTGACTTGGAAGTCATCTACTGTCTCACCATAACCCTCCTGAGCTAAGTAGGCGATCTGTGTCAAGTCGTCTGACTGAGCTGCATTGAAGATACGGATACCAGAGGAGACACATGATTCACCATATGCAGTGATAAATCTTGGCTGCTCTTCGAAGTGATACTTCTCTTCGAATTGCTCAAGAGTGGTAGGCATCTGAGTGATCTTGTAATAATTATCACTCTCATTATAGAGATACATGACAAAGCGGCCAACATCGATACTCCTCGATGATCTGTACTCAGAGAGTTGTTTGAGCTCATCGACAAGGATACGGATAGCATCAAGTGACTCCTGATCAAATCCCATCTGATCTATCTGTAGAGTCAAGACCTGATCATCAACCCACTCTAGTCCATTGCGGATATTGGATTCGTTGCAGTGTGCTCCTAGATAGAGAAACGTCCAGATCAGACCAGTCTCAATATCTCGATGTGTCTCAGATGGATATGACTGATGCCATCGAAGAGAAATCATGTTTTCATTAAGCTCGATTTTGTTTGTCTTACACATTTCAAATAGACAGCAAAAGAAAAGAAATGAAAAAAGAACAACTGATTTCCTCATAAATCCCGTAAGTAAAGTTGTAATTTAGATTTTTTACACCCTAAAGATACTATGAATAAAGTCCTCCTATTTAATCCGCGAGCTGTATCCAACAAAAACTACAGAATTCCCAATTCTATCCTTCAAGTAGCTGCTGCAATTGACAGTTTTTTTGACTGGGTGATTGTCGATGGTAACAGAGAGACTGACCCATGGGAGGTCATCCAATCTCACCTCGAGACTGGGGATTTTATGTTTTTTGGCTCGACCGTCATGCCCGGACCTCAGCTCAAGCAAGCGATACCATACACTAAGAAGATCAGAGAACTCTACCCCCAAATCAAGACGATCTGGGGAGGATACTTTGCATCTAATCAGTATGAAGTGGTGCTCAATAGTGGATACGTAGACTTTATCATCAATGGACCAGGCGATGTGGCTTTTCCACTGTTACTCCAATCTCTCGTAGATGACAAGCCATACGAATTTGTCCAGAATCTCATCTACAAGTTGCCTGATGGTGAGATCATCAAGACGACTAAGCAGTCGATGGTAGACCAAGATAGTCTCCCTCGATTACCATATGCTAAGCTCAATAACTTCTATCCGATCGAAGGGTATCTCAGGCCTACTCACTTAGGTCAGAAAACAATCGCTTATCACTCTAGTCTAGGTTGTCCATTTACATGTTCGTTCTGTGCAGTAGTGCCTATCTATGAAGCCAGATGGAAGGGTAAGTCAGCTCAGGTTATCTACGATGATATCATCCAGATCAAAAACAACTATGGTGGTGATGCCATAGAGTTTCATGACAATAACTTCTTCGTATCAGAAAAGAGAACTGTAGAATTTGCAAAGCTGATAGCACCACATAATATGACTTGGTGGGGCGAAGGACGTATAGACACCATAGACAAGTACAAAGACGAATCTCTGAAGATCATGGCAGACTCAGGGTGTAAGATGATCTTCCTCGGAGCAGAGAGTGGCAGCGATGAGATCCTCGATAGTATAGACAAGGGAGGTAAGCAAACAGGAGCACAGATCAAGGCATTTGCTGACAGGATAGGAAAGTATGGAATCGTCCCAGAGTACTCATTCGTCCTTGGGTTTCCAGGTCCGAGTAATGAACGAGTCATGAAGCAAATCGAAGCAGAAATCAAGTTCATCAAAGAAGTCAAAGAGATCAACCCCAATACGGAGATCATCATCTACCTCTACAGCCCAGTACCCACAGAAGGATCAGAACTCTATCAAAAAATCGTCAATGCCGGATTCTCTTTCCCTAAAGACTTAGAAGATTGGTTGAATCCGAGTTGGGAAAATTTTGACCTTCGGAAAAATCCACTCACCCCGTGGTTGACACCAAAGATGGTAGATAAAGTCAAGAACTTTGAAACTGTACTCAATGCAAGATATCCGACTAAAACCGATGCTAAAGTGACACCTTTTCAATCTCAGGTCATCTCTTCGATTGCATCGTGGAGATACAAGTACAACATCTTAAAGTATCCGTACGAACTGAAGTTTTTACAAAAATTTTGGCTCAGATATCGCCAACCAGAAATAGAGGGATTTGCTTCTGAATAAAATCATATACCTCTTACCCTCTAGGTTCAGTAGTGTTATCTATCCTCTCATCAAATGGTATTATCGACTGCCTCGGACTATACAGTTCAGAGGGATAGCTCTGCGATTGCACCCTACAGTATTTCATCCTAAGCTATACTTGACTACTGAGACTTTCTTAGATTATCTCTTGACTAGAGACCTCAAAGGTCAATCAACTCTGGAGCTCGGCTGTGGGAGTGGGGCTATTAGTCTCTATCTAGCTCTCAACTGTGAGGTAGATGCCCACGTCTCAGATATCAATCCAGCCGCAATTGATGGAGTGATCTCTAATGCAGCTCGACTTCATCTTCCGATCAATACGTACTTATCTGATCTCTTTGCCAATATTCCCAATCGCCACTTCGATGTCCTGGTTATCAATCCACCGTTTTTTGCACATCCAGCTGACTCAATAGATGAGTACGCATTCAATGCAGGACAAGATTATCAGTACTTCAAGTCATTGGCAAGACAACTCAAAGAGAGACAAGACTACATAGGGATCACATACATGATACTCACAGATAAGTGTGACTTAAGATCGATCTTAGGTCACTTCACCTCTGTTGATCTCAAGATAGAGAATGTATTCAAACTCCAATCTCTTGGTGAGGAGCATCTTATCTATTCTGTTTGGTGCTGTTTAGCTTGCCATGCTTGTAAGCAAAGTTGATACTGGTCAATCGCATGACATTCTTGTAACCAGTAATTCCTGATTTTGCGGTCATCCCCAGTGATATACTCATCTCTATAGTTATCCAAGAAAGAGGGAAGAGTAATGTCAAAGTAACCACGCATGCCTATCTGGAATATCCGATCATCATTGAACCTCAGTCCAAGACGACAGAGATGGAGAGATGACTTGGTATTGTGATTGTAGAGCTCCACTGCATTTTCAAAGCAAACTGCAGCATCCTTATATTTCTTAAGGTTCAATGATCGTTCGCCACAGACTTGCCAAGCTTTCTTATCATAGGGGTATATGTCAAGTGCCTCCTCTAGTGTCAATAGTGCCTGATGTCGTTTGCCTATATTCCACAGATGATTTGACTTGATGAATAAGAGATGCTTCCCTTGACGAAATCGCGAAGTGAACCGATGATTGTATTTATCCCAATCCTTTAACTCCATCTGCAAAGCAGGAATATCCTGACCCGCAAGCCTGCCCAAATATTGACTGAGCAATAACTGTGAATAACTCAGATAAGCAGCTGCGGCAAGGAGGAGTATGATCGGAATCAAATAAACCCTATTTAGCGACAGCGACTCAATCCTCCTCACAGAAATACCCAACCAAGCAAATAAGAGCATCAAATAAGAAGATAGATTATTATCATTGAGTTGATAGATACCGTAGAACGAACTCAGCAAACTCATCCCTACTAATGCGATCAATAAGTGCCACTGTCTAGTCTTCAGAGCAAACCAAAATATACTCATCCACAACGATAGCAATACGATCAACCCAACGATACCAAGCTCACTGAGAGTCTCCATCCAGATACTATGCGCATGACCTACTCTCAATCCATTCTTATAGCGATGGTACCCATACAGATAGATCTCTGTCTTCCAATTACCAGCGCCATGACCGAGGAGTGGCCTCTCCATAAATAATCGCAAAGAATTGGACCAAATGTCAATACGATCGTCTCCAGTATCTTCTATGAGTGATCGCGATGGATTGTAACTCTGGATATAGCTACTCTTGTCAGAGATGATGGACTGATAGTTGATCAGTGTGACACCAGCGTACACCACAAGACCTATCAGAAAGTACAGAATCTTCCCCTCGCGATAACTCCGCCAGAGATAAAACCCCAACATCAATATCAATCCCAATGTGACAGCTCGACTATTGAATAATGGGAGTAGGCAGAGGATGACCGCAAGATTAGAGTAAGCTACCCACTTCTTCCAAGATCTATAATCAAGCTGTAGCAAAAGGGGAATATAGAGAAGAAACATCGAACCCAAAAAATTTGTATTTAGCCCGTACTCTCTAGGTACAGCTTCTAACTGACTCAGTGTGAGTTGCCAATTGCTCGCGACTAACACTTGGAAGTAACTCAGGAGTATCTGTCCTACATTAATCGAAATCACTAATAGTATAGACCCTCTCAATATCTTGCTCCGCATCACTCCTATCGGCAATGCGTATGTCATGAGATAGATCCCTACGATACTAGACCATCCAATCACACTTGGTATTACTAGCGACTGATGTGTCGCCCACATCACCGAACCGATATTAATCAGCAGGAGACTCAGAGTCAATCCTGTGATCAGTGACTTGGGAACTGTCAATGACTTACCCAACCACAGCAGGAACACTCCAATACCCAATATCGAGATCACAGAGCAGTTCCTTACTTTCAAATCAAGCCATCTCCATTCAATAGGAAGAATAGAGAACTGAAGGAAAATAGCACTTGCAAGTCCCCCTATGAGTAGATATTTCAAATATGCTTGCATCTCCTAAAAGTACACACGATTGATACATCAGAATGATCTTTATTCTTATTTTTTTATTGATAGACTTACTAAGAGATGATACTCCACAAGTACCAGAGTAGAGATAATATCTCGAACTCTCTTTTGACTTGATCGACGGATGTACTGTTGTAAATATTGCCGGACCTGAGCAATAGATTGGTGATCAATCGATGGTGTCCCACATCTTACGCATGGTTTAATAGGCTCAGATCCTGAGAGGACTGACTACAGAAGCCTCCGAAGACACTATCACTCTTCCTCCTCACCTTGATAGTAGGTATAGATTTTCTTAGCGACACTTGGGCCTGCAATCTCTATGACATCTTTTTTGTCAGCGGCGAGGAGTCGCTTAACTGATTTGAACTGAGTGAGTAATTTCTCGGCAGTCTTCTTCCCCACTCCAGGCACATCGGTAAGCCCTGTACCAAAGGCATTTTTTGATCTGAGATCACGGTGAAAGTTGATTGCAAATCTATGGGCTTCATTCCTGAGTTGTTGGATGAGCTTGAGACTTTCTGATTTCTTATTGATGTAGATTGGTATCGAGTCATCGGGGAAGTAGATCTCTTCTAATCGCTTAGCGATACCGATCACTGTGATCTTATCACGCAGTCCGAGGAGATCTATCGCTTGCATAGCACTACTGAGTTGCCCCTTGCCACCGTCTATGACGATGAGTTGCGGCAGAGGTTTGTTCTCTCCGAGCAGGCGACTATATCTCCGACCTACTACCTCTACCATCGAAGCAAAGTCATCTGGACCGACTACAGTTTTTATTTTAAACTTTCGATAATCACTCTTGGAGGGTTTTGCATTTTTGAATACTACGCAGCTTGCTGTGGGATTGGTCCCTTGGATATTACTATTATCAAAGCACTCGATATGGAATGGGATCTCCTTCATATTGAGATCATCACGAAGTGTTGTCAATATCCGTTCTGTTGGAGTTTGTTTTTTGATTTTGCTGAGTTCTTCCTTCTTTGTTTGGAGGATGAAGTACTTGAGGTTTTTGTCTGCGAGGTCAAGGAGCTTCTTCTTATCACCTACTTTTGGGATTGTTGCATTGATTTCTTTGTCTACTAACTCTACTTCAATTGGGACGATGACATTCTTAGAGATCGAGTTAAATTTTTCTCTGAGTCGTTCGATGGTAAATGCGAGCACCTCTGCCTCTGTCTCATCAGCATTGGAGATAACCTCTACGACATCTGTATTGATCATGGCTCCATTGACTATCTTGAGGAAAGCCACAAAGTGCTTATCATTATCAGTCTTGATAGAGAAGACATCCATATCATGAAAGCTCGGATTAGCTACCATACTCTTTGATTGATAATCTTCGAATGCGAGCAACTTTTCCTTGAGATCTTGTGCTTTTTCGAACTCTAATGCCTCGACATAAGTTGCCATCTGAGTCTTGATATAATCTTTGACAGGTTTGAAATTTCCCTTGAGGATGTTGACAACCTGATTGATCTTGGTATTATACTCTTCTTCTGATTCGTAGTTGACACAGGGCCCGAGACAGTTCTTGATGTGGTACTCAAGGCAGACCTTATACTTCCCTGCCATAATGTACTTATCGGCAAGATTGAGGTTACATGTCCTCAGTGGAAAAAGCTTCTTGATGATATCTAGGATGATCCGAGTACGATACTTAGAAGTGTATGGGCCAAAGTATTTAGATCCATCTTTGAATACCTTACGGGTGAAAAACACTCTGGGAAATCTTTCATTTTTGATACAGAGGTAGGTGTATGATTTGCCATCCTTGAGCATCACATTATATCGCGGCTGAAACTTCTTGATGAGATTATTCTCCAACAAGAGAGCATCATGCTCAGTGTCAACGACTGTCCACTCTAATGATCTTGCATTCTTTACGAGAGTCCGAGTTTTGTAAGCCTTGTTCTTATCATTGGTAAAGTATGATGCGATTCTATTCTTAAGATTCTTAGCCTTACCGATATAGATAATCGTCCCCTGTTCATCTTTGTACTTATAGATGCCAGGCTGCTTGGGGAGAGCTGGTAAGAGTTCTTGATAGTCTTTTTTCGTCATATCTTCTGCTGGCAAGATAGCATATTTAACTCAATCCTTTCGTTCGCAAGTCGAAAATAGCAACCCCTCCAAAACTTCTTATGAGACCTAAGCCATTCTCGTTTTTCTACCCAACCCTTTCTCTCTTCTGTACCCAACCCTTTCTTTCTTCTGTACCCAACCCTTTCTTTCGACTAAGTCGAAATTCATTCCCTTCCCTAAATTTAGGGAAGGGCTAGGGATGGGTAAAAAAAGAAATTTAGTAACTTATTGATATTACCTAAGCAATAAATCTACTTACGAAAGTAAAACCAGAGAAGGAACCGAAACGGAAGTTTCGGATGGACAGCTTAAGGATGAGTAGAACTCAATAACTTCATTTCAACCATTTCCCAATGATATAAGACTTCATCATTTGTGAATCTTATCACTTGAAATTGCATAGCTTCTAATATCTCACTGCGGTCACTATCATATTCTTTTTGATAGTCGTGAACTCTTCCATCAATCTCAACGACAAGTCTTAATTCATCACAATAAAAATCTGCAATAAAGAATTTCTGTTGATTCTCGTAAAGTTGGTATGCAATCACATGCTGCCTAAGAAATTTTAATCCACCAATTTTCTTTCCTCTAGCATTCTCCCAAAATAATTTCTCAGACTGAGTGGGATTCTTCCTGTTATCTCGAGCAAAGTCTTTAATGATGTGATAGGGGTTCATAGTTCTAAATTACAAAATTCTACCCAACCCATTCTCTCTTCTATACCCAACCCTTTCTTTCGACAAAGTCGAAATTCATTCCCTTCCCTAAATTTAGGATGACTGTCTGGTTTTTGACAAAGTCAAAAAATCCTTATACGACAGTATAAGAATAAGGAAGGAACCGAAACGGAAGTTTCGGGTGTGCAGCCTAGGGATGGGTAGATGGACAAGCTAGGAATCGGTATAAAGAGAATTACTCCAAATCACAAACATTCTAATTAAACCAAGTGTTACCCTCCTGTCTAAAATGAAAGCCGTAATTTTGCTCGACTAAAACCTACCTATGAAGCCTAAACACAGGAAAAATCTTGTTTCATTGATCCTTACTGCCCTCATCATAGGTGGTGCAGTATTCCTCTCTAACAAGATGGCTGAGTCAAAGAAATCCACAGTCTCAGGTGATGCCCCAAAGAAAGAACGTCGCAAGGTTACTACTCAGACATTTAGCTCCAGCTCACAATCCAATACTATCAGTATCGATGGGAGATTATCAGCACACGATCGTGTATCGGTCACTGCCAAAGTACAAGGTATTCTCCAAGACAATGGTAAGTCCCTTAGAGCAGGGAGGTATGTCCAAGCTGGCGAACCACTATTCATCATTGATAGCCAAGAGGCATCTTACTCTCTCAAAGCACAGCGTGCTAGCTTACTGACTAGTATTACTCAGATGATGCCTGATCTCAAGTTTGACTATCCTCAATCTTTCCAAGCATGGGATAATTACCTCAGATCCATGGATGTCGAACGATCGATCAAACCACTCCCAAGCCCAGTCAATGACCAAGAAAAATTTTTCGTCGCAGGACGTAATATTTACAATCAGTACTATACCATTAAGAGTCAAGAGACACGACTCGCAGACTATACAATCTCCAGTCCATTTGGAGGCATCATCACTCAGGTAAATGTTTTTCCGGGAGCTCTCGTAAGCCCAGGACAATCACTTGCCACTCTGATCAATACGGCAACCTACGAACTCATAGCACCAGTCGAACTGGACAATCTTAAATATGTCAAACCAGGCCAATCAGTCACCCTCACATCCGAGCAGATGGGGAAGTCTTGGAAAGGTAAAGTAAGTCGAATCGGAACGCTTATCGATCAAGCAACCCAAAATCTTCCTGTCTATATCTCAGTCAGTGGAGCAGGACTCAAAGATGGCATGTACCTCAGCGGTAAGATTGGTGGATCTTCGCTTGACGATGTGTACAAGATCCCTAAGAGTGCATTCGTCTCACCGACGAGTATCTACGTGGTGCAAGACTCTACATTGGTCACTAAGGAGATCACTTCTGTCAAGCGATTAGATGATGATATCCTTGTGACAGGACTGACTCCAGACGATGCGATTGTAGTCAGTACTCTCAGCGGTCTCTTCGAAGGTCAAAAAGTCAACTACTAATCTATGAGAGGAATAGTAGAATACTTCATCAAAAATGAGATCGCAGGTAACATCCTCATGATCTTACTCTTCATACTTGGACTCTTTGGCTTGAGCCAAATGAAGACTACCTTCTTCCCAGAGGTAGAGAGTCGGACGATTACTATCAGGGCAATCTATCCAGGAGCATCACCTCAAGAGATAGAAGAGGGAATCGTCGCTAAGATAGAAGATAACCTCGAAGGACTGACTGGAATCGAACGTGTCACATCAGTCTGCTCAGAGAATGCAGGAAATATCACTGTAGAGATTATCAAAGGATATGATACTGACATCATACTCCAAGATGTCAAAAATGCCGTAGATGGTATCAATTCCTTTCCGGTATCTATGGAGCCACTAACCATCGCTAAGAGAGAGAGTCTCGGTCAAGTGATGTCATTTGCCATCTATGGCGATGTGCCATTGAAGACATTGAAGAAGATCTCTAGAGACGTAGAGGATCAACTCCTAGGAATGGATGGTATCTCTAAGATTACTCTCTCGGGATTTCCAGAAGAGGAGATCGAAGTAGCATTCAGCGAAGAAGCATTGAGACAATATAACATCACATTTGCAGAAGCTGTCAACAGAATCCGAGGTACTAATCTCGAAGTAACTGGAGGAACCATCAAGACTGATACCGAAGAGTTACTCATCAGAGCTGATAACAAGTACTACACTGCTAAAGAGCTCCAAGAGATCATCATCAAGTCCAATCCCAATGGCGGTGTTACCAAACTCTATGATGTCGCTACAGTCAAAGACCAATGGGAAGATTCACCTCAGCGTACTTATATCGAAGGCGAACCAGCAGCAGTGGTCACTGTCCAGAATACCCTAGAGGAAGACATGCTCACTATCGCTGACAAGACCAAGAAGTATATTGATGACTTCAATCAAGTCAATGAAGAAGTCCAAGCTCTTGTCCTCGAGGATTCATCTATCACATTGAATCAACGGATAGACCTATTGAAGAATAATGGAATCATCGGATTCATCATTGTACTCATACTTCTTTCAATGTTTTTGCACTGGAGGATGGCATTCTGGGTAGCATTAGCAATCCCCATCTCATTTGCTGGTATGTTTCTCTTCGCATCATTACTCGGTGTGACGATCAATGTCATCTCACTGTTTGGGATGATTGTCGTGATCGGGATATTGGTCGATGATGGAATCGTGATTGCTGAGAATATCTATCAACAGTACGAGAGGGGTGCAACCCCCTTCCAAGCTGCGATCGATGGCACTATGGAAGTCCTGCCAGCAGTCTTCTCAGCGATTATCACCACTGTCATAGCCTTTGCTACTTTCTTCTTTATAGATGGGAGATTGGGTGACTTCTTTAGAGAGATGGCCATTGTAGTGATCTTCTCACTCATCTTCTCTCTTGTAGAGGGAGCATTGATCTTACCAGCACACATAGCTCACTCCAAGGCACTCGATCGTGAGCACAAGCCCAATAGGCTGCAGAGAGGACTAGATAATCTCATGGCCATACTCAGAGACCGTATCTATAGTCCAGTCTTACACTGGGCAGTGAGATTCAATCTACCGACATTGGCTCTCTGTATTGGTGGACTCATCTTGACTATAGGTGCCATGAGAGGTGGATTGATTAAGAGTACATTCTTCCCTGTCATCCCTCGAGATAACTTCTCCGTCACTGTCAAGTTACCAGCCGGATCAAGAGATTACAAAACCGCAGAAATACTCGACAAAATAGAAGAAGCAACAGTACAAGTCAACCAAGAACTCTCCGATGAATTCTTAGGTGGTCAATTGAAACCTATTACCAAGATCCAGAAGAATCTAGGACCGACAACTTATGAAGGTAATGTCAGAGTAAGCCTCCTAGATGGCGAACGACGAGGCGACATATCCGCGAGGTCTATCATTGCCAAGATTAGAGAGACACTTGGTGATGTGCCTGAAGCAGAAACTGTATCGTTTAGCTCTGGTTCGCCATTCGGTATGCCAGTCTCTCTGTCCTTGCTTGGCTCCGATCCGGATGAGATGAATGCAGCAGTCAAAGCTGTAAAAGAAAATCTTGGACGCATACCCGATCTCAAAGATATCGTAGACAACAACCAAGAAGGGCTCAAAGAAATCTCTCTTGAGCTAACACCTAAGGCGTACAACCTTGGCTTCACTGTCAGTGACATCCTCTCACAAGTCAGACAAGGATTCTTCGGTGCAGAAGCACAACGGATCCAGCGAGGCCAAGACGAAGTCAGAGTATGGGTACGCTATGATACTGACAATAGATCTGATATCAATGATCTGACGAGTATGCGGATCAGATCAGGGAGTGGTCAGTCTATCCCTCTTGGCGAATTAGCAACTCTGTCTACAGAACGGGGAATCGTCAATATCAACAGGATAGATGGCGAACGAGAAGTACGGATAGATGCTGATGTCGCAAATGACCAAGTCAGTGTCGGTGATGTCACTGCAGATGTCCGTAATGTGATCTTACCAGGAGTACTCAAGGACTACCCTTCAGTCAGAGCATCATTTGAAGGGCAAGAACGTGAACAAGCTAAGACTAGAAAGTCCATGTCTACGGTGATGCCGATCATCTTTTTGATGATGTTTTTCGTCATAGTATTGACGTTCAAATCTGTCAGCCAAGCACTGATAGTCTTCTTTCTTCTTCCATTTGGATTCATAGGTGTTGGCCTCGGACACTACCTGCAAGGACTACCGATTAGCCTTTTTTCCATCTTAGGAGTGATAGCATTGATCGGGATATTTGTCAATGATGCCCTCGTCTTCATCACTACCTTCAATGATAAGATCAAAGGTGGAATGCAAGTCGAACAAGCAGTAATAGAAACAGGCAGAGCAAGGTTCAGACCGATCTTATTGACTTCCATTACTACCATTGCTGGACTAGCACCTCTGATCCTAGAGAAATCCTTCCAAGCACAATTCCTCATCCCGATGGCTATCTCTGTTGCCTATGGTCTATTGGTAGGAACATTTATCCTCTTAGTACTCATCCCAGCTCTCTTGATGATATCAAGCAAGGCAAAGTCTGGAATCGTACATCTCTATACTGGCAACAAGCCGACACCAGAATTATTAGAAGCTTCGCATCCCCAACGTCAAGGTTACTTTGGGCTCTACTTCGGAGTACTCGTACTCTTGATCATCATCTTTCAATTGATCAGCTAATGACTTACATGCACGATATAATCACAATCATACCGAGTAATCAAGCGATCAAGCGAGTAAGGATAGGACTTGCCACTCTCCTGATACTGATCGTAAATGTCATATCTGCTCAAGAGTCAATGACTCTCCCCAAGGCTCTCTCTATTGCACTAGAGAATAACCTCGACATCAAGATAGCTGACACAAATATCTTGATCGCAGAGAGTAACAATACTTGGGCACAGGCTGGTAAGACTCCAACTGTCTCACTCAATGGCTACTTCAATAATAATATTGTCAACAATAACAATCCTGCAAGTTTCCTCCAAGGGGCATATTATGCAGGTACACTTGGGGGATCTGCAGATGCCAACTGGGTGGTCTACGCTGGAGGTAGATTTGAAGTCGCAAAAGACCAGCTCGAATTATTAGTCAGACAAGAAGAACTCAACAAGGATGTCAATACCCACGACTTACTCAGGAATGTCTACCAACAATACTATAATGTCCTCTTCCAACAACAACGATTAGAAGTCTTGAGAGAATCCTACAGCCTCTCTCAATCAAAACTTCGCTACGAGCAAGTCAAGAAAGAGTACGGCACATCAAATAGTCTCAACATCATCCAATTCGAAAATGCTCTAGCCACGGATAGTATCAATATCGTCACACAGTCACTCCAGGTAAACACTGCGAAGCAAACCCTCTATAGCACACTCCTTGTCCCTTTGACCTCTGACTATGTATATGCAGAAGTACTCAGTGTCACTGACGAAGCAATCAATGCTGAGAAACTTCAAGATGCTCTCTCAGAAGACAACTATACTCTCAAGAGCCTCTACATCCTCTCAGACCTCAATGCACTCAATACAAGGTTAGCCCAAGCACAACGTAAGCCTATCGTGAGTCTCAATGGGAGTCTTGGCATTGCAGAAAGTGGATTCAAAATATTTGATGACAATCCGATGACAGGAGATCCATTTGAGATAGTATTTGGCAATCAGATCACTGGTGGAATCAATGCAGCAGTCACTTGGGATCTCTACGATGGTGGTGTGAGGAAGACAGCCATCGAGACTGCTCAACTTGAAGAAGAAATCGCTAAACTCAGTGTCGAACAAGCAGCAGCTAATCTCATCAATCAATTAGATATCTTGATTGCCAACTACCAAAGTCAGCGCCAACTCCTTAGACTCACAGATGATCAAATCCGCCTAGCCGAAGAAAATCTAAGCATGCTAGACGAACGATTCAAGGGAGGACTTGTCACATCTCTCGACTACCGTACTGTCCAACTCCAATATCTCAATGCCGCTTTCGCAAAAGTCAATGCAATCTATAATCTCATATTGACTAAGAGTGAAATTGATTACTTGGTAGGGAAGTTTGATTGATGATGATTGCATCTAAGATCGATACACCCGTCGTCATACTCCTCTGCATCATCAGATAGTATCAGATCATTGAGTAGATTTGGAGTGAATAGACATCTTGTCTAGACAGCATGATGGAAACATATTATTACTTAGCATTGTCTTTACTCTTAGATACCATACGATACATCTTATGCAACTAGACATCCAACACCTCTTCACTGATCAATTACCTGCAGACCCTATCCTCGAAAACACTCGAAGACAGGTCAGTGGTGCATGCTACTCGTATGTGACACCTCAGTCACTGACCAATCCATCACTCATCCATGCCTCTGATCCGATGGCCAAGACGATCGGACTGTCTGTAGATGATATCAATTCACAGACATTCTTAGAGACTTTCTCTGGGAGTAAGCTGCCGACTGGATGGCGACCTTATGCGATGTGTTACGGAGGACATCAGTTTGGCAATTGGGCAGGACAGTTAGGTGATGGCAGAGCGATCAATCTCGGACAAGTCACCCACAACCAACAGACTTGGACGCTACAGCTCAAAGGAGCAGGAGCTACTCCCTACTCCCGGACTGCAGATGGCAAAGCGGTACTCAGATCCTCTATCAGAGAGTATCTCTGTAGTGAAGCCATGCACTCCCTCGGCGTGCCTACTACTCGAGCATTGTCACTGATGCTCACTGGAGACAAGGTGATGAGGGACATGCTCTATGATGGCAATCCAGCACTTGAGCAAGGAGCAGTAGTCTGTAGAGTAGCAGAGAGTTTTATTCGATTTGGCAACTTTGAGATCTTTGCTGCAAGACAAGATCAGACCACTCTCAAGGCATTAGTAGATTATACAATCAAGCAGCACTTTGCACATTTAGGGACACCTAGCAGAGAGACTTACATCGCCTTACTCCAGGAAGTGTCGGATCGTACTCTAGAGATGGTTATCCACTGGCAACGCATCGGATTTGTCCATGGCGTGATGAATACGGATAACCTGTCTATCCTAGGTCTTACGATTGACTATGGCCCATATGGTTGGCTCGAAGGATATGATTATGATTGGACACCAAACACTACAGACAGACAGCACAAGCGATATCGATACGGCAACCAACCCAATATAGCTCTTTGGAATCTCGCTAAGCTCGCAAATGCCATCTACCCTCTTATCAATGAAGCAGCTCCACTTGAGGCAATACTCAACTCCTTCAAAGATCAGTATGAAGTCAAGGCACTCCAGATGATGCAATCCAAACTAGGTCTCTCCTATCAGCCAAGTAAGCTTGACTCCGATAAGGCTCTGATCAATGAGCTCAAAGTACTCCTACATGCTACAGAGACAGACATGACCATCTTCTTCAGGTCTTTGAGTCACTTCGATCTGACACAACCAGAGAAGGGACTTGAGGTAATCAAAGATGCATTCTACACTCCAGGTGAATTGGATATGACTCTCTCTCAGCAATGGAATGATTGGTTAGTAGATTATAGTCAACGACTCCAACAGGAATCACAATCTCCTGAGGCACGAAGTACCCAGATGAATCAAGTCAATCCCAAATATGTGCTGCGTAACTATATGGCGCAACTCGCTATAGATGATGCTGATAAGGGTGACTATGGATTGATCGACGAGCTCTACACACTACTCCAGCATCCATATAGCGAACAACCGACCTCAGAGCAGTGGTATGCTAAGCGACCAGAGTGGGCAAGGAACAAGGTCGGCTGTTCGATGTTGTCTTGCAGTTCGTAATCTCTATACAGCACTCCAGATGAGAGAGTAATCCCCATGCACACAGGAGACTCATCATCGAGTCAGACACTTATCGAGACGAAAGTGGCATAATTTATGCACTGATAAGTGTGTTATGAATATCGAAGAAATCAATAGAAAACATTTCGTAGAGACTGACATGTACTTCAAAGTCGGCTACGGACTCTCTTCCAAGTTAACTGCATTTAAGTTTGGGTTCTTCACCCTAGAGGTCATTATCTCTAAAAAATGGAAGAAGAACTATAACATCACTGCTCAAGAGATTGCTAACTTATGGAAAGATGCGTACCCAGAGCTTGGCAATGCCCTTGGTTGCAAGGTCTTTATCATCGATACCAAAGCGTATCCTTACAAGCAATATTGTATCAATAGAGGCATCCATCCAGGATATGATGCTAAGAAAGGGGTGATCTTCAAGAAGAACTATCTCAACTAGAAAGTAGCATTTACCTAGAGTACACCTACCACGATTACACACTAATCTCAATAGAGGGCTGATGTCACATTATACTCAGAGATATCCTATCTTTGGGATATGAATCACCTGATACTCATCCTCCTTACATGTCTCACTACGACGGTCTCTGCCCAAGAGTTTGAGACCCTATTCGGCAACTTAGACGGTCAAGACTTGATGGATGCGATCCAGAGCAACTACACGACTGATTCGGTCATGAGTTATTCGATGGCAAGGGATACGCTATTCGCAAATATCTGGGCCAAAAACGATACACTTGAGTGTGTCTACTCTGGCTGGAAGCGATACCTTGATCCAGATCTCGATCCTACCCAAGCAGTATTTACCAGCAATGGTGGCAATGAAGATATCAATACAGAGCATAGCTACCCAAGGAGCATGGGTGCTCTAGAGGGTACTCCTGGTCACTCAGATATGCATCATCTCTTCCCCACTCGAGTGGCTGTCAACTCAGCGAGAGGCAATGACATCTACAGAGATATCCCTGATAATCAAGCACAACGATGGTTCTATTCTAATCAGACTCAGTCTAATCCACCATCGACGAGTATTGATGATTGGGCAGAAGATACCGATGATGGATTCGAGCCCAGAGAAGAGTTTAAAGGTGATGTCGCGAGAGCCATCTTCTACTTTTATACAATCTATCAAGACCTAGCCAACAGTACCGCTCCAGAGTTCTTCGAGATGCAGCGCAACACCCTCTGCCAATGGTCTGCTCAAGATCCAGCCGAGCAAGATGAGCTCGTTAAGACTTATCAGATCGCAGGATACCAAGGTGACATTCCCAATCCATTCGTCATCGACTGCTCGCTGGCTGAGAGACTCTACTGTCAAGAGACTGTGATCAATCCATGTGTAACCGTTTCAGTTGAGGATGAGAGTATACTCCCTGATTGGACACTCTCGCCAAATCCTAGTAGCACTCATACACTCAGATTAGCATCAGATCACTCTTGGACTCATGTCACTCTCTATGATAACAATGGAACCATGATATTGACACTCCCCCTCTCACCGATGGATACGTATCATGTCGTCAAGATCAATACACTCCTACCCGCAGCTACATACCAAGTCCAACTGAGTCACAGACTGCATCAGACTACAAGCAAAGTGAAGACCTGGGTCAAACTGTAGCAAACTACCGCAGCGAAATAGGCGTAACTATAGGAGTGGGTATATCGGGAGTGGTGAGGTACGAGCCATTCCCTGATCATACCGTGTTATCCTGCGTAGTGTGCCCTGCGTTACTCAAGGGTACTAATTTAATGAATGTTCTTTGAATTATTGAGTAACAAAACTTTTAATGAGATGATGGGATTTCGATTGAAGAATTGAAATGAACCATCCTTAGGTTTGCTACAATCTTAGAAACCTACCAATTGGTGCTTACTCTTCACGAGTTGGTACTGAGCGAATTGGAAAAGCTGGACATGAAAGTGATCTCAGCAAGGTGTTTTTATGAGAGATGAATGAAAGTGAACTGTCCGATGAAGTATCGAAAGTAACCCGCATGGAGAATTCAAGACGATAAATTGCTTGAATTCATATATTGACTTGTGGATAGATTTGGTTGATAATTGAGGATTGGCGTGTCCGAGAAAAGCATGTTCGCTAATGGCGAATAGATCTACCGTAAACCCTAGCAGGCGAGTAGATTGACCAACGGTATTAAGGCAGCATGAATCATAGATGGGCTCATTAAAGGAACAGGGGAAGCTACCTGCTGATGATAAGGGAAATGCCATATTAAAGAAAGCAAAATACCGAAGCAGTGGAGTAGTGGCAGATCAACTCGTAGTAGCGAAAGTACTAAATTAATCCACTCGAAAGTTTGGATGAGCGAAGGGGTTGACATACTCGGCATTTTCTGTCAACCATTATTTATTTAATGGGAAGAACGGAGTAGGGTGCGAAACCTTAGCTGGTTTCATGAGTATGAAGAGCCGTATGACGGGAGACTGTCAAGTACGGTTCTGTGAGAGGTTTAGGGGTGAGATTCCCCTTTACCTACTCGATTTTCATTTGTTTATCAATTTACTCATTTCTTCTTTCCCTTTATTCACCATCAATAAATGGCCTTATATTTTATACTTAACACTAATTCCTTTGATAAAGCCAAATAAAGCACCCTTAAATAGTGCTTTAATTTAAAGATGACTCCCTCCCCAAACAATTCGTTTAAAATCGCACCAATTGGAAATAGGAAAATAAAATTGATTTTCTTTCAAATCAATAGGAGTATTTGAAACCATCGTTTTAAGTATTTTACTTTCTTCAACAAGTACTAACCTCTTAATTTTGTAATTCGATGAAATTAGTTCATTGCGAGTGAATGTTTTTTTTACAGCAGGTATTTCTTTGCTACAAATTATAACATCAGGTGAAACACTTTTCGACAATTCAACTGCCTTTGGCTCATTTGACTTAACAAAATAAGCAACATAGGGCCTTACGGGTATAGAGAAATTCACTGAATCTAAAGTATACTTTCCTAACTCAGCTTCACTAATAACTGATTCAATAGTATCTAATTTATAAGGTTGTATTTCAATGATAAATTGTGATTTTACGCAATCTTCTGAATTTTCAATATAATAACACCCTCCAGACATAAAATTGGATTTATCATATTCGTAAATTATGTTTTCGCCAGTTAATTTATTTGCCTTTGGATTGCAACCAGTGCAGCATATTAACAAGATAACAGAAATTTGAATTGCCTTAATCATTTACTAATATTTTGCTTGAGAAGTATCCTTGTGGCGTTTTAATTATTAAAAAATATAATCCGGGAGGTTTGTTGGAAAATGTAAATTTTAAGGTGTTTGCATCAAGTAGTTCTTTGTGAATAAATTTTCCATTAATATTGTAAATATCAATTTCAAAAGTGTCGAAATCATCTTTAGTAAAAATCTCAATACTTTCATTGTAATATGATGCCGAAACACTAATATTATCATCAAAATTTTGTACACTAGTAGTACATTCAGCATGTTGATACGCAGAGATTGAACTGCAAGAAAGCATACTACTATGGTCTTGAACAAACTTACTTGCATTTATTGTGTTATTATTGATTGTAATTGATTTGTTGTCATAGTACATAAGTTCATCTTCTATATTAATATGAGTCAAGCCATGGGCATGACCGATTTCATGAAGTGAAGTAGCCTCTACAGAAGTCAAGGGAGGCATTTGTAAACTTTCTGCAGTCCATGTTCCAATAGGTTTATCTTTATTAAATGTAATTATTGATTTTGCAATAACATCAACTTCAGTATCTTCTGGGTGATTGGAACTTCCATTATTTAAACTTATAGGACAATTAACATCGGTAATCGAAAAAGAGCCCGTTGTTGCAGAAGCAAACACACCATTTATGCTACCATAATCAACAACAATGTCATAAATTCCATTTGGATAAGCATTCTCGTCAATGGTAAGATTTAGATTCGTTACTTCACACCATCTATCTACGGCACGTCTAAAGGCATCTTTAAAATAAAAACCATTCAAATCTTTTATTGTATCAAATTCTGGAGTGTAGCTAATAATGTACCCTCCATTATTAGCGTTTTGCAATAGTATAGGTTGAGTTAATGTTACATTTTCTTCATTTAATTCATAAAACCTGTTATTTATACCATATAGAATTTCAACAAAATTCTCCTCGGTTTCATCAATAATATCTCCAGTATTGAAGTCTCTGTACACAATTTTAAAAATACCAGAACCTGCATTCTCAGTGTTAAAATTGCTTCCACTGAATGCATCTAATGCATAAGATGGAACATAAACCTCAATTAGTTCATTAGTAAGTGTTTTATAATCTGAGAAATATGGTTTAACCATTCCAAAAGGCCCATTAAAACAATTGGTAAACCAAACTTCAGCAAACTGAGTTTCTTGATCACCTAACAAATTTACGCCTTCAATAGAAAATAATGTTTTAGTCCCTGCATAAACATTTTCAGAGTAGCTTGTGATTTCTGGCGTTAAAAGAGAGCCTACTAATGAGTCATCAATACCTTCAAATGAATTACATTTTATTTCACCTATGATATCATTTTCAATACGAGTTGTTTCAATGTCATTTTGATTCACATCAAAAGATAAGATATCTTGAATGTTTAGATCCTTAATGCTAACTGAACATGAAAACAAATTATCTTTATAGGTATTTATTTCTAAAGCTTCTGCTTGTGGCTTAAGTATGCAATTTAGAGAAATAACATTTGGTTCTTTATCAACTAAATGATAATTATAGTTATTAAATGACGGTCCATTAACTAAATTCACAAGACTTTGAGATACAATATTTTCCCCAATGTTACTTGAGTAGTTAATGTCGATAGTGGCACTATTCAATTTAAACGGGTTATTTGATCTAATATTTACACTAAAATGCAAATTGCTATTACCGTCACCCATGTCTTGGCTTATTGAGACATCATTTATGGAATATTCAACACAATCCTCATCAGTAGGGTTCTTAGATTTAACAAAAATCTCATATTCATTAAGTCGAATAATATTAATTGCCTTGGTAGTTTCATAAATAGGGTCATACAAGTCTCTTTTCAAGTTGGATAATACATTTGTGCCATGTTGCCCAATGAACTTATTCTTTCTCACTTCATGTATACGAATTATTCCATTATTTCCAAATACTGGTACATAAGTTTTATCAAAAACTTTTGAATGTTGAAGGAAGTAAATAGCAGTCTCATTATATATTAGTCTTAGAGAGTGAGAGAAGCTTTGATTACCATTATCCAGTTCCCCTCCTGCCGAAATAATTTGTACCGTATCTAACTCAATATCTTCAGTAAAATTTTTGTACACAACCAAATCATGCATTGTATATATATTTCCGTCTCCATGAAGAAAAACAGATTGATTTACAATCTTGGCTTCCACAATCAGATCTGAAGATCCAGATAGCTCATCTATAGTAATTTGGGATTTTAATGAGTTGGGAAAAAAAATAAAAAAACTTAGTGTAATACTAATTGTAGAAATAATATTCATAATTGTATTTTTTATGTAATGGCTTTTAGCTTTCAGTCAAACTACTAACAATCTGCGGTAAATCAAAATGTTACGACAATAATTTATCATTACAATCAAGAACTAAAATACAAAAGCTGCAAATCTGCGTTTTAAAAATTCACTTGATTTGAATAGATAATTGAAGCGATACTTGAAGAGATAATTAGACAGCCGATTCCCATTCACAAATTTTTGACAATCTAATGTTATATTAAATAACTACTGAGTCAACAATTATTATGAGACCAATTTAACTACTTATTAGTGCAGTTAGTTTTGATGATGTAGCAAACATTTGATTTCTGTGTACCTTGTTGTTTATTCAACAATCATTACATTTGAATTTAATCTCTTTTCCTACTGTTCTCTTTGAATATTGTTTTTTTTAGAACTCCTTTACTGGATGTATTGTTTTTTGATTGGCGTCCTCTACATCAAGTGTTCAATTTTATTCTTCTATTCGTATATGCAGGATAACGGATTGATAAGCGTACTTACCTAATTAGTGAACCTAAATAGGCTCTCAAAAAATTGGTAGATGACTATTTAGAGTTCACTCAAGAAATCTGTAAAGACGGTTTTCAAATTACTTGAAGGTTTATTTGGCATTAGAACTAACCCACATTACAGACAGAATCATAATTGAATTTTAAAAAAATAAAATGCAAAAAAAATATGATATTAATAATTGTCCATTTATTATTACTTGCAACCACACTTATATATGGTCAAAATGCAGAATTAGTCCTAGATCTAAATCTTGGATCACAAGACGGTATTGTAGATAATGCAAGAGTGCTAGGCACTATAGGCAATGCAATAGTAATAGCAAATGACGATCATATTCTATATTCTAATGGAACATCAGAAGAAACCAAAAATATCCACAATCTATCTAACTCTGAAATAGTTGCAGGGAGATTAAGGTTTGACGGACATCTCTATCTAGCAGAATACAATACGTTAGATTCTTCTAGAATTATTAGAATTTCAGAGACTGGTGTTGTTGACACCTTATTAGAGGAGTCTGGATTCATAGAATTATACCTCGAATTTAAGGATAAAATTTACTTTAAAAAGAGGTCTAACTTTACTGAGTTTCTATGCAGTATTGATCCTACAAGCATCAATCCTACGAGTGATGATATTGAAGAGATTATAGAGACGAGATGGTTTATGCGAGATGGATTAAAAGATATGATCGTCTATAACGACCTAATTTATATGATTCTTTGGCCTGAAAATATGACAGGATCATTTTTGGCTTCGTATGATGGAGAGGCGAATATTGATCTGATACACGAGTTCTATTCCGCAAATGTTGATATGGCCTCAAGAACTTCAGTCAATATGACTATTGCAGATACTAACCTATTCTTTTGGTTTGGTGATGGCACACATGACGGTGCTCTGTATGTCACCGATGGCACAAGTGATGGTACTCAAGTCTTGAATACAGAAAATGAACGATATTATAGATCTCTGGCTTCGAGAACTATTGGTGTCATTGGTAATAAGGTTTTATTCGAAGGAATAGATGCAGACAATGATCGGCACTTATGGAGTTCGGATGGGACTATAGATGGGACTTTTCGAATCGAGGTGCCATCAGGGATCGAAATGAACCCAAGATATTTCACGACTCTGAATGATAAGTTGTTTTTTAGTGGATACTACGGCTCTCAACCATTTGATGCCCCAAGTATCTCTACATTACAAACAGACGGAACTATCGAAGGGACAGAAGTAATACTACAACCTACCGAAATTCCAAATAACAATATATCCAATGGATACTGGCTTACCAGTCATAATGATAGCCTCTTTATGGTAGGCAGAAAAGTAAGTTGGCCGTTTAACAATGATCTATATAAATCTGATGGTACTGCAGAGGGTACAAAAAAAGTGAGTTCTATCGGTGAAGAATCTGGGAATGAAATTTCACAAATTGTATCAGCTGGTCAAAATTTATTCTTTATTGGAAAAACAGATAGTCTCGGAAGAGAGCTCTATCTGTACAAGTCGGCTTTAATTGATTTAGATGGTGATGGCTTCTTTGCTGATGAGGACTGTGACGACAATAACCCTAATATTAATCCTGCCCAAATTGAAGAACCATACAATGGAATTGACGATGATTGTGATGCATTAACTCTTGATGATGATTTAGATCAAGATGGGTTCTCAATTGCCGAAGATTGCAATGACGATAACTCAGCAATAAATCCTAATGCTGTGGAGATACCAAATAATGGAATTGATGAAGATTGTGATGGAATGGACTTACTTTCATCTACCTATGACATAGCAAATACTACGGTAAACATCCATCCTAATCCAGTAATAGATATCATATACATTGATGTAGTTGGTCAACTAAGCTATAAGGTGAGTCTCTATGACTTACAAGGACAATTGATACTAACAGCGTACAACGAAAGCCAAATTAATCTAAGTTCCCTACCACCTGGTACCTATCTACTAGAACTCCATGATCTAAACTCAACTCATAACGTAAGAGAGAAAATAGTGATTGCAAGATAGAGTCCTAGCACCTCACAACAGATCCTATGAAAAGCAAAAACTATTTTTTTCAAAGCTAAGAATTTAGAAAAACGAATGGCCTTCCTGCATGGAGGTTATTGACTTATCAAGCTACTCCTATACCATCAGTGCTAGCACTCATATCCTTCTTGATCAGAGACGATCCATATATTCATCCGTACGATGTCTTTCTTCTTCGGACCATCGGAGATACGGGTGAGTCTTCCTGAGATCTGCCATACGCTGATAGAGCTTATGCTGAGCAGCTAGATGGCTTGCTGATTGTGGATTAAATGGACGATGACTCAGCTGAGCATTGATACTCTTGACATCTCTAAGTATGAGCTGAGATTGTCGATCCAGTGCCGAATCTACGAATCTGGACCAGATCACCTCTACCGCCTGTTTGTTGGGATGTACAAGATCGGACTCTACCCATCGATAGTCTCTGAGTTCATCCATAAAGAGCTCATACGCTGGCCAATAAGTGACTGACTCATGCCTCTCTTCTAATCTCATTGCGGCTATCAAGAGTTGTGCTTTGCTCCGGTTATTGAGGATAGCGCCATACTTGAGATATCTCACAGGACTCACTGTTAGGAGTATCTGGAGACTCGGGTTATACTCTCTCAGTGCAGTGATTACAGTACTCAATCGAGTCGTGATAGCTCTAGACGAGAGGAGGATTTGGTCAAACTGGCTCTGCGCTACTCTGTGACAATTCCCTACGATATGCCCTGAGTTGATGTGCCTATAAGCTACAGCTGTACCTAGCGTGATGATCAATAGGTTGGCAGTCTTGAGTGTCGATCCGAGTGAGAGGTATGCCGCATTGATCTTACTCTCGAGGGTGGAGATACTCTCCGCCTTCATGGTAGAGTGGAAGTCGTGGTGATAAGTGAGTCCATCAACAGTGAGATATCCGTCAGGTGAGAGAGACTGGTGAGTGATCGCTGTGGCTAAATGTCGAGAGATTGTATGAGGATTATACAAGATGCCAAGAGGATTGACAGTCGTATCAAAGCGGTGATCTTGCAATAATCGACCTATCTGATCAGAAAAGCATGAACCAAGAGTCACAATGGATTGCTGATAATCTAGCAGAGAGTCTAGTGGTATTACCTTAACTTGGCTATAATAAGTCACTGTAGGTACGGTTTTTGATATTATAAATTTATTTATGTAATCTTTATTAACTTTTGAAATAGAAATAAAGACAAAAATATTGTAGTTTTAAACTTATTATTATGATTCCATAGTAATGAATTGAACTCCATGATACGAATATAGAAGATACACCCTAATAATAAGGAGTTTAAAAATTAAAGATTATGCTTAATTATCTACGAAGTTGCGTTGTAATTATCCTTGCTCTCACAGCATTTGGAGTACAAGCACAGGACATTCATTTTTCCCAGTTCTACATGTCCCCATTGAATACCAACCCAGCACTCACTGGTGTAATGAACTGTAACACAAGATTAGTCGCCAACTATCGAAACCAATGGGCAGGAGTGCTTGGGGCTAATGCATTCAATACATATAGTGTCTCTTATGATCAGAAGATCTCAGTAGGTCGTACAGATTACTTCGGTATCGGTGGCTCTCTGTGGAGTGATGTAGCGGGATCATTGGACTTTGGTACTACTCAAGGGAGACTATCATTCTCATATGCTAAGAAGATGGGAGGATATAGAGACCGATCTCACTTCCTCGTCATCGGAGCGGATGCTGCGATTAGTCAGAGGAGATTGAGCTCATCAGCAGTAGATCAAGTATGGTCATCTCAGCATGATGGCAATGGTGGTAATAATGGTATCTCACCAGCGATCGTTAATCAATTAGATTATGACTTTATCTATCCAGATCTCGCAGTAGGATTGCTTTGGTTCTCTATCATCGATAAGTTCAACAACTTCTACGCTGGCGCTGCGATTCACCATATCAATCGACCTAATGTTACATTCCAAGCTTCTACAAGTGTAATCGAGCCAATCAACCAAAGAATTACCCTTCACGCAGGTGGAGCATTCGAGGTGGATAAGGGATTAGCTTTGGTTCCAGGATTTGTATTCCTCAAGCAAGCAAGCCAAGTAGAGCTCAACTTAGGAACTAACATCAGATTCGATGTAGGATCAGCAAGACAAGATCAGTCATGGCAAATAGGTGCATGGTATAGATTAGCTAATCAGTTTAGAGAAGCAACTGCAGCAGGCGCTGAGCCAACAGTAGATTTCTTCCACTCTGATGCTGTAATCTTCACTGCAAGATTTGATTATGACAATTTCGGACTAGGATTTAGCTACGACTTAAATGTATCAGGTCTTAGAGCTGCGGCAGCAGGTAATGGTGCTTTTGAGTTTTCTCTCAATTACTATATCTGTGGACCTGAGAAGAGAGCTGTCTACTGTCCTAGATTCTAAGGAAGATAATGATTACTACCATCGAGAGTAAATACCGTTGGCAGTAATCCAAATTATAAAAAGCCCTCATTCAATTTCAAGATTGAGTGAGGGTTTTGTTTTTTGCTCTTGCGAGAGGTGAGACCCAAGTACGAGGAGAGAACAGCAGCCGACATCTATAAACACTAATAATCAACCCGAAAATAATCAATACCCATGTTTGGAAGTAAGAAATCTACACCTGATTCAAATCACTCATCTGCGACTGTGCCCACTGGAGGGACTAATAGCCTAGTGTCTAATACTACAGTAGAGGGCAATATCAAAGCGAATACTGATATACGTATCGATGGCAATCTCAATGGAAACCTCACGTGTGATGGCAAAGTGATCATCGGTCCACAAGGCACTATCATCGGAGAAGTCATCTGCGAAAATGCTGTAATAGAAGGAAGATTCGATGGCAAACTCAAAGTAAAGGATAGTCTTCAAGTCAAAGAGACCGCAGTAATTACAGGAGAGGTCGACACTGACAACCTTACTGTACAAGCTGGAGCATCATTCAATGTCTCATGCTCCACTGTACCTAATAAGGTCAAGCCGATCAGCCAAGAGTCCAAAGCCGTCTAACAGAGGATGAGTAATACACCGCAAAGTAATAAGGTCAGTAGTAACGATGAGACGGAGGCATCACCTCAAGACAAGTCTAAGCTCAACATAAAGAAGAAAACGGATACTTATCTCAAGTATAGTAGTTGGGGATACACATTATTTGGGTTGATGCTTGGTGCTATCATTGCTGGTCAGTACGCTGATGACTATTACAATCTTGACAAGCCATATGTGACTCTTTCATTGTTAGGCATTGTGATCTTTGCTAAGTTCTATACATTGATCAAGGACCTTGCATGAAGGAGAGCTCCTGGCAATAATCTGAGTACATTATGAATATCTGGAAACAACTTCTCTTTAGCATTCTCTGCTCATTGCTCTGCTTCAGTGTGATGAATACCTTCCTAGAGACATATCAGTACTACGATATGATGGGAATTTCTGTAGTATTTTTCTGTGTACTCACACTGATCATGCATCTCTTGGCCAACAATAAGCGTACGACAGGCAATCGACTCCTCTACCTGATCGGAGTGAACATGCTACTGAAGATTGTAGCTTCATTTATCTTGGTCTATCTCTATTTTGATTATAGGAACCCAGAGAGTAAGCTAGCTATCTTACCGTTCATATCGACTTATCTTGTATTCACTAGTATAGAGACTTACTCTTTATCTAGGCTAGCAGAGTCTGGCTGATCTTCCACTGGTCTAGCGTCAGATGATGGTGTAGAGATATCAGAGTCCGTGGCAGACTCTGCTGCGATCACCTCTTCATCGTCCCATGGTCTCTTCCCTATCAGCAACTCTAAGTCAGACTTCAAGATCACTTCCTTCTCCAAGAGCTGATTCGCTAGAGTATTGAGTTCATTTCTATATTTTTTCAAGAGATTCTGAGATCTCAGATATTGCTCTTCTATAAGATTACGGACTTCGTTATCTATGAGAGTAGCCGTATCATCAGAGTAAGGCTTACTGAATTGGTCTTGAGACATTGCATGGAATGATACGTTACCTACTTTATCATTCATCCCATAGATAGCAATCATACTGTAGGCCATCTTAGTGACTTGATCGAGATCACTCTGTGCACCTGTCGAGATCTTGTCAAATACGATCTTCTCCGCTGCTCTACCACCAAGAGTCATACACATCCTATCCTTGAGTGCTTCTGTCCTTGTGATATACTCTTCTTTGGGGAGATACTGAGCATATCCGAGTGTCCCTATCCCTCTAGGCACTATAGTGACTTTGACGAGTGGCGATGCATGCTCTAAGAACCATCCACATACGGCATGACCTGCTTCATGATAAGCTATGATCTCTTTCTCTTTTGGTGAGATGATTTTATTTTTCTTTTCGAGTCCTCCAATGACTCTATCTAGAGCATAATTGAAGTCATCTAAGTCTACTGCCTTCTTATCGTTACGGGCAGCGACGAGTGCTGCTTCGTTACAGATGTTGGCAATATCTGCTCCTGCAAATCCTGGAGTCATCTCTGCTAATACCTCAGCATTGACACCTGGAGCAATCTTGATATTGCGGAGGTGGACATCAAATATCTCTCTCCGACCTTTGAGATCTGGTCTATCGATCCCTATCTGTCTATCGAATCTCCCCGGTCTCAAGAGGGCATTATCTAGTACATCTGGTCTATTGGTCGCTGCCATGATGATGACACCCTTATCACTTGCAAATCCATCCATCTCTACGAGGAGTTGGTTGAGAGTGTTTTCTCTTTCGTCATTGCCACCTTGTACGGCCCCCTTACCTCTGGCTCTTCCGATGGCATCTATCTCATCGATAAATATTATGCAAGGTGCCTTCTCTCTTGCCTGCTTGAATACATCTCTCACTCGTGATGCTCCTACACCGACGAACATCTCGACGAAGTCAGATCCTGACATAGAGAAGAATGGCACATCTGCCTCTCCTGCAACAGCCTTAGCGAGTAGAGTCTTTCCAGTACCTGGAGGCCCTACGAGCAAGACCCCTTTAGGGATTTTACCTCCGAGTGCTGTATACTTTTTGGGATTCTTGAGGAAGTCTACTACCTCCATGACTTCTTCTTTTGCTTCTTCGAGTCCAGCGACATCCTTAAATGTGACGTTGACCTTAGCGTCCTTGTCAAAGAGTGTAGCCTTAGACTTACCAATACTGAAGATCTGTCCACCTGGACCGCCCTGTCCTCCAGTCATCCTACGCATGAAGAATACCCACAGTCCTATCAATAATAAGAGTGGCAACAACCAGCTAAAGATCTGTCCAGTCCAGTTAGTCCTCGTCTGGTAGATCGGATCTATGAGGATTTGGTCACTGTTGATCTCTTTGACTTTATCATCAAATGAGCCAATATCACCCAACTCAAATGAGTAATGTGGTTGCTCGAAGTTGAATGTATTCTCAGCAATGTGCTTATGTGACTTCTGTCTGTCCTCCTTAATCCATACATGAGCTACAGACTTATTAATCACCTCTACCTTACTGATCTCACCCTTCTTAGCCATCTGCTCAAACTTGACTGGAGTGATTACTTCAGTATTGTTGTTCATCACATTGAAGAGATTGATACTGAGTATCATGAAGATGATAAGCCCATAGATCCAATAAGAGTTGAAGTTCAACTTATTTGGATTCTCCTTTTTATTATTATTGTTTTTTTCTGTCATATTGTTTTCTCTATCTAATGGAGTGATGATCAGCTTTGACTTGTGCTGATCGTCTTGTACTATATTCTGCTCTTGATTATCTCTATCGTTGTTTCAAAATCAGACATCTTGGTACTCTGTAACCTCAGCATCACTCCAAAGTTCTTCTAATTCGTAAAATTTTCGAGCCTCAGGGTGAAATATGTGAACTATTGTATTGAAATAGTCAACTAAGACCCATGTATCACTCTCCTGTCCTTCTTTGCTAGATGGCATCCATCCAGCTTCATTCTTGAGTCTAAGATTGACATTATTAGCGATAGCTCTCATCTGGGTATTGGACTCACCGCTACAGATGATAAAGTAGTCAGTCGGAGAGTCATCTAGTCCTCTGAGATCGAGTTTTACTATTTGCTTGCCTTTGATATCTTGGATACTGTCAATGATAAGTGCATTGATCTGATCTAAGTCTGTAATTGGGGAAGGAGATTGGATGTCTGTCAAATTTTTATGATATTATAGCCGTTATTATGCGTAATAGTTCTGTATCATTATCTTAACGAAATGTGACGTAAATAATGTCTCAAAGTTCTTTGCAAGATTTAAAGTCATGGCAATTTGTCTATCTCAATGAGGTGACTAGTACCAATACATACGTTAAAGATAACTGTGCAAACACCAATCCAAGACAAAAAACAGTAGTTTTTACTGACCATCAGACAGAAGGTAGAGGACAATATGGCAGTACTTGGTCATCAGAGGCCAAGTGTAACCTCCTCTGTAGCATCTATCTCCCACTCGGTCCTGAGTCCCTAGACCCTTCATTTCCATTCCAATGGAATATGTATATCGCAGTCGTACTCAGACAAGTCATCCAGCTCTCTGTCGATCAGCCAGTCAAGATCAAATGGCCAAATGACATCATCATCTCTGATAAAAAAGTAGCAGGCATCTTGATCCAAAATGGATATAATGGATCACAGCTCAAGTCTAGTACTATAGGTATCGGAGTAAATGTCAATCAAAAAACATTTGACAAAAGTCTCCCATCAGCGACATCACTCATGCAATTAACCAATCGAGCTCACGATAGACTCCAGTTACTCTATGAGATAATTGCTACTCTTGACCAAGAAAGTCTCTCTCAATCTAAGTTGAAAAACCCAAATTTGATCATCAACTTATACAATAAGCACTTATACAAAATTACAGAAAATGTCACCTGTCTCGATAACCATGGCAATGCCATGCAAGGCACCCTACAGTATATCGATAAGAATGGTGAACTCATCCTCCAATCAAATGGAGCAATGCTCAAATTGACGCATGGTCAATACTCAATGGCGTTAACCCCAAACTTACAATAAATAAAAACCACACTCAGAATCAATCGATACTCTCATGTAATCCTATAGCAAGCTTACCTCCATAACATGAGAAAACCAGATACAAAGGCTGTCTGATTCTCTATCATCTATCATCATCCAAAAATAACAGAGTCATGAGATGTTTATTCCGCGGTCTACTGATAATCATCGGCACATTGGGATTGCTCTTTGTGGTGATCAGATACTGGAGTAGCATAGAGCACTATCGGATAAAACGCTTACCCGCAAGGTTGGAGCAACTCACCCAATCCGCTTACCAGATAGAAAGTGCAAACTTGTTGGAGACTCTCAGCAATGATTCACAATCCAATCAGCTCCTCATCAATGAAATGGTCGAAAAACATGAGCTATGCTCCATCAAATCATATCCAGGCCGTGGTGTAGCCTATTATTTCAAATGCAAAAATGACTCTTATGACAACTTTGTCGATACTGATGACGAGTACTATCTCGTCAAGGTATATGATCACTCGCAGGCAAATGACTTTTTGAGTTACGAACACTTTATTGACTATGGAGGACCTCCTGATAAGTTAGCCAATGACTGGTATTTCTTTGCGAAGCAGATCTACTTTGATTAATGCAGAGTAACTTGCTCTTCCTAGGAATGCCCCCAAAAATTATCCCATACCAAGTAAACAATAATGTGAAATAATACCTTTGGTTATAACCATAGCTTCTCATCCTAGAGGGAGTATTACCCGTTTTACATTTATGCAAATATCCTAATCAAACCAACTCATGAAAGCAGCAATACTCGCCATAGGTACTGAACTCCTCATCGGACAGACGATAGATACCAACTCTGCATGGATCGGTGAGCAGGTCACATCCCTAGGTGTCACTATTACTCAATCTCTCGCTATCCCTGATGATAAGCCTGTCATGATCCAAGCGATTAAGAGATTGACTCGAGATGTCCAATATCTCTTCGTCACAGGAGGGCTCGGACCTACCCGAGATGATATCACTAAGGATGCCTTAGCAGAGACACTTGGAGTAGAGATGCGATATGACCAAGCAACCTATGATCGGATCGTCACCTACTTCACCCGACGAGGGTTAGCTCTATCACACTTGCATAAGGAGCAGTGCTACTTTCCCATCGGCACACAGCTCTTAGAGAACACGATGGGTACTGCACCAGGGATGTTGATGAAGTATAATGACTGCAGTATCATCTCCATGCCAGGCGTACCATATGAGATGAAAGAGATAATGTCACGCCATGTACTCCCACTACTCAGAGCAGATCAGAGAAGTATCACTTACTCACAGCGGACGATCCACACCGCAGGGATTGCTGAGTCCAGTGTCGCAGATCGGATCGCAGATACTCTCACCATACTCCCACCATCTCTAGAGATCGCCTACCTCCCTACACTCGGCACAGTGAAGGTCAGAGTAAGTAACCGTGGACCACAGAGTGAAGCTATCGTAGAGGATGCAGTATCCCGACTGACCGATCAGCTCCAACCGTATGTCTATGGCTATGATGGATTGCAAATCCAAGAAGCAGTGCAACGACTCATGATAGAGAGTAATCTGACATTGAGTACCGCCGAATCCTGTACCGGAGGATACATCAGCCATCTCATCACATCAACCCCAGGATCATCAGCGTACTACCAAGGAAGCATCATAGCCTACTCTAATCGACTCAAGGAGAGCCTACTCAAGGTAAATGCAAAGACAATACAAGATCACGGCGCTGTCAGCGAACAAGTCGTCAAAGAAATGGTAAAAGGATGTATCGAAGCACTCGGGACCGATATCGCTATCGCAGCATCGGGTATCGCAGGACCGACTGGTGGTACAGAAGCAAAACCCGTAGGGACTGTATATCTTTGCATTGGTAACAAAGAGAGACAAATCGTAAGAAAATTCGGTCTCAACAAGAATAGGATAATAAATATTCGGTATTCGTCTCGAGCAGCTTTGATTATGCTTAGAAAGTTTTTACTCGACCAATAAAAGTGTAATTTTACAGATCAGAAAGAGTACCTATAGTATTACCCATAACACATTAATAAGGAGAAGAAATGGCAAGAGTTGAATTAATAATGCCCAAAATGGGAGAAAGTATCATCGAAGCGACAATCCTCAACTGGGTAAAGTCTGTCGGTGACACTGTAGAAGAAGATGAGACTGTACTAGAGATAGCAACCGATAAGGTTGACTCAGAAATCCCATCTCCCGTAGATGGAAAAATCACCGAAATACTCTTCGAAAAAGATGCAGTAGTACCAGTAGGTCAGGTCATCGCTATCCTAGAGACAGAAGGCGAATCCTCTAGCGATACTGCCACAGAAGTGCCAAATAATGATCCCAAACCTGCTACACAAGCTCCACCTACAGCAGTACAAGATCCAGTACCCACACCTGCTGCAGTCGTCAGTGAGACAGTAGCACAAGCAGTCAATACTGTAGCAACAAGCCCGGTAGTAAGTAGTCAAGAGAGATTCTACTCTCCACTCGTAAAGAGCATTGCGAGAGCCGAAGGAATCAGTCAAGAGCAACTCGACAAGATCCCTGGCACCGGGGCTAATGGTAGAGTCAATAAGAATGATATCAAAGCATATCTCGCGAATAAATCAAAACCTACCGAAGCAAAATCTACTCCACCGACACCACAACAGACTCCAGTACCAACAACAGCTGCAACTCCAGTCACACCGAAGGCAGCTGCCTCTGTATCTGGCGGTGATGAACTCATCGAGATGGACAGAATGCGGAAGTTAATCGCCAATCATATGGTGATGAGTAAGCAGACCTCTCCACACGTCACATCCTTCGTCGAAGTAGATGTTACCAATATTGTAAATTGGAGAAATAAGGTCAAAAAACCTTACTTAGAGAAATACGGCGAAAAATTAACATATACGCCAATCTTCATGGAAGCTGTAGCTAAAGCAATCACGGACTTCCCGCTAATCAACGTCTCAGTCGAAGGAGACCACATCAGAGTAAAGAAAGACATCAATATCGGAATGGCAACAGCATTGCCATCTGGCAATCTCATCGTACCTGTCATAAAGAATGCTAACCACCTTAGCCTCAATGGGTTAGCATCGTCTGTCAACAGCCTAGCACAGAAAGCGAGAACCAACAAACTCAAGCCTGACGACATTCAAGGTGGGTCATTTACCTTGACTAACGTAGGAACATTTGGTAATCTGATGGGCACACCAATCATCAATCAACCACAGGTAGCCATTATGGCCGTAGGTGCAATCAAAAAGAAACCAGCCGTATTAGAGACAGAATATGGTGATGTCATCGCAATAAGACACCTGATGTTCTGTTCTTTAAGTTATGACCATAGAGTAGTGGACGGATTCCTTGGTGGATCGTTCTTGAGGAAGGTAGGAGACTATCTAGAGGCTTTTGATCTAAATCGGACAATATAGAGTATCATTGAACTATGACAAAGAGTAGAGCTATCACAGATGTAATCATTGCAGTAATGTGCTGCATCTGCTCATTATCAGCCCAAACTGAATCCGCAAAGAAAGCATTTGAAACTCAAGATTACCAAAAAGTAATCTCAGAGATCACGTCAAATGACGCGGTCAAAGATGATGCTAAATCACTCTTCATCAGAGGAATCTCTTATGCAGAACTCGGACTAGCTAACAAGGCACTCTCCGATCTAGCTAGAGCAAAGACCCTTGGACTCAAAGATCCTACTCTCTACAAATACCTCGGCAAGACATACCAGCTCCGTGATCGCTATCAAGAGGCAATCAAATGGTATAAACTCTATCTTCAAGAACTCCCAAAAAACTCTAAGCAAGATAGAGAAGAGATCCTAAGCCTCGTCAAACAATGTAACTCCGCAGAGAATATCCCCTCTCACGAGTCTATCATCGTACAGCACTGTGATGGTGATATCAACTCTATCTATGACGAATTAAGACCCATCTTTAGCAGGACCGCCTCTAATAAGATCTACTACAGTACGACCCACCAGTCACGCAGTACGATTACTGGCAAAGCATTCGTCGATGGTCTCTGGTCTACAGAGATCACTCTGCCATCTACCCTCAATGCAGTCGGACAGAATGCTCTCAACGATATCAGCGGAGATGGCCAAGTACTCTTCTTTACCAATGATCAAGATAAGAAGATCTACTCTCTCTACAACAAACTCGTAGCTGCCGACAAAAATATCTTTTTCCAAGCACCATACTTTCCACATCTTGGGGATAAAGACCTTCAGATCGTAGATAACAACACGATAATTTTTGCAAGCCTTAGACCTGACAGTTACGGTGGTTATGATATCTATATCAGTAAGTTCAAAGCAGGAAAATGGACACAACCTACTAACCTTGGAGACGAAATCAATAGTGCCTACAATGAAGTGAGTCCATTCATGACTGCTGATACTAAGCAACTCTACTTCAGTAGTGACAGATTGCAATCACTTGGTGGCTATGACATCTTCCAATCAACCAAGTCAGTCATAGAGTCGAAGGGATACAACAACCCTACTAATCTCGGAGCACCGATCAATAGTGCTGGTGATGATCTCCACTTTAGAGTCGATGGGAATGGTCTGAGATGTACACTTAACTCTAACAGGAATGGCGGTAGAGGAGGACTAGATATCTATCTCGCTTACCTCAATACTCCTAGCTCTCAAGTGATCGTAGATGCAAGCCATCTAGACTACATCAAATACGATAACGGCCAAATCGTATCCAACGAAGTCGAAGAAAGAAAACCCAATACTACTAAACACCAAGCAATACCCAATACGAGTACTACCGCTAAGACTCAAACCAAGACCATCAATCAGGGGACTACCTCATCTCCTCTAGCTACGAATAAGAGTCAAACTGCACAGAACAATACTCAAGGAAAAACCAAGAGTACAGATACGAATACCTCTGCGAGTACAGACCCAACAAACAGACAACAAACCAAAACGTCAACAGAATCTGAAATAAGCAAAGTCTCAGCTCAAAAAGAAAAGAAAGCTAAGGCAAACAAAGAAGCAAAACGACAGAAAAAAGCAGCAAAAATCGCTAAGAATAAGAGTAAGAAAGAACAGATTGAATATGTTGACTCTTCAACAAAATCTCAATCTAACACTCAATCCAGATCTCAGTCCAAATCTCAGACAGCTCAACAACAAAATAGCAAATCATCTAATACTACAGAGTCATCCAATGGGTCCAAGACTCTCTCTCAACCAACCAAGTCAAGCTCACTGACGAGGATGATTATACCTACGATCTACTACGCTGATGAGGATGCAATATTCTCAATAGCCAATAGGGATAAGTTAGACACTCTTGCTAAGTACTTCACATCACTGCCTGATGATGTAATACTCGAACTCACTAACTTTACACATAAGAGTCCACGGAAAGAGTACGAACTCTTCTTCAGTATCAACCAACTCGATGTCATCGTTGAATATCTCGTAGATAAAGGTGTAGATAAGAAGAGACTGATTATCAACTCCGTAGGGAGTTCGTATCCATTAGCCGAAGAAAACCTAGGTGGTAACAGTACTGCGAGTGACCTTGCAATGAATCAAAGGATCGAAGCAACTTACTACAATATACCACCAGATATCAAAAAAGCTCAAGTCAATCTAGATCTCCCCCTCAATCGAAGAGCTAAAGATTATCCGATCTATCTCTCTGTGAAGAATGATGTCCACTACAGACTAGAGTTTGCAGAGACGTCGCATATCTTTAAGAATAGAGTCCTCAATTATTATAATGATATCATCATTACTCGAGACTTGACTACTCAGAACTATCTCTATGCCCTTGGGTTTTTTCAGACCTATAGCTCTGCTCTTGCAGCCCAGAGAACTCTGACTGCTAAGAAACTCCCCAATACCGAAATCGTAGCCTATCATGGCTCACAACGCTTGGACAAGGCCGAAGTATTGAAGCTAGCGGCTAAGTATGCAAGCCTAAGACCATTCATGGATAAGATCTAGATGGTGGCTAAGTCTATTGATTGGACTGATGAGATTGTGTACATCACATTGTTTACCTAGAGTGTCCAGATCAGCAGGTGTTGAGGAGAAGATCCTGAAGGGGGCTTATCGACAGATCAGAGACTGTAAGCGTATCAGACAGGAGACCATCAACTCTAATGCTCTATCCTCTCATCTCTATCACCGCCGTCTAATCCTCAATTGATAACTCTACACAACTACCCTATCCTCTGAGCATAACTCTCAGCAAGCATCATCCTCTCTCCATCTCTCTGACTCGATGAGATATGTACGAGACCAGACTTCTTACCAGGAGTCAGACTACCCAGCTGATCATCCATCGAGAGAGCTCGGGCACCATTGAGAGTTGCCCACTGGAGCACTTCCTCTACAGAGAGGTAACTCTTATATCTGAGGAGTGTCTTGACCTCTTGCCAGATATCTAATTGCCAATTAGATGTAAGGCTGTCAGTACCGATACAGACCTGAGCATCATTAGCTTGGAAGACTTGGTAATCAGGGAGTCGATTCTCGATATAGAGATTTGCATTGGGGCACGTAGCCCAGTAGACCTCATCCGACCATGCATGAGCAGCTTGGATATCAGATGTCGTAGTTAGCGTATTATGGACCATCAATGTCTTACATCTTGCATCCATCCTGTCCATAAGTGTATAGATGGACGGCTGACCCGTAGCGACATTAGGAGGATAAGAAAACCCAAACTGACCAAAAAAATCATGAAATCCTCCAGTCCCATGAATGAATAGCTCATTCTCTGGGGGAGTCTCTTGATTGTGTACACTGACCGTATCTCCCGGCTGATTGACTCCATTGATCGCGGTATAGAGACCATTACTGACCGTATAAGGAGCATGTGGTACACAACTCTTCTTGTCCTTATGATCAGACCGATACGCATCATATACTTCTTTGTACTTGGCAAATGTGGACTCGGTCATCCCATCTTGCATGAAGTCAAACATCTCCACGAATGAGTAATATCGAATCGAGCTCTGTGTCTTGGTATGAAGAGTATGGTCAGTATTGCAGATATCGCCAACTGCGACGATACCATGCTCATACATATAAGCATCTTGGTCGGCGATGGCCTGGAGTATTACTGACTCATCTACATCTCTAAGTGTCACTACTTTCTGTAGGAATGGGAGCAAACCAGTACCCGTATCTACCTTGCCCACCAGATGGGAGAGCTCGAGATGACAGTGAGCATTGACCAATCCTGGTACAAGCCAACCATCGAGATTGATCATGTCAGTAGTTGGGAGGTCGGATTGGCTGCCTACTGTATCTATTGTACCATCATCTCTGAGAGCCACATAACCATCAGTGATTGGTGGTTGGTCTATCGGATAGACTTTATCTGCTGTATAGATTTTCATACGGAATTATAGGTCACAGTGAGTAGAGAATAAGAGAGTGAGATTAACTTTAGAGATGTTGGACGACGACACCGTTACGCATCCGAGGCTCGAAGTAGGTACTCTTAGGCACTACGAGTCTACCTGTATCCAGTACTCCAATCAATCGATCATACGTCAAAGGTGCAAAGAAAAATCCAGCACTATTTTTCAATTTGTCGACAGTCTTGACGACTTGCTTAGGTGCCGTGTCTCCTTGGATATAGTGAGTCGTATGAGGATGTCGATATAGACCATCATTGAGGATATGGTGGTTGAAGAGATCAAGACTCCCTCCATCTATCCTCTTGAGTAGCTCCTTATCCCATTGGCAGCTATACCACTTACTATCGATATAGACACAGAACCTCTTCCGAGTATCTGATTGGATGAAGCGATCTACCTGCTTGATGCTGACAAAGTCTTGAAGTATCTTGACGAGGGCATTTGCTGACATCTTCTTGTCAAACTCTACGATACGGTTGTACGGCTTGATCATCAAATCACTGAACGGAAAGAACACGACCAAGACCTTACTATACTTGACTGGATCTTTCTCCAGTAAGTAATCAATCGAAAAACATCGATGATGACCGTCAGCGATATATGCCCTAGGGACTTCTTTGTCGAAGAGATTTATGATCTCTTTGATTGCTTTCTTATTGGTCACTGGAGTCAGTGTATGCAGCTCAGACTTCCCATAAGCGTATGAGATCGTGTCTTTGCTTCTCTGTGACTTGACCCACTTATCGATATTTTTGGAGTTAGGTATCGTCAGGAGTATTGGTTTGATATTAGCCTGTCTATCTTTGATAAGTTTCATCATGAGCACCTCTTTCTCTTTGAGAGTATTCTCATGTCTGATGACATTACCTTGCGTGATTTCTTGGGAGTCTATACAGCAGATAAATCCTGTATGGACTTTACCATTGAGTGTAATATCATAGATGATGACTTGATCTTTGTCGGCCTCCTCGAAGTATCCATTGTCTCTATACTCGATATACTGGTCTTTTACTGTCGTAAAAAATGATTTGGGGATACCGATTTTTTTAGAATCTGGAATCAGAGGGCGGAAACTTGCAATTTGCATAAATATAAAGGATAAGTGAGATCTTATTTTAAACCATTAGAAATCACAAGATGCAAAAACTTCATGAAAGCAGGGAGTCTATCTCAGCATTGTCATTCAGCTTGTCCGATTGGTAACATGATATTTGGTAAACCTACATTCTGAGATATGTAGAGACAAGAAAATTTGGTTTCTCTTTGACGATTTGGTGCAGTGCCTTATCGACTTTCCTTGAGAAGAGATCGATACTTTTGATCATATCGGAGAGTTCCTTGGAATGGTCACATGATGACTCTAATACGGCTAGAGTCTGTAGTGTCTCTAAGAGGGGGTCGAGTTCTTTCTTTCTTCTTTGCTTGATGATCTGGCAGAAAATAATCCACATATCCTTCTCGGCAGTAAAGAACTCTTTGCGCTTATCAGTGATATGACACTTCTCGATGAGCTCCCAATCTATGAGTATCCGCAGATTAGTGTTGACACTCCCCCTAGAGATGTCTAGCATCGATATGATATCATCAGCACACATGGGCTCAGTGGCAGTCAGGAGTAACCCGTGGATCTGACCCAAGATACGATTGACACCCCAGTTGATCCCTAGTGAGCCCCATCGCTCTACAAACTCTGTTCTAGCTTCTTGATAGTTCATAATTATATTCGCTATCTAGTATAATAGGACTTTAGATCAGATTGTTTAGAGAAATGGCATTTTCACCACTTTTGCTGGATAATATTTACTTCTGATTTTGAGTAGTATCTCTGTCCCTACTTCTTTGTGCTTGACATCGATATATCCTAGGCCTATCGGCACATCTAAGCTTGGCGACATGGTACCAGAGGTAACCCTACCGATGATATTCTGGTCAGTATCACAGAGTTCGTAGCCTTGTCTAGGGATACGTCTGTCATCCATACGGAATCCGACTAATCTTCGTGGAGTTCCAGACTTACGTTGGTCTACGAATATTGATTTACTGTAGAATTGTTCTTCCTTTTTAGTCTTAACTATCCATCCTAGACCTGCTGATATTGGTGAGGTCTCATCATCCAGTTCGTGTCCATAGAGACAGTATGCCTTCTCCAGTCTCAGAGTATCTCTAGCACCTAATCCCGCTAGGACAAGACCTTCTGGCTTACCAGCTACCAGTAATGCATCCCACATCTCTGCACTCCGAGACTCGTCGAAGTAGAGCTCTACCCCGCCTGCACCTGTATATCCGGTTGCTGATATGAGTACGTTGTCTATCCCCGCTACTGTACCTTTGGCAAAGTTGTAAAAGGCAATCTCATCGACATTTACATCAGTGAGAGTCCTCAGCACATCTAGAGCCTTAGGACCCTGGAGAGCTAAGAGACTCGTCTTATCGGAGATATTGATGAGTTGTGTATCGTATGTATTGGCCTCGGAGATCCACTTCCAGTCTTTGTCGATATTGGAGGCATTGACCACAAGCATGTAGGCTTGCTCTCCTGCAGAGCACTGATCATCGAAGAGTCTGTAGACTATGAGATCGTCTATCACGCCACCATCAGCATTGGGTAGACAACTATACTGTGCTTCTCCTGGTGAGAGCTTGGAGGCATCATTGCTACTGACTTGCTGCACAAGGTCATAAGCTTGCTTGCCTCGTACGATGAACTGTCCCATATGTGAGACATCAAAGAGTCCTACTGCCTGCCTCACTCCGAGATGCTCTTCGCTGATAGAGGTATAGACTACTGGCATGTCGTAACCTGCAAATGGGACTATCTTGGCACCTGCCTTGACATGTATATCATAAAATGCTGTTCGCTTTGTCATGATTTATCTTTTGGTTTTATTCTATTCTATTCTATATTAAGTGATTATGAGGTAATACCGTGAGTCAATCGACCTTGATAATATCTATAATCGTATCTCCCTCTTGGAGCTTATGTACCGTGTCCATCCCCTTGATCACTCTGCCAAATATGGTGTATCTGCCATCGAGATGTGGAGTAGGACTATGCGTGACGAACCATTGCGCCGACTCTGTATGTGGTCCAGCCGATGCCATACCTACATAACCCTCCGAATCATAATTCATCGGCCCTAACTCTGAGTGGATGGTACTGTTGATACTCCCATAGCCATCCCCTCTCGTACATCCAGTCTGCACTACGAAGTTGGGCACTACTCTGTGAAACAACTTACCATCATAGAAGTCCTCAACTACTAATCGTGTAAAGTTGGCTACCGACTCTGGAGCCAATGCTGGCATCAGACTCATCGAGAATAAGCCTTGCGTGGTCTTGACGACAAACTCTGTGCTCTGATTGAGACTCTCTAAGATATCCCAGCGTACTGGTAAGTGACTTGGTGTATATCTCGATACAGTAGTGGTATCATTGAGCTGATCGATGATAGGGTGTAGTATCTCATATGTCTCGAGGTCCCGAGGCAAGATGAGTCGATCCATTGCATTCTGGATAAATGTAGTGGAATCTATCAACCGACTAAGCTTGGGGTCAGCAAGAGCGGGGGCAATCTCATAGAGAGCACCTACGTCACCGTCCTCGACAATCTTCTCTATGATCCCTAAGATCTTGAGTCGAGCATACCTTGGTGACGATGAAAACACATATTCGAAGTCTTCTGAGGTAAGTATCCGAGTGAGAGATCTTGCGATGGCAGTCTTGATAGGCTCTACCGAGATGGTATCGTAGATCTCATCTAGCATATCATAACTGAGCATATCATATCCCAGCGCATCGACGAATCTCGTATACTCATGAGTTGACAGATCCGAGTCGAGACATTTAGTGATTTCATATCGAGCTGCATTCCGAGACTTACCGAAGTAGTGTGGGATGATCTTGAAGTATGCCTTGTAGAGCTTTGCTTTGTAGAGAGTATCCTGAGTAGCCTTAGCTTTCTGTCGGATGAGAGGAGCTATACTCTCATCATGATAGCTCCCATAGAAGTCAGCGATAGCTTCTTTGACTAGAGGGCTTGCTGTCAGCTCTAGAGATGAGATAATGGTATCATTGAGAGTAAATCTTGAGAGTGTCCTGAGGATATTGATTTTGACTCGATCATCATTCTGCAGTTGGAGACCATCGTAGAGCAGTTGTTGGATATCAGGTACTGGATCGGCATGCTTGAGTGCTAGAGCCAGAGCCATCTTGATGTCTACATCGTCTTCCTTGACGAACTGATTAGCTATCCTGAATTGATACTGCTTGATATCTAATTGTTTAGCTCTAGCGAGATAGTGAGCTGCATAGAGTCGTGCTTGATTCGGGATGTCTTCATTCAGTACGAAGTCTATCATCTTATCAGTCCCTTCTTGGAGTATCTTCCCTCTGAGTCCATATTGATAGATAGATCGTGCCTGACTCGTGAGCAAGATTGTATCCGTATTCCGATAAGTATTCTGATTGGCTAAGAACTTGAGATATCTGACTCCATCATCACACTTACCTATGGACTCAAGTATGGTCCCATTGAATCGATTGTCGATGGAGATGGTATCTCTCGGCTTGAATGCCTTGACTAATGGCTCGACTGCTGCTGGATCACCTTGCTGACCTAGAGCATATGCTGCCATCACTCTTACATCATTACTCGGATCTGAGAGCAATTGGATGAGGGGGTCGATACACTTCGCTGTACGCAAAGAAGTAAAAGACTCTGCAGCACGATACCTCACAGAAGTCAATGTGGAGTTAAAATCTGCAATCAAGGAGTCTATCTCTTCAGCATTACGCAAGTCAATTACTCGCCTGATCTCGGGTTGCATGATATCAGTATCGACGATACTCTCCTCTCTCGATGATGGAGGTACACAAGCAACTCCCAGCAGTGCAAAAGCAAAAAGAACTGTCGATAATCTAAACATTTGGCAATTACTGGTCATTAGTCTTGCAAATGTAGCAGAGTTTTAAGACATTTAACCGACTTGAATCCTCAGATTAAGATCTAATATCTAAAACACAGAATATGAAGTACCTATTATTCCTTATTGTCATGCTTAGCCAAATAGCATTTGGTCAGACCTTGATCAGCTATGAGTTGATTGACGAAGTATCAACTGCACAAGCAGCAACAGAGTATGGCGTGGACAATCCCCAATTTGCTCAGAAGGTCTACAAGGTGCTTTACCTTACGGAGCATATCACTACACAGCTAGATACTGCCTCTGGTCTCGTCTGCCTTCCGATCGAGTCAGGACGGACATTTCCCCAGCTAGTCTATCAGCATGGCACTGCCAATAGTAGAGAAGATGTCCCATCAAGGGATGTAGAGTCGAGTATCGGCAAGATCATGGCTGCTCTAGGATATGCCTCAGCCCTCCCTGATTATATCGGTCTAGGTGATAGTAAGGGCATCCATCCATATATCCACTCTGCAAGTGAAGCAAGTGCTGGTGCTGATCTACTGATCGCAATGAGAGAGGTCTCTATCCAGGAGGATGTAGTACTCAATGATCAAGTATTCTTGACAGGGTACTCTCAGGGAGGACATGCCTCAGCTGCACTACAGCGTGATATCGAGGCTGGTAGATTTGAGGGACTGTCAACGGTGACAGCTGCGAGTCATCTGAGTGGGCCATATAGTATCTCTGAGAGGATGCCAGAGTTTACCCTAGGTGACATGCCATATCAAGCAGTCGCATACTTGCCTTGGGTCGTCCTCTCTCTCCAATTCACTTACCCTGACTTGATGGAGCCTTTTGCTCTTGATGATATCTTCAAGTCAGAGTTTATCGATCCTATTGAGAAGTTTAGAGATGAAGAGATCAATCTCTTCAGTATGAATATCGCATTGATAGGTACACTCTTCAGTGGGTCTAATACTCAGATCCTCCCCAAACTCATGCTCAGAGAAGACATCTTAGATTCCTTACTCAATGACCCTGAGCATCCTATCAACCAAGCACTAGCTCGGAATGATCTGATCGATTGGGTACCTCAAGCACCTACTCGACTCATGGGGTGTGCCGGCGATGACCAAGTGACGTATGAGAATAGTCTCTATGCTGCTAGTGTTATGAATGCTAATGGAGCAGTAGATCTCGAAGCTCAAGAGTATGGACCAGAGAGCAATCACGGGCAGTGTGTAGCCCCTGTTGTCGAAGCAACGATAGATTTTTTCAGCCAATATCAGGAGATTGGATTCTTTCTTGACACAGATGAGAGTACTCTCGATAGCTGTACACCTCAGATCATCCAATTAGATGGTCGAGTGAGTTTAGCATTTACCCCTGAGTGTCAGAGTGATATCAACGTACAGGTGATTGACCTTACGGGAAAAGTGGTACAGTCTCATCAAGTCAATACACTAGAGATGGACATCAGTCTAGCATCTATGCAATCTGGGATGTATATCATCAGTGTACAGGCAGATGATGGCAGTGTCTATAATCACAAAATTGTGAGGTAAGGATTTATCAGAGAGTATTGGTTCGAAGATTTGGCGTAATATTGCAGTCCAAAAAAAGAGAAGTAAATGAAACTTGATAATTACGTAGTTGTATCTGGGATGTCTGGAGTACATGAGATCGTCACGAGTAGAAATAATGGTATCGTCATCAAACATATCGACTCAGGGAAGTCGACTTTCTGCTCAGTAAGAAAGCACCAATTCACCCCATTATCTACCGTAGGTATCTATACCCTCGAAGATACTGAGGATCTCAAGACTGTATTTACCAAAATGTTGTCAGTAATTGACAAGACTCCTCCTGTATCGACCTCTGCACCTAAGCATGAGATAGAAGAATACTTCGAGCAGATCATCCCAGAGTATGACGAAGATAAGGTCTATGTCAGTGATATGAAGAAGGTCATCAAGTGGTTCAATTATCTCAATGAAAGGAACTTACTCACAGTAGAAGATACGAGCGGAGAGGAAGAGTAGGAGGTCGTAGCCAAATGTCACGTGGTGTTGTACCAATATCAATATCTAACGAGTATGAAAATGTATAAGGCCATCTTAATCGTCCTTGTCTGCACACTGATAGGTTGTGAAAGGGCAATAGATGAACAACCTGAAATGCCAATCCTCGTACCGATAGATATGCTGGTCTCAGATGAGATAGAGTTGACTCTCAACCCTACTGGTCTGACCCCACTGTCTGCATCACTTGCGTACTCATCACCTATACCGACTCAAATCACCGCTACCGTGCTCGGAGGCCATCCAATCTCTTCCCCACCATCGGACTGCAACACTACGCATGACATCGGCATACACGGACTCTATAGCGGTACAGAGAATCTGATCAAGGTAGAGATCAAGTCAGAAGAGAATGGTACTCTAGCAATAGACACGCTGAGGTTATTGACTGATACGTTACCAGATTTCTTCCCTCAGATCGATATCATTGCAAAGGAAGACCAATTGATGGAACCAGGGTGGAACTTGATGGAATTGAGCATAGGTGGACAAGGGTACTTTCGGTTCTACCCATCGATCTTTGATCCATCTGGCCAAGTGAGATACACCCTCAACCTAGACTTCATCCAAGGATGGATAGGACCATTCCAAAGACTCAATAATGGCAACTGGATCTGGGCAAAAGATCATCAGGTCTACGAATACGATATGCTTGGTAGATTAGTGACCAGTTGGTCTCTTGGAGGGTATTGGCAACATCATGACATTATCGAAAAACCAGATGGTAACCTCATCATTCCAGTCACTAAATTGGCACTCTCAACCCGACTCGATTACATCATCGAAATAGATCGACTCACTGGAGATCTCATCAGAGAGTGGAACCTCCGAGAGGTCTTAGATGTCGACAGATTTGACATCGTATGGAATAGTTCTGATTGGGCTCATGTCAACTCTATCTGGTATGATGAAGCGACAGATGGACTTGTCATCTCAGCTCGGAATCAAGGCGTGATCAAGGTAGATATGGACAATCACCTCCAGTGGATCATCGCCCCTCATCAAGGATGGGAACTCGCTGGAGACGCTGGCGATGGGATCGACACTCGAGACTACTTATTGACTGCAACCAATCCAGATGGCATTGCCTATACAGACAATATCCAATCAGGCGAAGCAGATGCCAATACATTCAGCTGGCCATGGGGCCAACATGCAGCCATGGTGCTTGACAATGGTAATATCTTTTGCTTTGACAATGGCACCAATAGAAACTTTGATGGTAACTCTGACTATATCAGAGCTGTAGAGTATAGTATCGACGTAGCCAACATGACGATCAAGCAAGTCTGGCAATACGGCAAAGAAAGAGGCCAAGAACTCTACTCAAGTAATATAAGTGATGTAGATGCACTCCCTCAGACTGGCAATAGGCTCATCTCACCTGGTAATATCAACTCCAATGGTGCTCGTCAAAGTCGTATCATCGAAGTGAACTACCCTGAGGGTGACGTTGTATTCGAAGCAGTAATCTTGTTTAACAATACATTGAGCACTGGTGGAGGATGGGGAGACTTTGACCTATCTTACAGAGCTGAGAGACTAGAGTTGTATCCTGAGTAAGCCAGAGTCAATCAATACTCCCTATCAGAATTGGTATCCAATTCCAAATTCACCGCCTATACTTTGATGTTTCTCGTTGATCGGTGGATCATTTTCGACGAGTTTGGTAAGATGGTAACGACCAGTAGCTTGAGCGGTAAGGTAGAGAGCATCAGTAATCTGAACTGAAGCACCCAGACTACCTACAGCTACATAATAGATTGAGTGATAGGTAGATTGAGGAGTCTCTCTTTCACTGGTCTTTGAACTTCTGACATTACCATCAGAGTAGACTTGATTAGTCTTCCGATGAAGGCTGAAGTGTGGATTGATACCTCCTTCGACAAATGGACTCACCATAGACTGATTGAGTGGTGACCACCTAAGTTGCAATGGCACTTCTAAGTAAACGTAATCTTTGTACAGCTCCTGAAGGTAAGGAAGATCACTTGTACCCCCACCCCAGACTTGAGGTTGGCTATAAGTTGCTATAATATATCCAGTCTCAGCATATCGAAGCCCAGACTTGAATTGCAGAGAAGGAAGAAGTGTGACAAGAGCATTGATTCCAAATCTGTGCTGCAATTTCGACATTTCATTTTCTTTCCGACTTTCGATAACAAGTTGATTGCCCATGTCATTTTCGATGAGTGTCCTAAAGCTTCGATCCAAGCCACCAACCAACTCTAGACTAATCTGAGCTGACAGAGATTGAGAGATAACTCCGAGAACGAAACAGAAGATACTTAAGAATTGAGTAAGTTTCATACTGCAAAATTTTTTGATTAATGACTGAGCTTACGTATTAATTATATGCGGAGTATGACCAAAGAGAATATTATTCTAATTTAGATAAAACTTTGAATAACCTATCTCAAATACCTGAATATCAATTCATTATGTCTAAATGTCAAATTTTGAATATTTTTCCAAAAATCCACTCTTTTGGGTGGTCTGGTGAGAAAAGATCGCGGGAAGCAGAAAAAGCAATATGTCTGATAAAACTCTTTGCTTTTTTGAGGGCTGACAAAATTGAGTCGCTTAAGGTTTATTCTTCAGATTTTTCATTCAATGTGTTTTTCGTCCCTCGCTTACAGCTATCTCTAAGATAACCCATATTTCTTCCAAATTGGGCTCGACAGGGTTCTGCTTTGAGAGAGAGCCACCATTACTTCCTCTACTCATACTTCCTCTACTCACTGATATCCATTAGCTACTTGGAGTAGATGAGAAAA
>CALLAW010000021.1 GCA_938001865.1 uncultured Saprospiraceae bacterium | reverse complement strand
GATGTAAGTCCCTACTATCTGACCTTCAACGTAACCCTCTTCGGGATTCCAATCAAAGATTGCTATGTAATTAGTATAGTTGGTATCAGGCTGATAACTCTTCCCTCCAACATCACCGTCTGATAAGTAAGTACGAAAGCCTCCCTTAGTATGGTTATCTGGTGAATCTTCCCAATCAAAAATACTGACTGTAGGGTAAACTCCAATAGATTCAGGAATCTGACCAATATAAAATGTTTCTCTTATGATTTGATTTTGGTCTTCTCTGCTTATGTAAATTGTAAATCTATCTTCTTTACCAGAAATTTCTATTGCACTGGTTCTATTATATTCAAATTCTTCTTCTCCAAAGTGGATTCTAAGCTGGCAATCTTCACAGTCTGTGTATTTGTTACAGCTAGTTATTAATAATTGTAATAAGACTAATAGCAACAGTAGATACTTGAAGCAGTACATTTTTGAATGATTCATATCTCTATACTATGTAATTAGATTTAACGAACTTTAGGCTTTTATAAGTTTTATCAACTTTTTATAATCTCAAAAATACATTCCCTCCACCAAGATACTAATATCAATCGATCAGTGTGCTGAGGAACTAAAGAATGTTGCTCCATTGACATTTCTAATGGTAACTGGCTTATATACTTCTCTGTTTGTATGCCATTCACTGCTGGATGTAGGAGATCAATAAATAGAATGGCTTCTTTAGAATATACAAAGAAGTCTCTCAGGTGACTGTTAAATTCTTAATAAGCTGTGGTAAACTTCCGTTCTTATAGAATGCAACACCGTTTCTCATCAATTGAGTACTTTTGCACTCAGAAATTTAATTACTTCTAATCCATATTATGAAAGATCTACTTTTTGGAATTTTTTGTCTTGTCCTTTTCTCATTTACACTCAGTGGTCAGAGTAATGACGACGTCCTCTTCTCTGTAGAGGGTAACCCTGTTACAGTTGAGGAGTTCCGATACATCTATGAGAAAAATAATGGTGACGCCGCTAACTACTCAGAAGAGAGTGTGATGGAGTACTTAGACCTCTACAAAAAATTTAAACTCAAGGTTGCGAGAGCTAAAGAACTCAAGTTGGACACAGTCCCTGCCCTCCAAAGTGAACTCGCAGGGTACAGAAAGCAACTCGCTAACTCATATCTCAATGATAAGGAAGTCACGACTAACCTCATCGATGAAGTGATAGAGAGAAGAAAGACTGATGTCGAGGTTAGTCACATCTTCTTGCCATTGGACGCCAAGTCTTCGTACCTGATCAAGAATAAGGTAGAAGCCAATGTAAAGGAAATCTCCAAAAGATTACAACGAGGAGAGGACTTCGCAAAGCTCGCTAAAGAGGTGTCTCTAGATCAAGCATCTGCTGTCGATGGCGGATACCTTGGTTACTATGTAGCACCTCTCCCAAGTGGATTCTATGCATTCGAAAATGCAATGTATAATACGCCTGTCGGTAAATATTCGGAGCCTATCCTCTCTAAGATGGGATATCACATCATTAAAGTCTCTAATACACGACCAGCCAAAGGCGAAATGACTATCTCTCACCTCGTAATCAAGAAAGATAGAAATGGGGTAGTTAACAAAACGGCAAAGAAAGAGATAGATTCACTATACCGTGTCCTCCTTGCAGATCCTACGCAGTATAAGGAACTCACGATGAAGTACTCTGAAGACAAAAATACAGCTGCTAAAGGTGGCTTCTTAGGAAAGATAAAGATCAATCAATATGATCCAACCTTTGAGGAAGCAGCATTTGCCCTGAAGAATGATGGTGATATCTCTCCACCAGTAGAGAGTAAGCTGGGCTGGCATATCATCCAACGCCAAAGTAAAGAAGAGAACACTAATATAGACAAACTCAGGAGGACACTCAAGGCGAAGGTCGTGAGAGACGATCGACTAGAAATCTCAAAGCAAGCCCTCATCGAATCCATCAAGCAGGACGCTAATGTTGTCGTCAATAAGAGAGCTCTCAATACATTTAACTCTAAGTTAGATGAAGAATTCTATAGCTATAAATGGAAGAAGCCCGAGATGCCCAATGAGGACTTACTCACATTCAAGGGTGGTGAGAAGGTGTTCACTCTCTCTGACTTTGCTGACTTCTGCAAGAGCAATACCAAAGAGAGACTCAAGTATACCAAGGACGTACCTACAATCGATGTGGTGAAGAACCTCTTTGACCTCTTCACTAATGATGCTGTACTTCAGTACGAAGAAGCAAATCTAGAGAAGAAGTACCCTGCATTCAAGGCACTCATGAGAGAGTACGAAGAAGGTATCCTCCTCTTCGAAACGACCAAGCAAGAGGTGTGGGACAAGGCAAGTCAAGATAGTGTCGGTCTCCAGAAATACTACACTGAGAATACCGCAAACTATCAATGGGGGGACAGAGTAGTCCTAGAGAGAGCAACTGTCAAATCTGACGATGCCAAGACACTAGCTAAGATCCAAAAAGCATTGGCTAAGAAGAAAAGCCTCTCTGCTATCCAAGCGAAGTACAATGGTGAGAAAGCAACCATAGTAGTAGAAGATGCCGAAACTCTCAGTATCGAGTCTCCACTACTCAAAGATATCGATCCTACTGTCGGCGCTGTACACACTACTCAGAATGTCGATAAGAGTCTGACTCTCTCACGTATCTCAGCAGTCTTACCTGCAGGCACTAAGAACTTTGACGAGGCAAAGGGATATATCATCGCTGACTACCAAGACTACTTAGAGAAGGCTTGGATCGCAGATCTGAAGTCGAGATATCAAGTAGAGATAAATCAAGAGATCCTAGATAAACTGATCAAATAATCAACCTCAAAATAGTCATATCTCTCATCGCTCTACTGTCTCTCATAGCATGTAAAGAGCAGGGCACTCAGACAGGCAATCCACTGGCTAAGGTGGGAAATAATACACTCTACTCTGATGACTTACCAGACTGGGTAACCACTCACGCCGATAGTGCAGTACTCAAGTCAAGCTATATCGAGCAGTGGATCAGAAAAAAATCCATGGTGGCCGCCGCAGAAGAATTTGTCGGAGATGAGATAAACATGAAGCAACTCCTCAACGACTACAGGGAATCTCTACTCATGGTAAATCTCGAGCAACAATTGATCAAGCAGAAGATGGACACCTTCGTGACCAATATGCAGGTAACTCAATATTACAATGAGAATGGACAAGACTTCCTACTCAAAGAGGAGGCACTCAAACTTACATACATCCAGTCTAAAGATAGTCTTACTACTGCTGCACTCATCAAGGCATGGAAAAAGAAAGATCCGATCAAAGCACTAGAGTCAATTGATCTGAGCAACTGTAGTCACATTTGGCTAGACCGAGACAAATGGGTGCTCAAGTCAAAAATTACCTCTACCTTGCCAGAGTCAATCGGAGATAAAGTGAAATGGCAAAAACAAAATAAATACGACTTGGAACTCGACAGTGTCACATACTTTATCAAAATAGATGAAAGCATCAAACCAAGAGAAAAGTCTCCACTCTCGTTAGTCCAAGAGAATATCGTCAAAGTCATCCTCCATAACAGAAGAAAAAACTTGATGAAAGACTACGAAGACAAATTGATCCAAGACGGAATAAAATCGAAGTATATCACGCTATATAATAACTAATGAAATTACAATATCTCCTCACTCTACTCATCATCGCAGCTGTATCTAGTCAAGTACTGATAGGACAGGAGCAACTCCTCATAGATAAGGTCGTAGCCAAAGTAGGAAGCGAGACCATACTCCTCTCTGATGTAGAAGCTCAATACTCATATGCCCTCGAACAGCAAGGCATAGAAGGCAGTCCTGAGATCAAATGCCAAATCCTCGAAGCTATCATGGGCCAAAAACTCATCGTACACCAAGCTAGACTCGATAGTGTCATCGTCTCTGATGATGAGATCAACTCTCAACTCGACTACCGGATCAATGGTGTCCTCCGTCAGATGAACAATGATGAAGCATTCTTCGAGGAGTACTATGGTATGACAGTAGATAAGATGCGTGCTAACCTCCGAGAAGATCTCGAGCAACAACTCCTCGCCGAAAGAATGCAAGCTCAGCTGATGCAGACAGTCAATATCACTCCCAATGAGGTGCAACAATTCTATGACCAAATCCCTACGGATAGTCTACCCTACCTAAGTTCGGAGGTAGAATTTGCAGAGATCGTCATCCAACCAGAAGTCAATGATGTAGAAAAAGGAAATGCCCTCAAAACAAGTGAAGAGCTCTATACTCGGATTCAAGATGGTGAGAGCTTTGAAGAGTTAGCAAAAAAATACTCTGATGACCCTGGCTCTGGCATGAATGGTGGTAATCTTGGATTTGCTCCCAGAGGGACATTCGTCCAAGAGTTCGAAGAGGCTGCTTATAATCTAGATGTCAATGAAGTATCAGAGCCTGTGGAGACAATGTTTGGCTATCACTTGATCAAGATGCTCGAAAAGAAAGGGACCAAAATCAATCTTCAACATATCCTGATTGCTCCAGAGATTACTGATGCAGATATTGATCTAGCTAAGTCTAAGCTAGACTCGATCAAGACATTAATCACAGAGGGTAAGATCTCATTTGGTGATGCAGTGAAGAAGTTTTCTAACGAGGACGTCCCGAGCTATCACAATAATGGTCGTGTCCAGAACCCCGCAACAGGTAAGACATTCTTCAAGACTGCTGAGCTGCCAACTGAGGTCTACTTCGCAATAGAAGAGATGAGTATCGATGAAGTCTCTACAGTCCTAGAGTATCCTCTTCCCAATGGTGATGTAGTCTATCGTATCATCCAATTACAGTCTAAGACCAAACCTCATAAGGCTAACCTCAAAGAAGATTACTCAAAAATTCAAGATCTTGCTAAGCAGAGTAAAAAGAATGATTACTTCCTTAACTGGGTCAACACCAAACTCAAAGAGACTTATATCGAAGTAGACGACAGGATGCAAGGATGTCCTAATATCGCAGAATTGACTAATTAAGAGAGATACACTTAGAGTATAGTTGACAAACAATACTAAAAGATAAATACTAAGAGGTAGTGATGAAGATCATTACCTCTTTTTTTTTGTCGGATCGTCACTGTATTGGACTCGGGAGATGTGATGAGACTTGTTGATTCTCTATCTTTACTTCACTATAGGGCAAAAAAAGACCGGTTCTACCCCCTTGTGAACCGGTCGTGAAGAAGTACCTAATTGCTTAAGTATCTTTCCTCTAATCTGAACAAACAGTATATTGCATATACCTTGCCAAACTGTGAAAAGAGGAAGATATTTTTGCTAAATATCTTATAATATATTGATTGTCAATAGATTAGGTAATTGTGTTTTTTGGAATTTTGTTGTGAATCTCAAATAATGGTTCTCTTTTCTCACTCTAACTTCAGCATTTTGATGAATTGGTGAGAGTCTAGATATGTGAGTTGTTGATACGATGGTATATCTGTATCTCTCCCAGCCCTACTTCCACTTGATATTGCACCCTGCACTGGGTATCTGTCTCTCACTTACTGGATTGCCAGCCAGTAGCTGATCTAGTGCTGCCCTCATATCACTACCTGTCACTGGTACTCCATTGCCTGGACGACTCTCATCCAATCTCCCTCGATATGCCAGCTTACGATCTCCGTCAAATATATAGAAGTCAGGTGTACATGCAGCGTCGTATGCTCGAGCTACCTCTTGATGCTTATCATAGAGATATGGGAATGGATACTTGAGTACCTTGGCTACGATACGCATCTTATCAGGTGCATCATCTGGATAGTTCTCCACGTCATTGCTACTAATCGCGACGAATGATACTCCCTTACTCCGATAATCATTGGCTAACTCTACTAAGCCTTGATTGACATGAATCACAAATGGACAATGATTACAGATAAACATAATTACTGTGGCTGTCTCCGATGCGAGATCATCTAGACTATAATAGTTATCAGAGATCACATCGCGGATATGAAAGTTAGGTGCTTCAGTACCTAGAGTCAACATAGTAGATTCTGTTAGAGACATTGTCTGAGTGATTTTATGGGTTTAGAATAGTCAAACTTAAAGATACAGAGAGTTTCTGAATGTTGAATTCAAATAAGTATCACTCCTCTAATCCTAGCTTGAGCATTTTGATCAATTGGTGAGAGTCTTGAAATGTGATGAATGGGTACTGTACTTTACTCAGGAAGAGTCCGTTGGGAAATGCCGGCTGTTTTTCTTCTGATTGGATTTCTTGGGTGAGTATTTTTTCGAAATCTGAGAGTGAGAGAGCTCCTGTGCCTACCTTCAGTAAGAAGAATACACAGAGTCTCACCATCCCGCGTAGAAAACGATTACTCGTGATGGTAAACCTAAGACGTCCCTCTTGTTCGTTTACAAATATTCTGCATTCGCTTACATTGCAGAGGGTATTATCATAGACATCTGGACGCTTGCATACTGGTCTGAAATCACGGGTGTTACGTATCAGGTCAGTGGCCTTATTCATTAGATCGTAGTCTAATTGTATCCCCTCGTAGAATGCACTATATCGCATCAGTACTGGATCTTTGTTCCAATGGACAAAGTAATCATATGTCCTCGCGATAGCATGATATCTACAATTGTGATTGTCATCTACTTCTCTGATCTCGAATACAGCTATATTGTCTGGAAGGTTTTTGTTGAGGCGATACTTGAGATCGAAGTCTGGTGCTTGGTCTACATTGATCTGCATGATATACTGGCTGGCATGTACACCTGAGTCTGTACGTCCACACCCATAGATAGTCATTTCTTTTTTGAATATCTGTGAGACCTTTTTCTCTATGACTTCTTGTACAGTGTTTTGGGTGTTTTTTTGCTTTTGCCAACCTTTATAGTTGCTACCATCGTACCCGATATGGAGGAAGTATCTCATAGTAATATGACTGTATTGTGGACTCAAACATACGCTTATGTTTACAGCTTGTCGGTGTATCCCTGCCATTCTCTCTTGAGTATGGCGAAGTAATCAACAATAATTGGAGCTCTGGTCTGTGACTAACGGTAAGTGACGACACCATATCTCCTCAGCGAAGACTCTTCACTGACTATCCTTTTCTGATCCTGAGTTTTTGTTTTTCGATCTGATAGTCTGTCTCTGAGAGTAATCCTCGTTCTCTGAGTTCTGCGAGTTTTTTGAGTTGTGAGAGGAGGAGATCGTCTTGGAGGAGGTCTTTCTTCCTTGGTGCAGCGAGTTGTGCTTGCGGATTAGCACTATATCCTTGTGCCTTATAGGCTTGGTACATCGGCGAGATCCTGAGATAAGCGAGATCATCTATCGTATTGATCGTATTGTAATCTTGATATCCCTGTCTGATGGCTTCTTTGAGATAGTTGAGAGATTCTTGTGGCTCTTCCATGAGTGAGTAAGCACATGCGAGTCGGAAGGAGATCATCTTATCTGTAGGATTGATCTTCAGTGCTTGTTCTAAGTCATCGATAGCGCCTTCGATATCACTCTCATCATACTTTTTGAATCCTGTTTTTTTATATGGATTTTCTCGTTTTTTGTAATTCGTGGGTTGTCTTACTGTTTTTTCTTGTTTTCCAGATCGCTGTCTTCTATAATCTTGAGAGTAGGTGTTGGTCATGTGCTTATTATACTTCCTGTCGAATTCACTCTGACCCATGGAGAAGAACCTTAATGCTTCGAAGACACCCATAATAGTGGTCACTGGTATGGTAAATGCAGAAAGGAAGACTGTCAAAAAGATAAATACGAATCCTGCTTGATGGTCTCCGAGATAGAACCTATGCAGACCTAGCCATCCTCCGAAGAATGCGAGTACTGCTGTTATAAATTTACTTTTTCTTGCCTTTGCCATTTTTTAGACGTCTCAGTTTTTTTGATTTGATTAGTGTCGTCTTGATTTCCTTATCACATTTACCTACGAGTGGATACTAGCTCGATGTGCCTCATCGTAAGCATCACTCACTCTCAATGAGATCTCTCTTACTTAACCTTGCATGTCAGTATTGCGATGTCATCAACGTAAGCATTCTTCCCTTTATAATTCAAAAGTGTCTCCATTAGTTTCTCATTGAAGGCTTTTGGTGTTTTGTCTTTATGTTTTTCTAAGAATGGTTTGAGATATGCTTCGTCGAAATATTCTTCTTTGTTGTTCTTAATGTCTGCAAGTCCATCTGTAAATGCGAGTAAGAAAGCATTGTCACTCAGTGAGAGTGTAGTCTCCTCGATCATCGGGAGTTTTTCGAATGCTCCGATGACTGTGGTGCCTTTGTTGAGATGTATAATCTCTCCATCATTGTATAAGAGTGGCGGATAATGACCAGCATTGATATAGGTCATGGTCTTCTTAGTGATATCTATCTCGGCGATAAATAGGGTAATAAATCTCTCGCTTTTGGTGATTTTGAATACTGATTCGTTGAGTGCATAGACGAAGGTTTCCATATCTCTATACTGGAAGATCAGGCTCTTCATGGTTGCTTGGAAGTTGGCCATCAAGAGGGCTGCTGCTATCCCTTTGCCAGAAATATCAGCGATACAGAGAGAAAATTTGTCCTTACCAAACTTAATGACATCGATATAATCTCCCCCGATATCGCTGTGTGGTTGGTAGACGAGGTCTACTTCATAGTCGTCGCTGTTGGGCATGTCTTGGGGGATTAGCATCTTCTGTACCTCTGATGCTAGCGCCATATCTTTCTCTATCTTATCTCTCTCTAACTGTTGCTTGAAGAGGCGCTTATTCTCTATGGCTACTGCGATGACATTAGTAATCGTAGTGATGAATTGGATCTTATTGTACAAGTCTTCTTTGTTCTTGATGCCTCCTATGAGAGAGTATCCGATCGGTGACTGCTTGTGATAGACAGGGATAATGATATCAAATCCCGACAGTGTTGCGGGGTCTTTGTCAGTAAGTGTATAGAGTCTCTCTTGAGAGAGTACTGTAGGCAAGACGAGGTGAGTATTGGCCTCGTCAAAGTTGATAGAGGTGACACACTCCCACTCTAGATCTTCACTCCTGATGAAGAGTGCCATCTTCTGTATACCCATCTCCCAACTGAGAAATGACCGATACATATTATACAGGCCTTCTTTGGAGATATTCTCATTGATTGCTTGAGTGATGGTAAGTAAGCTTTTGATCTGCAATGCTTTGAGATTGAGTTCAGCTTCTAATTTTTCTAATAATTCTGTTTCTCTGTTTATCAAGATTGTTATCCGTTTGTGTCAGCGTAGTCTTTGATAGACTTACTTACAAAGTTAAAGCTCAGTACTAATACCATGATGAAGAGTGCAGGGATTACTGCCATAAAAGTAAGACCACTCAAGGCGTAACCGTAATTTTCGTTCAGGATATTACCTAATGAAGGTTGAGGTGGGTTGACACCAAATCCGAGGTAGCTCAGTCCCGCCTCTATCAGGATGGCAATGGCAAAGTTGGCCGCTACTATTACTAATAACGGTCCTAAGAGATTGGGTAATATGTGATCCTTCAATATTCTATACGATGAGGCACCATAACTCTTGGCAGCTCTGACATAGACTTGCTCTCTGAGTTCTTTGGTCTGTCCTCTGACAAGTCTTGCCACATCGATCCACAGTGTGCAACCGACTGCTATAAAGATAATGGTAATGCTCCTGCCAAATGCCATCACAATAGCAAACACAAATAAGATAGTCGGAAATGCCCAGAGTGAGTTGATTACAAATACTGTGATCGCATCGAACCAACCGCCAAAATATCCACTCGTAAGACCTACAATTACTCCGATGACTGTAGAGATAAATACCGCTATCAATCCTGAGAGTAATGAGATCCGTATCCCCAAGATAAGTCTGCTCAGTAAGTCTCGTCCATACTTATCTGTGCCAAGGATATAGGTCTTGGTCTTAACCAAGTCGGACTGTATCTGATGCAGAGAGTATGACTCTAGACTGGATACTGTCTGCTCTCTCAGATTGCCATTGAGGTCTTTGTATGTTATGATTGGTCCTGATTTGCCTACGAGCTCCGTCATCGGTATCGCTGTGGTGAGACCAGTATAGCCTTGGAGTAATGACCACTCTCCTCTCTCTCTATGCTCGAGTAATATCCGTTGTGATCCCGGTGGTAAGAGATTGTACTCAGGTACTTGGAGATTAGCGAAGTGGGTTGTATCAGGTATGATGACATATGCCAGTATGCTTGCTAATGACGCAAGGATGATTACTACTGTGCCAAACCTCCCTACACCCTTCGCCGCTATCCAATATGACTTGATAGACTCAATCATGGAGCTTGGGATTGTGCTTATGTCGCTGGTGATCACGTCTTGTCTTCTTATCGATAGACTGTACAAGTGCTGACTCGAGGTCAATCTCCATCTGATTAGCTAAGCAGATAAGCACGAATAAGACATCAGCCATCTCACCGGCAATGCTTTGCTTGATCTCTTGTGGAGTGAGAGTCTGCTTGTATGATTGTTCGCCATATTTCCTCGCGATATGTCTGCTGAGCTCTCCGACCTCTTCCATGAGTAGGGCAGTATTAGTCAGTTCGCTGAAGTATCTGACTCCATACTCTTTGATCCAATGATCGACTCTGCTCTGTGCTTGTTGTAATGTCATGACTGTTACTCTTTGTGCCTGCTGTCTATAGTGATCGTTATCGGACCATCATTGGTATAAGTTACTTGCATATCAGCACCAAATATCCCCGACTGTGTCGGGACAATTTTTTTGAGATTAGCTAAGAATTGCTCATACTGAGGGATAGCGATATCTGGCTTGGCTGATCTGAGATAGCTCGGTCTATTTCCTTTCTTAGTACTTGCGTAAAGGGTAAACTGACTGACAACTAAGACTTGACCGTGTATCTCCTGTACTGAGAGATTCATCTTCCCTTCTCCATCACTGAAGATACGCATATTGACTATCTTATTGATCAGCCAGTCTCTATCAGTATCCTCATCATCTATTCCGATACCTAGGTAGACGAGTAAGCCTTGGTCTATCGTACTGACTAACTTATCATCCACTGACAAGCTAGCGTTGGTGACACGTTGTATGACTGCTCTCATTTTTTACTCAGAGTACTGGGACAATTTGCTCGTTATACTCCTTTATCAGAAGCGATATTGCCTGTTAGTAAGTGGTGTAAAGATTTGATAATTCACAAGGTCTTAAAAATTATCAACTTCTTATATATTACAGCTTTATTTCATGTTTGGTAACTCATCTTTTTGCTCATTTCACATTGAGCTTATACACACGATCTTATTCACAATAGATACTCTTCACAGATTGTGAGTAATCATAGTGAGTTCATAATCTCTGATGATCTGAGTCTGTTAATATCTATGAGATTATGTGTGAATTGCCTTTTCTTCACATTCTAACAGGTACTTATAATAAGTAATAGGTTTTCTTTTTAAATAATTAAGTAATACTTATAATAACACTTCGGTTGATTTGTGGAAAGCTCTCTTTCGATAAAACTTAATACTTTCACATCGGTTTAGAAATCTATGTACACAAGACAAATTCAATATTGGTTAATGCTCGGATGCTTCTTGCTCTTCATGCAAGTCATCATCGGAGGTATCACTCGTATCACTGGTTCTGGATTGAGTATCACTAAGTGGGAAATCGTCACTGGTGTACTGCCACCACTCGATGCGGCGAGTTGGGATGTAGAGTTTGATAAGTATAAGGCTACACCACAGTACGATCTACTCAATGAAGGGATGAGTCTCTCAGATTTTAAGTTTATCTATTTCTGGGAGTACTTCCACAGATTGTGGGCAAGGATGATGGGATTGGCGTTTCTGATACCTGCTGTGATATTCACTGTACGTAAATGGATGGATCGAAGACTATGGGTTAAGATGGCTCCTGTTATTGGGTTTGCAATGTTGGCAGCCATTTTTGGTTGGATCATGGTAGCTAGTGGATTGATTGACAGACCCTGGGTCAATGCTTATAAGTTATCTATCCACCTCTCTATAGCCGTAGCGACGTTTGCTTTCTTGGTGAGAGCTACATTGTATAGTCAATTAGATAAGGAGACAAGTCTTACAAGGCATCAGATCCCTCGGATATTTATCGGTTTGGGAATACTATTAGCTGTACAGATCGTACTTGGTGGTATCATGAGTGGTATGAGAGCAGGTCTCGTATATCCTACGTGGCCAGATATGGGTGGAGAGTTGATACCAGAGATACTTACGCGTGGAGAGATGTGGAGTATCTCTAATCTTGAGTATTATGAACGATCAGCTTTTGCACCAGCACTTATTCAATTTCTGCATAGAGGTACTGCTTACTTGTTAGCTGTGGTAGTGTATCTAGCATGGAGAGCTTATCATCAGATTGGAATTGATACCTCCAAGCGTAGATTCAAGATATTTGCTATGCTATTAGGAATACAGATAATTGTTGGTATACTTACAGTGGTGAGTTGCAAAGGGAATATCCCTCTTGGTCTCGGAGTATTACATCAGGCAGTAGCATTGATTCTGATCGGGAGTTATGTCGCTGTATGGCATAGTATACGTTATCACTCCATCATTCGTAATCAGTGAGAGTTTGCTAATTGCCCTGGTGTGAGATAATTTCTTTATTGAGGTGATTAGTGAGATCTTTCGCTACTTTTGTGCTTTTTCTTGAGTCAGTGAATTGTGTGTACGGGATGGTAGTACATTGCAGATTATAAATCAGAGATATGGAATTAATAACTGAAGGCAAATTTCAATATTATGAATCATTGGGTGGTGAGAAGACTCTACTACTCCTGCATGGATTGATGGGTTCTCTTAGTAACTTCACTGGTATCATAGAGAAATTCAGCAAGGAGTACAACGTAGTATTGCCTATTATGCCAATATTTGATATGCCTCTCAAGCAAACAGGATTAGGTGGATTGCTTGATTATGTTGAGTCTTTCGTGGAGATGAAGGGTTATACTGAGATTAACGTACTAGGGAATTCGCTAGGTGGACATCTGTCTCAGTTAGTTGTATTTCGCAATCCTGATAAGTATCATACTTTGACACTCACAGGGAGTAGTGGTTTATTTGAGGATAGCATGGGTAATACATTTCCCCGACGAGGAGACTATAGTTATATAGAAGAGAAGACGAGGTTGACATTCTATGATCCCGACAGTGTGGTTACTAAGGAGATGGTTGATGAGATCTATGAGTTAGTTAATAATAAGAACAAAGCAATAAGGCTGGTGATCACTGCAAAGACAGCGATCCGGCACAATGTAGAAGAGAGGCTAGGCACTATCAAGATACCGACACTATTAATCTGGGGGAAAGAAGATACTATTACTCCACCATTCGTAGCTGAGAAGTTCAATGAAAAGATAAATGGAAGTGAGCTTCACTTCATACCACAGTGTGGTCATGCTCCTATGATGGAACGACCAGATGAATTTAATACGATATTAGACCAGTTTTTAACTAAGCATACTCATTATATTATTTAATATTAATACCTAATTAGGTGTATATTATTTTTTAGTCTTTTGCATAAGATTAGGTCTAGATCGTTGCTTAGATTCGAAGACATCAAACCTTGACATCTCCGATTGTGATGGATAATAATTGTTATCTCTATCAGTATCAGCTGTCTCGAGATAGGGATCTAATGTGATTTGAGAGACTACTTTAGAAGTGACGAATACCTTAGATACTTTTTCAGAATTTTTATTCCATATCTCTGCTGGTATTCTATAGATTTCTGTTGAGTTATCTTGATACTTAAATTCTACTATGATTGGCATCACAAGCCCTCCAATATTACTGAAGTCTATTTGGTAGTAATGCTTATTAGATTTGAGTGCTGTTTTTTCAGCATCTGTTAAGTTTTTCTTCTTCGCTTTGTACTCTTCTCGTTCGAAATCGTACACCTTGTTTGGATCGTAAGTAGAGTAGAAGTCTATGAGTCTACTATCTTGATCTTCGTAAGTTTCCTTGATTGCTGTCTGATTACGGAGTGTAGTGATATCTATACGATCAGGAGGTGATATGGCTCCTGACTTCTCTAGGTCTGGGTCAAAGCTACTCGGCGTAGAGTGACTGACATTATCTATTGCGATATCTACATGATCAGTGGTATAGAACCATCCTCTCCAAAACCAATCTAAGTCTACAGCTGATGCATCTTCCATAGTCCTGAAGAAATCAGCAGGTGCCGGATGCTTAAACATCCAACGCTTAGAGTAAGTCTTAAATGCATGATCAAATAATTCCCTGCCCATGACTGTCTCTCTGAGGATATTAAGAGCAGTAGCTGGTTTGCCATATGCATTATTACCGAATTGGTGGATAGATTCAGAGTTGGTCATGATAGGAGAGATATTAGACTTATCACCTTTCATATAGTCGACGATCTTATGAGCTTGCCCTCTTCTAGATGGATAGTTTCGTGACCACTGTTGCTCTGCGAGGTACTGGACAAATGTATTGAGCCCTTCGTCCATCCATGTCCATTGTCTCTCATCAGAGTTAACAATCATAGGGAAGTAGTTGTGTCCCACCTCGTGTATGATGACTGAGATCATGCCGTACTTAGTTCTCTTGCTATATGTCCCATCCTCTTCTACCCTACCATAATTGAAGCAAATCATTGGGTACTCCATCCCTATACGCTTAGAGTTAATAGACCAAGCGACTGGGTAGGGGTAGTCAAAAGTATAGTGAGAGTACCACTTGAGTGTATGCGCTACAGCTTTGGTGCTATACAGTTCCCAGAGGGGATTACCTTCCTTAGGATACATAGACATCGCCATCACGATACTGCCATCTGACTGCTTCACTGCCATAGCGTCCCAGATAAACTTTCGTGATGAAGCGAATGCAAAGTCTCTTATATTCTCTGCTTGGAAGGTCCAGGTTTTACTCCTTTTAGACTTAGACTTTTCAGCTTTCTCTGCTTCATCTTGAGTTACGATAAGGACAGGGTCGACATATTCCTCTCTTGCTTGTTCTAGTCTATTCCTTTGTTCTGATGTGAGGACATCTTCTGGGTTGAGAAGTGTCCCTGTGGAAGCGACAAGGTGATCACTTGGTACAGTGATGGATACTTCATAATCTCCAAACTCTAGTGTAAATTCTCCCCTTCCAAGAAATTGCTTGTTTTGCCATCCATAGATATCATTATACTTACAGAGTCTCGGGAAGTATTGAGCTATGGTATAGAGGTAGTTATCGTTTTCTTCGAAGTATTCGTAACCTGATCTCCCGCCTATCTGCATTCTATCGTTGATATTATACCACCAATCAATTGAGAAAGTATAGGTATCTCCTGTATAGAGAGGAGTATCCAGGTCTATTCTCATCATTGTTTTGTTGATTGTATAGTCGATATCTTGACCACCAGACGTCACTGATGTGATATTGAATCCACCTTCAAACCAAGGTTCTAAGTTTTTGAGGGTATTCGTAGACATATCATCAGAGAGAGTGGATGTAGAGATTTTATATTTATCTGAGTCAGTTGCTCTGACATTTTGATCTAGCTGGAGCCAAAGGTAGTCGAGTCTATCAGGAGAATTATTGGTATAAGTAATCGTCTCGCTTCCAGTAAGGGTTTGTTTTTTGTCATTGATTTCTACTGACATTTTGTAATCAACTTTTTGCTGCCAGTATTGGTGTCCAGGTGCTCCAGAGCCTGTTCTATAGTTATTAGGAGTCGGGAGATCTTGTTCTAACTGTCTAAACTTATTGGTATTCGTGTTCTCTTGTGCAAGGACTAGAGTAGTAGAGAATATTGACAGTACGAGTAATAGGGTAATGTGATATCTTGTCATGAGGTGTGTTTATTCTGAAGTATAGCAGCAAAGATAGGGAAATTGATTCAACTAGGCTTTCCTCTTATGATGGAGGGAGTGGTGAGAAGATCTGAGTATTATTGAGATTAACTAATGGTATTTCTTGTGATGAATAGTATGGATAGTGCTTGCAGACGTATAGCGAACCAGTATAAACAGCCGATACTAATAATTGTTCCACGTGGAACAGTCACGGGGATTGATAGCAGATTACGGTTGGTTCCACGTGGAACATGCCATCATTGGGTGTGATTCAAATTGATGATGAAGTTCTCTGGGTATTAGATATGTCATTCTTTGTGAACCAAGAGTGTTGTAGCAGTATATTGTCTGATAAGTAAATGTACACTCTTTGCTGGATATATCAGTTTTGTAAGTGAGTTGCAGGTGACTAAAAGAGGTAATCTAAGGCATGGTTTTGATTGCTCTACTATCAGGGATTGTCCATAAGTAGAGATTCTTCCTATGCAGTCATTTATCCTATGTTGATATTGGTTTACAGAAAGTCAGTGATATGAGATTGAGAAATCGCCACTTCAATTAGGTTATCCTTGTCCTATATCAGATGTATGAGAGAGTATGACAGACCATAAGCTATGGAGAATCACTCATGGCCGTTTTTGACACTGTTACAGCGTCTTTCTTTAAATGATGGTTAGTAGGATGAAACAAAAAAACACAAGTTGTTCCACGTGGAACAACTTGTGCTTACTAGTTCTAGAGCTGTTGTGCATTCTAGTTATTATTGAAGAGCATGCTATGTAGATTGATTGAGGCTCCAATTACTTCCACTCTAATGCATTTGAGGTAACATGATGCTGATATCAGTACCCAATCCGAGTTGAGACGTGGCAGAGATCGTCCCGCGATGTTTCTCTACTATACTCTTACAGAGGAAGAGACCTAGTCCAGAACCCGAGTATTTTGATTTGCTGTGAAGCTTTTTGAATGGCTCAAAGATTGTGCTTACTAGTCCTTCATTTATCCCTATGCCATTGTCTTTTACATGGATGACATGCATCTGATCCTGTACTGTATGAGAGATACTAATTATTGGATGGCTCGCATCTTTGGGCTGATATTTTATCGCATTGTTGATCAGATTATAGAATACTGTCTTGAGAGCTCTCTCATCTCCCATCACTTCTCCTAGGTTATCTGTGATGAGTTCAGTATTTGTCTTCTTGATCTGATACTTGAGTGTAGCTGCAGTCTCTTGGATCAAGGTCTGAAGATTGAGTTTTTTGACACTTCCTTCTGCATAGTCTTCTTCAAACTTTTGTGTCAAACTATTGACAAGATCTTGGGCCATCTCTACACTCGCAACGACATGCTTCATCATCGAATGATGTGTCGTATTGATCTTACCTTTTGCAATGTCTTTTCTCAATAGTCTACAGATGCTCGCAATTGTTTGCAATGGCATCTTGATGTCATGTGTCATCACTTGTGCAAAGAGTTCTATTTCTTTACTTCTAGATTCGAATTTCTTCTTTTCCTTTTCTATACATTCTTTAGATCTGATCACTTTGCACTTCATCTGATTGAGACCAAATAGGATTACAATTGAAAGCAGGAGATATTGGATAGCAAGTCCTCCATAGATATTCAAGATGAGTATATTGGACACAGTACATAAGATATATGTGAGATTGGCTACGATACGATTATTGATCAGTATGAGCCCCAACATCATAATCAGAGTAGTTCCAAGTAAGGCAATCGAGAACTCTAAGAGATGATGTGTATAAGCATTGGTGATACCCAAGTAGAGCAAAATAAACATCAAGCAGGTAATAATTTCTTTTTTGTTCTTTACTAGCATGGCTCATCTGTTTTGAGGTTAGAAAATGATGAGCTACACTTATCAGCAAATGCAATGATTATCTTCGAAATAAAGAAGCAGTAGTAATAAAAAGAAATCTGATAGATTGAAGGATACTTTGGATTAACAAAGTAACGAAGTTTGGTTACGGCAATAGGAATTGCTGTAGAAAGTTGGAAGTCTTTCATGATAGGAAATTTGGAAGTTGATAAAATAGTAATTGACCTAGATCAATTACAAATGCTTAAAACTAAGTTAATCCTAATTAGAGAGATTGTCAATAAAAAACGAAATTTAATTTTATGTAAAATGTAATTACTTACTTATTAATCAATATATTATCAAATAAACAAATATAAAATTGTTTCTATATCTAGGTGGACTTAGCTCAGTTGTTTGGATTGTCATCTCAATTAGAGTCAAATAGCACGGATGTGAGAGTATTAGAGAAGGAGGTCCGTATTAGCTGTCATTGGGAGACACAATGACCTTTAATAGCAGAGAGTCTATCAGGTTATAGAGTGTAATAGAGTTGAATTAACTTTGATTCTGCCTTACGCATAAGAGCTTTGTCATCATCGGTTTTGTCATCTAGTCCGAAGAGATGGAGTAGTCCATGTGCCATTACCCTGAGGAGTTCATCTTGTTCAGATTGGAGGTATTGCTTAGCATTTTCCCGGACACGAGGGATGCTTATGAAGATATCGGAGCTGATGTGATGGTCAGTGACCTCAAGGGGAAATGTAATGATGTCGGTATATGTATCATGATTGAGATAATCTACATTGATCGTATGGAGATAATCATCACTACAGAAGATGTAATTGATTTGGTAAGATTGATAATCATACTCTTGAGTAAGTATCTCAGTGATCCAGAGTCTCAGACTCTTCTCTGATACCACATAATCGGTATCTTCAGTAAAGAAATCTATGTGATTTGTCACTTTTTGATGTTGAAGGTCATTTCAACGGTACGACCTTCATTTTTGTATTGAACTTCATCGCAGAGGCTCTTCATGATGAGTACACCTCTACCGCCCTCCAGCTCTATGTTGGTCTCATCAAGAGGATTATTGATCTGCTCTGGATCGAAGCCATCTCCCTGATCACTAATAGTAAATGTGAGATTTTGCTCTTTGCACTTACACATGATGTCAACACACTTAGACACATCACTAGAGTTGCCGTGGATGATCGCATTGTTGACAGCCTCTGTGAGACTGATAAGTATATCTGGATACTTAGTGTCATCTATGTCAAACTCCTTACTTATCTGAGAGACGTACTCTTCCAGTTTACCGATCTGGCTTTGACAAGATGTTATTTTAAAGATGATATCCTTTGACACGTTATTCACTTTAGATAAAAGAATTTTGTGGTGTTGTAAATCTTAGTTACTCTTCAATGCATTGTAATACTCTTCTATCATTTTCTGATAGTGAGGATAGACATCTGGAGAGACTTTTTTGTAGAGTTCAACTTCTGATTCTTTTTGTTTTAAATATTCTTGAAGGTTTGGGGGCAGTTCTCTGATGATTTGCTCTGCTGTCTCACCTTTTCTTTTGTTGTCTTTTTCTCTTTTACGATCTGCCTTTTCGGCTTTGAGCAATCTAGTCTCTATGTCCTGTTGTCTTTTAAGTAACTCATTGTTGAGCTTCTTGTTGACGAGATCCTCTTCTATTTTATTCATCAAGTCGATGATTTCCTGTAGTTCTTGACCTCCTTGTCCTTGTTCTTGGAGATCTTTCTTGGCATCTTCTAGTGCTTTACGGAGAGCAGCTTGCTTGGCTGCCGCTTCTGCAAAGTCTTTAGAGGAGTTGCCATCTTTCCCTTTTTTGCCTGCTTTCTCACTCATTTTCTTGAGTCCTTCTCCAAGGTTTTTCTGTCCTTCAGAGATTTTGTCAGAGGGTTGTTTGCCAGATTTCCCTTTACCCTTCCCTCCAGGCTTATTGCATTGTTGATTGCCTGGCATGCTCATACCCATCTGCTCTTGCATGTCTTGCATGGACTCAGCTAACATGAGTGCAAGGTCATTGAGATTAGTCATTACTCTTCTCTGACTGATACTGGCATCAGCTTTCTTGCGATTTTCGAGGTCGTCGATGGATTTCTCCATTCTTCTTTCGGTCTCTACGAGTTTCTCTGTGACGAAGCTCTCTATCTTATCTATCCTCTTGGTAAGGGCATAGAGACTATCGCTTATCAGTTCGAAATCTTCCTTAAGTTTGAACTGATATTTTGTGTGCTCTACATACCTAGGAGTATTAGTGACGCTAGTCTTGAGTTCTTCGATGAGATTCTCTTCTTCGTAAGAGAGAGTCACTAGATTCTCTAAGAGTTGGCGCAGAGCTTTCATATCTTCTTCGTGTGCCTCTTCCTCTCCACTCTCCATAGAAGCTTGCAAATTTCCTGCCATCTTCTTCATTTTGCCAGCGGCTTTTTTCTGGCTTTTACTCGCATCAGAGTTTTCTTTCTTGTCTAATTGTTCCTCTGATTTTTCGAGTTCTTCTTGTACTTCTTCGGAGTCTTGCTCCATCTGTTCCTCGTCGAGTTTTTTGGGATATTCGAGTTCTTTATTTTCTTCAGCGAGTTTTTCGAGTTCTTCTTTAAGTTTTTCGAATTCTTCGTTGACCTTTTCTTGTTCTTTCTTGAGTTGGTCTGAGGGTTTCTTTTTTTCTTCGGTTTCTTTAGCGAGATCCTCTTGTTTTTCTGCAAGATTTTCCAACTTTTCCATAAGTTCGTTCATTTCCTTCTCAAATTCAAGTTGCTTGAACATTTCTTGGAGTCTATCCATCTCCATTTCTTGCATTTCTTCTTGCATTTCGAACTCTTCGAGAGATTCCATCATCTCATCTTTGTTGAGTTCTTGCATGAGTTCTTCGATCTGTTCGAGGAGATCTTTCATCTCTTGGTCCATTACCTCTTCGAACATTTCGTTGATCTGTTCCTGCTTTTCTTGTATTTTTTCTTCGGGCTTATTGAACTCGTCTTGTTTATCGAGATTTTTTTGGAAGGCGTCTTTAGCCTCTTGAAGCATTTTTTCTATTTCTTTTTGCTTCTCGAGGAGTTTTTCGAGTTCTTTTTGTTCTTGCCAGCTGAGTTCTTTCTTTTCGAGGAGTCTTTCCTTCATTTTTCGGATTTCGTCCTTGAGTTTTTTAGACTCTTTGATTGCTTGTTCGACTTTGTCCTTGACTTCCTCTTCATTGAGGTCTTCTTCTTCTTCGAACTCTTCTAGAGTAGGCTTGGCAAATGTAATGACTTGTGTCTTAGATGTCTTACTTCCATTGATTGCATCATTATCAGCCACCTCGAAGTAATATGAGATCTTATCACCAGGTTGCATATCATACTGTCTGATATCGAGTACATACTCATACGTCCATTCGGTACCTGGGGACTTAGGGATTGGCACTTTATTACTCACCTTCTGTAGTCCTTTGGCATTGGTGATTGTATAGTGATACGAGAGATGAGTGAGACCGTAATCATCTGATGCTGTACCCACATAGTATTTGACTTGATTGATAGTACTATCCACGAACTCTTCTGCAGTGATGGTTGGATAATTATCAGGAGCCACATTGAGAGTATACACGGATGAGTCAGGCTCTATGACATAAGCATTAGCGATGGAGATCGTATAGAGATCACTCTTCATGATACGCTGAGACGTGCTGAAGGTATTCTTCCGACTTTCGTCAAATGTCTTAGTAACATTATTAGAGTTAAATCGCAGAGTAATGTTGTCAGTATGCTGTGTGGCGTAAGTCCACTTGATGAGAGTACCCTCAGGTACATAGGCATCACCGATATTGCTGATAGTCTCATCCCTCCGACCAGTGTAACTCGGATAGTCAAGCGTCATAGTGAAGTCTTCGATACTAGGCTTTGGCAAGACTTTGATCTTCTTCTCAGTAGAGTAGAACTCACCTGAGAAGAGTCTAAACTTGGTGTCCTTCTGCACATTCTTAAATGTATAGGTGAAGATATCTCTATCGATTTTCTTCAATTCGTATTGGATCTCGTCCAGATCTACGAATACATTTTCCGGAAGGGTAGTCCCATCTATCTTGACTGTAATGGAGACATCCTCTGACTGGAGTACCTCTATCTCATCATGTTCCATCAGGAAGTGAAATGGTGCAGCCTTCTCAAATTCTTTGTCATTATTGATGATACGGTGAGTACTCTCCTTGATGAGTGATGGTGCACCGAATAAGAGACCAAGTAAGATGAGTAGAGGAGGCAATGCAAACTTAGCATACTTCTTATTATATGTAAGATCTATGGCTGACCTGAAGGGGACCAACTTGAGTCCGTCAGTCTTCTGCTCGATACTCGCCTCGATCAAGTCAGAGTTAATCTTACTCCCTCCACTTTGGCTCTTGAGCTGAAGGATATTGAGGAGCTTATCTTTGACATCGACGAAGTGATTACCAATGATATCCGCAGCCTGTGGATGGCTGATCCTCTTGCCGAGGCGGAAGTACTTGAGGAGTGGATCGAATATCCAGATGCCCAATGCGATGACACTCGTACCGATGAATGAGAAAAACATCACCTTACGAATATTCTTCTCGAAGTAAAACTGATGCTCTAATAAGCTGAATAATAGAAACAACGCTAAGATCAGCCCGATCGAATAGAGTGTACCCCGAATCACCTTATTGAGATAAAACTTCCGTATGAATTGATCCAATCTTTGTATTAATAACTCGTAACTGCTCTTACTCACCTGAGATCTACTTTATAAAATTATGGACAAAATCTGAGTACTTACTACAAGTAAAGTAAACGGAATGTTTGGAGATAAAATTCCACGATAAGAGATTAAATGCTCATAGACGACAGTGGATAATTCACACCAAATATCACTACCAACTCCCATTGTAACAAAAGAAAGAAGGTGATAATATGGAGGAAAGATATACATTTGCATTAAAAATAAATAGAATATGTACAGAAGTCATAATTGTGGGGAGCTCAGAAGTAGTCATATCGGTCAAGAAGTGACCTTGAGTGGATGGGTACAGATAGGAAGAGACTTAGGAGGCTTGACATTCGTCGATCTTAGAGATAGATATGGGATTACACAGATCGTATTCAACATGGATGACAATGCTGAGCTCTGTGACCAAGCTCGTAAGTTAGGAAGAGAGTTCGTCATAAGAGTCAAAGGCACTGTCAATGAGAGAAGTAATAAAAATGCTCAAAGACCGACGGGAAATATAGAGATCATCGCTAGCTCCCTAGAGATACTCAATGCTTCGAAGGTCCCACCATTCATCGTAGAGGAAGAGACAGATGGAGGAGACGATATCCGTATGCAGTATAGATATCTAGATATCAGGAGACCCAATGTCCAGCAAAATCTCATCTTCAGAAGTCAGCTCGCGATCGCTACACGGAAGTACCTCTCTGATCTTGGCTTCATCGAAGTAGAGACACCAGTGTTGATCAAGAGTACTCCCGAGGGAGCAAGAGACTTCGTCGTGCCAAGTCGGATGAACCCTGGAGAGTTCTATGCACTTCCGCAATCACCGCAGACATTCAAGCAGATCTTGATGGTAGCTGGGATGGACAAGTACTTCCAGATCGTCAAGTGCTTCAGAGACGAGGACCTCAGAGCTGATCGCCAGCCTGAATTCACTCAGATAGACTGCGAGATGTCATTTGTCACACAAGAGGATATCCTCAACACCTTCGAAGGACTGACGAGATCAGTATTCAAAGATCTCAAGCAGATAGACCTGGGCAAGTTTCCTCGGATGTCATACGATGAAGCGATGCAACGCTATGGAAGTGATAAGCCAGATCTCCGGTTTGATATGGAGTTTATAGATATCAGTGATAGAGTGAAGGGATATGATTTCAAGGTATTTGATGAGAGTGAGTATACAGTAGCGATCGTAGCCAAAGGTGCAGCGGATAAGTACTCTAATAAGGATATCAAGAAACTCACGGAATGGATGCAGCGGCCACAAGTCGGAGCTAAAGGTCTGGTCAATATCAAGTACCTCGCTAATGATGAAGTCAAATCATCCATCGGCAAGTTCTACTCAGATGATGTACTCAATGAGTGGAAGACAGATGTCTTCACAGCAGCACAAGGTGATCTCGTACTCATACTCACAGGTGAAAAAGAAAAGACACAGAAGCAAATGAATGTCCTCCGATTAGAGATGGCAGACAGACTAGGATTGATCAAAGAAGGGGACTTCAAACCTCTCTGGGTCGTAGACTTCCCACTCCTCGAATGGGATGAAGAGAGTGAAAGATTCCATGCGATGCATCATCCATTCACCTCTCCCAAACAAGAGGATATGGATAGGATGCTCACAGGAGATCACGAGACGATGAAGAGTCTCAGAGCAGATGCCTATGATCTAGTCATCAATGGAAGCGAGATCGGAGGAGGATCGATCAGGATACATGATAGAGAATTACAATCAAGAAACTTTGATTTGCTCGGATTCACTAAGGAAGAGGCTGAGGACCAGTTTGGGTTCTTGATGGGAGCATTTGAGTATGGAGCACCACCTCACGGAGGTTTGGCATTTGGCTTCGACCGATTATGTGCAGTGATGAATGGGCAGAGTTCGATCAGAGACTTCATTGCCTTCCCTAAGAATAGCTCAGGTAGGGATGTCATGATTAATAGCCCGAGTCTTATCGATGATCAGCAACTCGTAGAACTCAATATTGCCTTGGACTTAAAGGATAAAGATTAGTCAACGTAGCATACAATAGAGTCTAATCAACAAGAGTTACAAACTGGACGAGTAGGCTGTACAGAGGGTAACCCTGTCTCTAAATCACTCAACCCACAGAAGTATCGACTTGAAGATCACAAGACTCAATCAGACCATCCATCTCCTCTGGCTAGGTGCCATGCTCAGTCTGCCGATCTCTGTAGGACTCAACTCGCTGTGTGTCGCAAGTGTATTCGTCATGACGATAGTTAAGTGGGTCAGCACTCCAGTGGATCATAAGGTCAGAGACCACATCACGCTACTCTCTCCGATATTGGTTTTTGTGGCATTGGCAATCAGTCTATTCTATACTGCCGATCTCTCTCTCGGATTAGATATGGTCTTCCGTAAGAATGCCTATATCTTACTTCCCATAACAGTCTTTGTCAATCAAGAACTCTTCAGATCACGGATCACGGATTACTTCGCAGCATATCTTTTTGGCTTGACCATCGCAGGAGTATTGACACTGATCCTCTTCTGTCTGCCTCAAGAGCAATTAGTTGCTTTCCTTGACGGTAAAGATTGGCTACGAGAGTACGCTGAGAGTCCTAATCGATTAGCCTTTGGTATCTATAGTCCATTCATGGATCGGTTACAGTTTGGTTACTTACTCGGTATAGGAGGTATCCTCCATATCTGGTATCTCCTCAGAGGTCAGCTCAGACTGATCGGTCTTTTATCGTCAATCATCGTGGGAGTTACTTTGGTGATCATCGGTGCTAGAGGAGCCCAACTCGCATTTGTGATTTCGACATTTTTTATCTGTTGTTATTGGTTTGTGTGGGAGTCACGACTGAGTAAGTTACGCAAGATGTTAGTAGGGACAGGGACAGTATTGGGTTTTTTGGTTCTGCCTTGGTTACTCTTCAGATATGTACCTGCCGTGACACAACGGTATGGTCAATTGATGTGGGAGATGGACATCTATCTCTATCGTGATATTACGCAGTATGATTATACCCACTTCACGAGTGTCAGGAGGATATTTAGCTGGACTAATACCTGGGAACTTATCCAGCAACACTGGATCTTGGGTGTAGGGATTGGAGATGTGGTTGCGGAGTTAGAGCAAGTCTATCTCTCTAATAACCTTATGATCCAACCCAACTCGCATAATCAGCTCATGCTCTATTGGGTCAGTGCTGGTCTATTGGGATTATTTACTGGATTATTCATGATAGGTTCGTATCTGCGACTGATCTGGCAGCGTCAGACAGGGACGATTCGCATGATTGCTTTGTCTTATATAGTCTATTACTTAGTGATCTTTCTATTCGATGTGCCGATCTGGTACTCTGTTGGAATCAATGGGTTTTTCTCATTTTTCTGTTTGTTTTTGATCTCTGATGAGCTGCTGTCAGAGAGCAACCAATCTAGATAGCATTGGTAACTTTCTCTAATCTTTGATACTTTTGTAAAAGCGCAAGCTTGGGCTATGGTGAATCGATTATTCAAATCCACATATTAAAGAGGAGTATGCAAGTAAAGACTTTTACGTTCAATGGTTTTCAGGAAAATACATATGTGATCTCGGATGCTACTCAGCAATGTGTGATCATAGACCCAGGATGCAATACTCCTGCCGAGCAGACACAGCTTGTAGATTATATCGAGACAGAAGGACTAGAGCCAGTCCGATTAGTCAATACTCACTGCCATATCGATCACATCTTGGGTAATGCTTACGTAGCAAGTAAGTATCATTTGCCCTTAGAGGCACACGAGGGAGAGGCGATAGTACTCGCAGCGGGAGAGATGTCAGGTAAGATCTATGGAGTACCTTATGATCCATCACCACTCATATCGACCTATCTCGTGCCAGGAGAGTATCTCAGATTTGGAGAGACATCGCTAGAGATTCTCTTCACTCCAGGACACAGTCCAGCAAGTATATGTTTACATCATAGACAGAGTAAGCAAGTCATAGCAGGAGATGTCCTCTTCCAAGGGAGTGTAGGTCGATCAGACTTACCAGGCGGAGATCATGACACTCTTATCTCTAGTATCCGACGAGAGCTCTTGACTCTAGATGATACTACCATAGTCTACCCAGGACATGGACCAAGTACTACGATTGGTGAAGAGAGGAGGACCAATCCGTTTTTGCAATGACGACTAATCTGATTAGTTCTGCGAAGTTGACGAGATGTACTCGCCACAGCAACGCCGCATACAATCATACGATAATAGAGTACAATGATCCCAATACAATTGGGTAATATTGGGAAACACTAAAAACTTTAGGATGAGAACTTTACTCATATTCAACATCATAGCACTTATCAGTATCGGATGCCATACACCTCAATCTCCGGTAACTCCAACACCATCTAACGAATCACTATCCAATAACTCTTCAGCGAGTCAACCCAGCTATACGACAGAGGATAAGACCGTGAAGATCTACACCACTGCTGAGAATACTGATCTGAGATTGACACATACGGGCACTGCTACATTTGCACCAGCGAACCAACCCTTGGAGACAGAAGTCTCAATCTTCGTCAATCCAAGTAAGACATTTCAGACCTTCTTTGGGATTGGTGGAGCTATTACGGATGCCTCATCGACAGTATTTGCCACACTCCCAGAGGACAAGCAAGAGGAACTACTCACTGCATACTATAGTGTGGATAATGGGATTGGGTATTCACTAGCAAGGACAGTCATCCATAGTTGTGACTTCAGCGAGGGATTGTACACATATGTGACAGACCAAGACAAAGCACTCAAGACATTTAGCATCGAGCATGATAGAGAGTATAGAATACCACTGATCAAAAGAGCAATCGCTGCTGCTGGAGGGGACCTTCCTCTGTATGTAAGTCCATGGAGCCCACCAGCATGGATGAAGACCAATAATAATATGCTCCAAGGTGGGAGTCTCTTACCCGAGTATAGAGAATCATGGGCTCTCTACTATGCACGATTTATCCAAGCATATGAGTCAGAGGGAGTACCGATCTGGGGACTCACTATCCAGAATGAACCTATGGCAACGCAGCGATGGGAATCATGTATCTATACAGCGGAGGAGGAGAGAGACTTCCTCAAGAATCATCTAGGTCCTACCTTAGCTCGTGAGGGGTTGGGTGACAAGAAGATTATCGTATGGGATCACAATAGGGATCTCATCGCTAATAGAGCCAATACGATCTTTGGTGATCCTGAGGCATCTAAGTATGCTTGGGGTATTGGATTTCACTGGTATGAGACATGGACAGGGAGTGATCCCAACTTCAATAACCTAGACAATATCCAAGAGTCGTATCCTGATAAGAATCTCATCTTTACAGAAGGCTGTCAAGAGAGTTTCGACCCGAGTAAGTATGAGTTCTGGGCACATGCAGAGCGGTATGGTCGGTCTATGATTAATGATTTCAATCAAGGGACAGTGGCATGGACTGATTGGAATATCCTCTTGGATGAGACTGGAGGACCTAACCATGTCAACAATCTTTGCTTTGCACCAATTCATGCCGATACTCGTACAGGGAGTCTTATCTACACACCTACTTACTATTATCTAGGTCACTTCTCTAAGTACGTCCGTCCAGGAGCTAGGCGGGTGAGTACGACAGCAAGTAGGACACACCTCCTGACGACATCATTTCTTAATGAGGATGGGACGATAGCTACAGTAGTGATGAATCATACTGACCAGCCAATCACATATAAGATGTATATCGGGATGAATGCTGTGACGCAAGATATCGGACCACATGCGATGCAGACCTTAGTCTACTAGACTAGACTCGACAGACAATTACAATCAATGTTAATACTATAATAATCAGGAGGAAATGACTCTCTAGATCAAGCCTTCGTCAGCGAAGCTGTAGTAGCCGTGTTCAGAGATAATCAGATGATCTAGTACTTTGATATCGAGGAGAAGACCTGCAGATTTCATCTTGTCTGTAATGGAGATATCAGCTCTGCTAGGTTTGAGATTTCCGGAAGGGTGGTTATGGGCTAGGATGAGAGCTACGGCGGTCTGATTGAGAGCTTCTTTGTAGATGAGTCTAGGATCTACGACGGTACCAGCAATGCCGCCTTCGCTGATGGTCTTGATAGAGAGGACACTATTCTGTTGGTTGAGATAGATGACCTTAAACGTCTCGTATGGGAGGTCCTCCATAGAGGCTCTGAGTATCTGATAGATATCTGAGGATGAGGTTATTTTTGGTTTGACATCGGGAGTATGGCCTTTCATCCGGCGACCTAGCTCTAGCATGGCGATGACACTGACAGCTTTGGCTGGACCGATGCCTCTAAACTGACAGAGGTCTTTCGTATCTAACTTGGCTACAGCGAGGAGATTATTATGAGAGGCTGCTAAGATCCGCTTAGCGAGCTCGACTGCTGACTCATCTTGCGATCCAGAGCCGAGGATAATTGCGAGGAGTTCGGCATTGGTGAGGCTTTTTTTGCCTTTGAGCAGCAGTTTTTCTCTTGGTCTGTCTTCCTCTGCCCAAGATTTGATCCCCTTGATCGTGGGATCTGACTTCGATGTCTCTTGAGACTTAATTATTCAGATAGTTTTCTTCGAAGAATATCCTATACTCATTGACGCTTCTCGCTTTGACGACTTCGCGATAATTGTTCTGATTGATTACAAAGAAGTCAAAGGAGTAACCTTTTTTCTTGATGTACTCTTTGTCTTTTTTGTCTATCACTTTATAGTAATCCATTGCTTTGGACTTGTCCTCAAATGTCCTGATGAGGATGAGTCTGATATTGTCATCTGGACTGAGTGGTGAGATCTGCGTCGAGAGCTGATCTAGGCTGAAGTACTTTTTATGGAAGGCTTTGATGTCAGTCTGCATCTCTTTAGTGACCTTGCTACTTGCCTTGTAGATGACGATGAGTCCATAGTGAAGCTTATCGTAGTCAAATGTAAAGATGTCACTGTCTTCTTCGAAGATGAGTTCGTTGAAGGCTGTTTCGTCACCGGACAGGAACCGCTTCATCTCAGAGGCTCTTCTCTCTTCGGCAGTATTGGGATATTGCTTGATGACTTGATTGAGTGCTGCGATGTACTTGGATTTGCCTTGTTCTTTTCCAATAGAGATTGCTTTGATCAGTGCCATTTTAGGTAGGAGGTCTTTGTGATCTTTGAGTATCTCCTCTGACTTCTCCGCACGTTGAATGACTTTTTTGTAGTTTTCATTTTGGAAGAGAGTATAGGTATCATCGTAGTACTTACGAGGTGCTTTTTCCTTATCGATCAGTGACTGAGCATATCCTGGTTGTGAGATGATTTTGGCAAATTCGCTGTCACCGTAGTTCTTGACCAACTTGCTTTTATAATTGTTGGCGAGCTTATTTTTGTTGATATCCTTACCAGAGAGGTAGAGATAGTAGAGGAGTTCTGGTTCTTTGTAGAATCCTGGGTACTCATCCAATAGTCTCTTGTGTATTGCGAATCCTGCTTCGGGGTTTTTGAGTTTTTCTCTATAGAGGATACCCAACTCAAACATAGCGTCTTGGACTTTCTTGCTAGCGAGAGCTTTCTGAGCTTGATTATTGGGGATTGACCGTAGTACATTGTCTATTTGGATATCAGAGTAGGAGTTTTGGCTTCCTTCTTCATCACTGAACTTAGTCTCATCGCTATCAGAGAGAGTTCTCCAATTATCTTGGTTACTCCGATCGCCCCATTCTGAGATAAATGCTTTTTTGCCTCGTGAGAGAGCTTGGGGGTTATAGGCGAAGAATGAACTGGCATTGAGCTTGATGATACTGCCACTACTCGCGAGATTAGTACTCGTGGGTCTCTGCGTACTTGCAGATGCACCTTGTTCGTCGAGTACATTGATCGCATAGGCTCTTTGCTCACTCTTAGAGAGTTTGGCGATAGCGAGCAGGCTATCTTGAGTATTGATGATTTCGATATTTTTGGCAATATTGGTCAGACTACTCGCATAGAGATTAGTCTCATCGTAGCGATAATCAGACTTGGGCATATAGATGAGAGTACTATCGTAGTAGTATTTGGCTTGAGCAAAGTCCTCGATATCGAAGAAGAGCTTACCGAGTCTGAAGTAGGATTCTGCTTTCTGTGGATCATTGCCATTATTGGAGTAGATACTCTTCTGGAAGTCATTGATCGCTTGGTCTATCTTACCTGACTTATAGTTGATCTCTCCGATGGCGTAGTGTATCTGTCCTTGATAGTTGGAGTACTTCTCTTCTTTGAGCATCTTATTCAATGCTTTGAGGGATGATTTGGTATTAGTGCTACCGATCTCATTACGCAGGATGACTTTGTTGAGATCAGAGTTAAACTCCATCTCGAAGTTAGGTCTGTACTTTTTGACCTTTTCGTATGACTTCAGAGCCATCCCTGGTTCACCTTTTTGACTATAGATCTGAGCTTGGATGTAACTGTATCTAGCTTTGAGTCTTTTGTCCTTCTGTACATCTATGGCATCGTCCAGGCTTGCGATAGCTTTCTCGTAGTCATTTTTGACGAGGTACATTCTCGCCTTGGAGAGTGGAATTTGTTTTTTGACATCTTTGGGAGCATCGTCTTCTTCTTGGAGACTGTTGAAGATGTACTCGGCTGATGCGTACCGCTCTCGTTCGCTATAAGTCTTAGCTAACCAGAGGAGTCCTTCATAGTATGCGGGAGTATGTTTTCTATTTGATTTTTTGGTTGCTTTTTCTTCTTTTTTCTCTTGAGCTTCTTTTTCCTTTTTCTCTTCTTCTTTCTTTTTTTCTTCTCTTGTTGGCTCTTTTTTCTCTTTGCTGTCTGATTTGCCTTGGAGTGCTGGATCGTCCCATTTGACTCCTTCGGCTGCTCGTTCTCTAGAGTTTCCTTTCTTTTTTGCTTTTGCTCTGGCTTTTATTTCAGCTTTTCTCTCTTTGTCTCTTTCTTTTCTTTCATCATCTCTCTCCTCGGCGATTTCTTTTCTCTCCTTGTCTCTTTCTTTTTTCTCAGCTTCTTTTACTTTGGCAGCAGCCTTTCGTTGTTTTTCCCTTTCTGCTCTTGAGAGTTTATTATTACTTTTTTCTCTGCCGATGTGATAGCGACTGTTGTCAAATTCTTCTCTGAAGTATTCGAGAGTTTCTTCTGCTGATTCGTAATCTTTCTTGAGGTATTGAGCTTTACCCAGGAGTACATAGGAGTCATCGACCCACTGCCCTTTCTCATGGATTGTGGCTACTGTAGTGACTTTGGTGATTGCTTTGTCGAGATTTTGCTTATAGTTACTCGCATCGTAGTTGCTCGTATATGGGTAGATGGGAAGGAGCTGAGTATAGTTATCAGGAGTAGACATTTCTATCTCTTGGATAGAGATATCTAAGATCTCATTTGCATTAAAATAGCCATTAAACTCTCCTGTAAGATTATGGTAGAATCGTTGGAACTTAGTGATATCACTAGTACTCTTGGTTGTAGTACAACTCGTGTATATGAGGATCGGTATGATGAGAAGTAAGAGTCGCTTCACTGGATATAATTTAAGTAATTTGCAAGCTCTGATCAATAGATAAAAGCTCCACGGGGGATTTTAATTAAAAATCAGGTTAATTTTGCACCTTGTAATAACTTTGATTAGGAAAAAATATTTCATCATACAGAGTATTAACACCCAATTTGGATAAGACAAGTAACACTCAAGCTACCAATCGATTAGACAACACTTATAGAGTATTGATAATCAATGATGAAGACCTCAAGGAGGTCAGGAATATCAGGATGACGTTACGCAAGTTTTATGTGTTGATTACGCTAGGATTGGCGGCGTTGATTTTTTTGACAGCTGCGATGATTTTTTTGACTCCGATCAAGCGATTGATTCCTGGCTATGGTGAGCTCAAGTCCAACACGGCATTTATCGATCTGACCAATCAGATCAGAGACCTAGAGGAGCAGGTCGAGAATCAGCGAATCTATACAGAGGGCTTCAAGACAATGATTGAGAATCTGGACGCTGATGCAGAGCTCAATGTCAAAGAAGGGAATGCTATCAACACGACGAGCCTAGTCTCTACACTGAGCAAACTGGATCAGAAGTATCTCATCGCTCCGGTCAAGGGGACAGTATCTAACAAGTTTGACTATGAGAGTGATCACTTTGGCATCGACGTCATAGCGCCTAAGGACCAACCAATAGTCGCCGTACTTGATGGTGTGGTGATACAGTCGGATTGGTCCCTTAAGGATGGGAATAGTATCAGCATCCTCCATCCAGACAACCTGATCTCTAGATATCAACATACGAGTGTATTACTCAAGGAGACTGGTGCCAAGGTGAAGGCAGGAGAGGCTATTGCGATCATAGGTAATAGTGGCGAGCAGTCGGATGGTCCTCATCTCCACTTTGAGCTATGGTTTGAGGGAGAGGCTGTTGATCCAGCACGATTTATCCGCTTCTAGACCAGACACTCCTAATCAAAATAATATTTTGTATCAGCCACGATATAGACAGGCTGACGTTGTAATATTTGTTTAAATGTCTTATTTTTGGGCCAATAAGTAAGTTTACAGATATCTATTTAGCACAGATTAGAGCCAATAATCATGGATCACAGCCTCAAAGAACTCAAGGACAAAGATGGCAATCTCATCAGCCCGATATTACCAGAAGATGTCAGAAATTTTTTAATTGATATTGATGGGACGATCACAGATGATATCCCCAACGAAGAGCCAGAACGAATGGCAACTTGCCTACCATATCCAGATGCACTAGAGACTCTCAACTCATGGTATGACCAAGGACATATCATTACATTCTTCACGTCACGTACCGAAGAGCATAGGGCAGTGACTACGGAGTGGTTAGACAGACACGGATTTAGGTATCAAGGTCTGTTGATGGGTAAGCCAAGAGGCGGCAATTATCATTGGATCGACAATCATATGGTCAAGGCTACTCGATTCAAAGGGAAGTTCACCGAGCTCATCCAGAAGAAAAAGGTGATAGACGTATTTGAAGATTGACGAATGAAGATTGACGAATGAAGATTGATGAATGCATTGTGGGCCACAGCTAATACGCCTATCTTTGTGTCTTCTAATCAATCAATATGAAAGAGATATCTCTTGTCCTCTCAGGTGGAGGCATCAAAGGCTTAGCACACGTCGGATTGTTAGCGGCACTCCAGGATCATGGTATCAGAGTGACATCCATCAGTGGCACGAGTGCTGGAGCACTTGTGGGGGCTCTCTATGGATCGGGGATGACTATAGATATGATTCTAGAGTTTTTCAAGAGTTACTCGATATTCCAGCCATTTAACTTCAGTCTCAAGAAGCCAGGGATCTTCAGTACAGATCGATATAAGAATATCCTCAAAGCTACACTTAAGGAGACATTTGAGGAGTTGAGTATCTCACTCTATGTATGTGCATCAGATCTGATGAGTGGTGACCCAAGATACTTTGACAAAGGGGAGCTCGTACTCCCTGTACTGGCGTCATGTGCTGTACCACTTCTCTTCACACCCGTACAGATCGGTGATAGGATGTATACCGACGGAGGGGTGAGTGATAACTTCCCGATAGATCCACTTATGATCAATGCAGAAGGCAGTATCTGGGGAAGCTATGTAGTAAAGCCATTTGCCACTGAGGACAGTACTGCCTACAATGGGTATCTCAAACTGACGATCAGGAATAACAATATGGTGATGTATCACGGCAATAAGCAAAAGTTCGTCGCCACGGAGCATGTCTTCTTACCTAATATGATGAAGATACCAACATTCAATATCAAGTCAGTGGACCAAGCATTCAACATAGGATACGCTTATGCTAAAAGTACGTTGGAGAAGATGGGCTATTGATAAGGGAGTAGACAAGTGTTAGCGATACCCAATGCCATAATGAGTTATGATTTAGAAAAGTCTTCTTTGGAATGGTGTCTGTAAAAGATGGTATTTCTGAATTGACTAGGAGTTACTCCTGTTTTTTCTTTAAACATTTTGTTGAAGTGACTAGAGCTAGACCATCCTACAAGATCCGCGATTTGAGCTATTGGTAATTCGCTATCTTGTAACAAGGATTTGGCCTTATTTATCCTCGAGTTTTGGATAAATTGGTTGACAGAGAGATTATATAAATGTTGAAATCCTTCTTGCAATTTTTTAGAATTCAGTCCAACTCTCTTGCTTAATGTTTCAATTGAATCAATATCCTTGACGAACTCATCGATGATTTTTCTTGCATCATTAATGAGTATAACTTCGGATTTTCTCAGAAGAGATCTATCTCTCTCGTCCAGTAGATCATCTTCATACATATGTATCTGTGTAGAGAGGAGCTCATAAGCTTTTGACTCCAAATAGAGCCTTCTAGAAAAACCTTGATTTTTGTACTTAGACATCAGAGTGATGAGCTCTGATAGCTGCAGACTGAAGTCACCATGTTGATAAAAACCATTGAGGGCATGGATATCAAAGAATAACTCTTTCAACTTAGTATCTAATAGATCGATATCACAGAAGTATCGTTCGACGAATATTTCTCTATTGATTTCTATACTAGTCAATCTGACATGTGTACCACTCGGTATTTTGAGGATATGACCATTCTTGCGATCACTGGCGACGATCAATCCTTGATATTGATCGATAGAGTTGGTCTCGGATGACCGTTCAAATCTATGCAAAAAATTTCCCTTAGAGCAATAGATAAATTTTAATGGATGAACATCGTTTTCTACAAACTCGATGATGAGTTCATCATTGAGCAAACAGTCATATTGGATTAACCCTAAGCCACCATCAAAGTCCAGCCCCTGAATGTACCCAATGCCTAGTGTTGAGGGAATATCCATCTTATACTCGTCACAAATATTTGCAAGTGGAGCACCCAGTACTCTCGCGAGATCTTGGATTACTTCTATGAGTGGAAGTGAAGTTACTTTTACTTTATTCATATTATTGCTCTTGATATATCTAATTGTTATTTGTAGAGGGCAGCAAAGTCGCTTCCGCTAAAATGAATTTAAATTTGGATATTTCTCCGCGATATAAAGATAAGATTACGCGATATCGCAAACATAACTTGACAGAGTAACAAAGGATACCTCAGAGAGTTGATGTATATGAGAGAACAATAATATTGCCTAGTTTTTGAGATTAGGAACTTGATCGAGGAATACGGTAAGATCATGTTTGTTCTCAATGCTGTTTTTAGCTTCATCCGCCAATATTTTTAATTGGTTATCTAAGCAAATTAAATAATCTTGATCAATCGACTTACAGCTTTTTAAGCTTTTCAATATTGAGAGTAACTTTTTCATGACATTGAGATCATGGCTCGCATAGATTCGATATGCAGAGAAGCACTCACTGATGATATTGCACAGTGTATTTCGACTCTCTCGGATATAATTATTCGTCTCTTCTGATCTGTGGATTATAGAGTCTGATACTTGCATTCTTTCACTGAAGAGTACTGAGAGATAATCCAAGGTAATCATTGCTGTAGCAGGATCATTAATTCCTGGTGACATAGCTCGTATCCCTACTTCAGTAATTTGTCTTATTCCAAATATATAATGCGAGCTTTCATCATTTTGATGACTGTAGTAGAAGAGGTCTATGATCTGATCAACAACCTCATCGTCGAGAGATTTGCTGACCTTAAGGATAGGGTGATGAGCCATGATAAAGTCCCCAACTTGTATAATGATATGAAAAGAGATATCATACTTGTCACAGAGTGAGAGTAGTGATTGAGTGTCATACCCAAAATAATACCCTTCTTTCTGAGAAATAAGAGTAGTCCATCCTTCAGATTGTGTCACCATTGATTGTGGATCTGGCTGAGATGGTTTCAAATCAGCAATATTGTTTTTGGTAGTGGTAAATACTTTGAAGAGTATATTGTCAATCTGGATACCATTACTAATATTATGGATAAAGTAGATAAATAGAGTCAGACAAAGGATACCGAGCATTATACCTACGAATATCGAAAGCACATTGAGTGTGTATGCCTTTCCAGAAGGGAGAATACTAATAATAATGATCAAATTGTATACAATGGTACCTAAGTAGAAACCAAGTACAAACTGGTTGTTTTTCTCAGAAATGAGACCAGGTAATAACCTCGGAGAAAAATTGGCACTTGCTTGATTCAATGTCATCATCACCATCGAGAAACTAAATACTGTAAGTGAAATCACTCCACCTATCAGTGTAGACAGGATCACTCTTGCTGTATCAGCATTGTTGATGATAAGATATGGGGTATGCTTCTCCATGAGTGATTTCATATTGCCAGTACTGTCAACTTCTAGTAATAGAATTGCCAATAAGATGAAACCTAGTGTAACAGCAGCTGGATAAAAAGCAATGCTATTATACATTTTGGAGAGGAAGTGAAACTGTAAAGATTTGAGCTTGGATAACATGTGATACGCTTAGTGACAACAAGATAATATAAAAGTAAATCGGAAATAATTTATTTTATCAAATCGAACAATGAGTCAACGGCTGAAGTACATAAGATATAACTAAAAAAACAACCTTATGGACAAACCAAAGAAAACACCTAAGCAAATCAGACCAGATATAGAACCTGAGGGAAAATATCAAGAAGCCCTCAAGTCACCACTCTATCATCTAAAAAGTAAAGGAAAAGTCATGAAAGAAATTAAAGAAAAAAGTGAAAATACTCAAGGGGAATAATTCATGAGTTGCAATCCATTTTTTTTTCAAATTAAAAACAACTCACATGACTAAGAAAGAAGCACTCAGCGAACTGAGAAAATTAAAAAATGATCACTCTGTATCCCTTTATATCCCCACCAATATCACGGGAGATTACCAAGCCAACCGTATTCGTTGGAAAAATGCTTGTGCAAAAGCTCTCGAAATACTAGAAAGTAAAGGCGTAGAAAAAACATCCTTTATGAAGCCAGCATTGGATCTGGTAGATAATATGGATTTTTGGGCTCACCAATCAAATGGCTTAGCTGGATTCTACTCAAGTCAGCACTCTGCTCACCACCACCTACTCAACGTAAATGAATCATTAACAGTAGTTGACAAAGAATTTCATCTATCCCCAATGCTAAAGGAAGTGCTGAATGAGGATAGAATATTTGTATTGGCAATAAGTCAGAAAGAAGTCAGATTTTTTGAAGCAGTCAAATCGGGAATTTATCCAGTAAAAATTGAGGATGTAGTACCATCAAATATAGATGAAGCTCTCAATCTAGATATTGATGGCAATAGTATACAGTCTCACTCTTCTGGAGAGGGTATACTCTATCATGGGACTGATTCAGGTCAAGAAAAAGAGAATATCAGATTAGAACAATACTTCAGAAAGGTCGATGTAGGGCTGATGGAGTTTATTCATGATGAGAAAGTACCATTAGTAATCGCTGCGGTAGAAGAGTACTACACTCTCTATAAAGATTGTACAAGTTATAATTACTTCTCCAATCATATGATTACAGGTAATCCAGAAGATCTAAGTCCTGCAGATATCAGGAAACAATTAGACCCAGTATTTGAAGAGTTAGAAAGTAAGAGGGTCGAAGAATTTATCAGGAGACATGACGATAGATCAAAGACAGATATGGTGGTAGAAGGACTGAATCACCTCACTAAATATGCAGAGAATAAAAATATAGATTCCCTGTTAGTCAGGCAAGGGCACTGGGATACTATGCCTAAGGATGAAAAGAAGAAATTGAACCAAATAATGTTTTCAGTATATGATAACGGTGGCGATATTATTGTTGCTAATGAAGCGTATAATGAAGAGTGTAACACGATACATGGAATCCGAAGATTCTAAATAAAAAATTGCTATTAAATGAAGGCATCAGACCTACTCGTAAAGACTCTAGAAAACGAAGGAGTTGAGTACATATTTGGAATTCCCGGAGAAGAAAATTTAGCATTTTTAGAATCTTTGAGAAAGTCAAGTATCAGATTAGTATTAACTAGGCATGAGCAGGCTGCTGGTTTTATGGCTGCCACCTATGCACGTCTCACTGGTAAGGTAGGTGTCTGTATGAGTACTCTTGGTCCAGGAGCTACCAATCTCACTACTGCTGCCGCATTTGCTCAGCTTGGTGGCATGCCGTTGTGTATCATCACTGGTCAGAAACCCATTAAAAAGTCTAAACAAGGATTGTTTCAGATCCTAGATATTGTTGAATTGATGACTCCTCTGACTAAGAGTAGTAAGACAGTTATAGTTGGTAATCAAATACCAGGACTTGTCAGAAATGCCTTCAAGATAGCTCTAGAAGAGAGACAAGGAGCTGTACATCTAGAGTTGCCTGAGGACGTTGCAGAAGAACAGTGTGATCGTCAACCGATAAAGCGTAACCAACTCATCAATCCAAAATCAGTGCACCAATCTCTAGATCAGGCTGTGGCTCTCATCAAAGAATCCAAGACGCCTCTGTTCTTATTGGGAGCAGGAGTCAACGACTCGTTACTCACCGATAGTCTTACACAACTCGTGGAAGTCTCACACATCTACTTCTTCACTACTCAAATGGGTAAAGGAGCAATCGATGAAAGATCAAAATATAACTTAGGCACAGCAGCGCTATCTGATCATGACTTTTTGCATTGTGCCATAGAGAGGGCTGATCTTATCATCAATATTGGACATGATATAGTCGAGAAGCCTCCATTCTTAATGAGTGATGGAGGACCTCAGGTGATCCATATCAACAATCGACCCTCGATTATAGATGAAGTATATTATCCCCAACTCGATGTAATAGGTGATCTAGCATATTCAATCAAATACCTAAGTAATGAGTTGGAAGATTCAGTAGAGAGAGAGAATGCATACTTCATGAGAATAAAAAAAGAAATAGAAGGGCATGTATCGAAGCACTTTGACAATGACTCCTTCCCGACTCTCCCTCAAAGACTCGTCTATCTTATGAGAAAAACACTCTCAGATAAGGATATAATCTGTCTTGACAATGGAATGTACAAGATATGGTTTGCAAGGAACTATCACTGCCACTTCCCTAACACACTACTACTAGATAATGCGCTAGCGACAATGGGTGCAGGACTGCCAGCAGCCATAGCAGCAAGTATCGTACATCCCGACCGTAATGTAGTCGCAGTCTGTGGTGATGGTGGATTCATGATGAACTCTCAAGAGATCGAGACTGCTCTGAGACTCCAACTCAATATTATCGTCATCATACTCAATGATAATGGTTACGGTATGATACAGTGGAAACAAGAGGAAATGGGTCTCAAGGATTATGGATTGAGTTATCGTAATCCTGACTTTAAACTCTACGCAGAATCCTATGGGGCAAATGGCTACTGTGCATCAAGTGACGAACACTTCCAAGAAATACTCAGACACTGTATAGACTCTGATGGAGTTCATATCATAGAGCTGCCGATAGATTATTCTCTCAATCATAAGATACTTAATGTAGAACTCAAGCAGAATACTTGCCTACTCTAAGTAAAAAGTATGAGTAAGTATTTATTTTTTGCCACAGAGCTTAACAGCTAGATTTATAGGAATAATTAGTGTTGACCTATACATTACTTCTTGATCATTATGGCAGTATCACCACGCTGAAGATTTAGTTTTTTTCTCATTCTTATTTAATGAGCTGTCCTGAGAGACATCGCATCAAGGAGATGTACGAAGTCCAATATTAGCGCAGATCTATTATTTGACATAGACTGTTTTGATATTGGTAAACTCTCTAATACCGTAGTAACTTAACTCTCTACCATAACCACTAACATTGATTCCTCCAAATGGGAGTCGAGGGTCGGACTTGACGTATTGATTGACGAAACAACACCCTGCTTCTAGTTCGTATTTGGCAATCTGTTCTCCTCTTTGTAAGTCTTCTGTAAAGACGCAAGCACCTAGCCCAAACCTAGTATCATTTGCAATCCTGATTGCATCTTTCTCATCCGCCGCTTTGATAACAGAAGCAACTGGACCAAAAATTTCATCTTCGTAAGCGGGCATACCAGGCTGCACATCTACGAGTATTGTTGGTGGATAGTAAGCACCTTCATGTTCTGGGATATGGCCACCTAGTATTAGCTGAGCTCCAGCCTTTACACTTTGCACAACTTGATCGTGTACCTCATCTCTGAGATCATGTCGTGCCATTGGTCCTAGAGTTACGGCATGCAATGGATCACCCATGGTAGCATCTTGCATTTCTCCTTTGAAGAGCTCTAAAAATTCGTCATATACTGACTCAACGGCTATAAAGCGCTTAGCACCTATACAACTCTGGCCTGTATTCATTAATCGAGATTCCATGCACTGTTTGGCGGCATGTTTTAAGTTAGCATCATGAAGGATAAGGTAGGGGTCGCTACCACCTAGTTCGAGTACAGTTTTTTTGATTTGTTGCCCTGAGATACTTGCGACAGCTCCTCCAGCACCCTCACTACCTGTCAGCGTTGCAGCCTTGACCAAGTCGTTTTTCATAATAGACTCCACTTGATCACTATCGATGAGTAACGTGGAGAAAGTATATTCTTCAAATCCTGCATCTAGAAAGAGTTTTTCAATATTAATTGCTGACTGTGGGACATTGGAGGCATGCTTAAGGAGTACTACATTGCCTGCCATAATAGCTGGAGCGGCAAATCTAAACACCTGCCAAAGTGGATAATTCCAAGGCATTACTGCCAAAAGAACTCCCAAAGGATGGTAACTAATGTAACTTGATTTCGCTTCAGTATCTACTGATTCGTCGGCGAGAAATTGCTCAGCATGCTCAGCATAATACTTACATACCCAAGCACATTTTTCGACTTCCGCCTTGGCTGATATCAAGGTTTTTCCCATTTCAAGTGTTAGAGTGGTGGCAAGCTCCTCTTTTCTACTTTCCAAATATTCTGCGACCTTGTACATAATCTTTTTTCTATCGGCATACGAGGTCTTTCTGTGGCTCTGATATCTCTGATGTGCTTTGTTGATGAGTGTATCTACTTGACTAGAAGACATTAAGTCAAAAGAGGCAAGTTTTTTATTTGTAGTAGGATTAATAGTGACAAGTTTTTTCATGATGTTTTTTTAATAAGTTCGAACACTTTGGATGTTTTCTGAGTTTTTTGTACTCGGATATTACCCAAAAAGTTCGGTTGTATTTGGATATAGTCAGTGAAAAGTTGTTTAGGTTTACACACAGTGAGAGTATCATTTACATAAGTACATAGAGAAGATACTTAGTTATCAACATACAGAACAAGAACATTTAGAAAATCCATGCCGAAGTTATCAAAACTCAAATCCAAGAAGTGGCTTATCATCCTTGCAGTGTTGATCTTGTTATTGCTAGTCAGGATGTATCTACCGCACTATGTCAAGCAATTTATCAATAAGACTCTTGCCAATATCCCAGATTATTATGGTCAAGTATCGGATGTGGATATAGCACTCTATAGGGGTGCATATCGGATAGAAGGGCTCTACCTAAGGAAAACCGATGCGGCTACTGATATAGACTTTCTTAACTTTCCAGATACAGATATTTCTATTGAATGGAAATCACTATTTAGAGGTAAGATCGTGAGTGAGATCATCATGAATAGCCCAGCAGTCATCTATGTCAAAGAAGATATGTCAACCGAATCCGAATCAACTGGTGAAGATTGGACCCATGCATTGACAGAATTAGTACCAATTGATATCAACCACTTACGTATCAATAATGGTAAAATAGCCTTTGTAGAAATATCAACTGATCCCAATATAGATCTTCAACTCAATCAAGTAAATTTTGTAGCTCAGAATCTTAGAAATGTCAGAGATAAGGAGGTCTCATTGCCATCAACTATAAGTGGTACCGCTAGGTCTATTGGCAGCGGTAATCTAGATATTGATGGTAAGATCAATTTATTGAGAGAGATCCCAGATGTGGATATCTCTCTGTCACTCACCGATGTGAACTTACCATCACTCAATGATGTGACCTCTCACTATGGAGGCATTGATTTTGAGGAAGGGAGAGTAGAAATATTTTCAGAGATAGCTATTGCTAATAGTTATCTGAAAGGTTATGCCAAAATCCTAATGGATGAGACAAAGTATATAGGCAAAGAAGAGAGACCTATAGAAAAATTGTGGGAAGGTTTTGTTTCTGTATTTGACTATTTACTTCAGAATAGAGCAACAGACAAGTTTGCTGTCAAAGTACCTCTAGAAGGAGACTTAAGTGGAGTCGATACTTCACCAATACCTGCTGTAATAAGTATCTTCAAAAATGCATTTGTAAAAGCATTCAAGGCAGAGATAGATTATGAGATAGAGTATCAAGACGCTAAAGTTGAATCAAAGAGTGAAGACAGTAAAAAAAGGAAGTGGTGGAAATTTTGGAAGAAAAAGTAGGCTCAAAAAATGAGTACATAAGAAATCTTAGTTGAACTATACAATGATAGGAAGAGTAAGTTCTCTTGAGGCCATTGGGTATAAATGGTTATAGATTACCAAATGGAGAACCAAACCATAGGACAATATGAAAAGAACACTATCTAGCTTCGTCTCAATCTTCAAAGATGCTGTAACAGGTACACTAGATCATGGACATATTACATCTGCGGCAGCAATCGCTTTTTATACAATTTTTTCATTGCCAGGTTTATTAATCTCTATTGTAATAATTGCAGGATTATTTGTGGGTCAAGATGCGGTGACGGGGGAGTTATCAAATCAGATAGATGGCTTTATTGGATCTTCTGCAGCTGCTACTGTGGAAAATATTATTGTAAATATCAATATAAAAGGTAAAGGTACACTCGAGACTCTCATAGGACTAGGTACGCTTATTTTTTCGGCGACGACCGTCTTTGTAACATTACAAGCAGCACTCAATGCAACATGGGAGATCAAGACATCTAATAAGTCAGGATGGTTAAGTTTTCTGTTTGAGAGAGTAGTGTCTTTTGGTATGATTGTTTCGCTTGGATTTATATTTGTTGTTTCTTTGATAGCAGATACTTTTCTTAAGTTGTTGATGGATAGATTCAACCTTATCATAGGATCTACCTCAGCTAATCTTGTCGAGGTCTTGAGTTTTATATTGACGAGTATGACAGTCTTAGCGTTATTCATAGCTATCTATACAGTACTCCCAGAGATCAAGCTTGGTTGGAGGAAGGTCTTTCAAGGTGCTTTTATTACGTTTCTTCTTTTTATGTTGGGCAAAGTCTTAATAGGAATCTATCTAAAGCAAACAGATTTTTCTAAAACGTATGAATCTGCTGGCTCGATGATATTGATATTGGTGTGGGTCTATTACACTACAATCATTCTGTTATTTGGCTCAGAGGTCACTAGAGCAATAATCAGTAATGGCAAGGGTAATGCTCCTCAATTAGAAACCTAAGCGATAGTAACTTGAAGATAGTATCTGTACTATATCAGTCTGAATATCGATATATCACTATCAGCAAAAAAAAATCAAAGAAATGAAAGTGAAAAATTGGAGAAAATACGCCTTTGAATTTCTGTCGATTTTTATTGCGGTAATATCAGCATTTGCATTAAATAATTGGAATGATAATCGTAAAGACAGTAAAGCTGAAAATAGGATTCTAGATGAAATCTCAAATGGTCTTGAGAAAGATATTGAGGATGTAGGTCTAAATGTACTTGGTCATGAATTCGGATTAAAATCAAGTCAATTTTGGAGAAAGGTTATTAAAGATGAGGAAGTGAAGTTCGACTCAATACAAGCATATTACTTTAATTTTCTCAGAGATTACATTTGTTTTCAGAATACATCAGGATATGAAAATCTAAAATCGAGAGGTTTAGAGCTGATAAAAAATGATTCACTAAGAACAGATATAATTTCACTATATGAATATGATTACAAAACACTAAAGACTCTTGAAGAAGATTATTATGAAATGCAATTCCACCAAAATTATTACAAAGAAATCAATGAATTGATCTCGCCGAATTTTCAATATGATACAAAGGGAAATATCATAGGGATAGCACAGCCTATAAATCTAAGTATAGGAGATAGAAATAGGCTGCTAAGTTACTTATGGAGAATCGATGCAAATAGAAATTTCACTTTAGGGTTTTATGATCAAATTGAAAAAAGTGTTGAAAAGCTCAGGAAGAAGATAGAGGAAGAAAGACGATAGCTCACTCTGTATGATCTGGGAAAGTTGACTCTCTCTCACCCCTTGCGATATACCAATGCCTTAGTCAACTAAGTACCTGTGGAGGAGGTGTTATGCAATTTCCTTAAATTCATTATAATTACTATCGATGCTGCTGCTCATCAATAGGGCAATGGCAAGGGTGCTTTCAAATCTCGAAAGAATAATCTTGATAATAGAAACTAGCGGTAATGCAAGGATTACTCCACCAACTCCCCAAAGCGTACCAAAAATCACCAATGACATTATTGCAACAAGAGGATTGATATCCACTTTGTCCCCCACTATTTTTGGTGTGATGATATTTCCTTCGAGCTGTTGGATGATGACGTAGTATATAATGACTGCGATAGGTTGCCATGTAGTGTCAGTAGTGGCTAATGCATAGATGAAGGGAAGAAGACCACCGAGCAGAGTGCCAACGTATGGAATCACAGCGAGCAATCCAGCTAATGCACCCCAGAAGAATGCATACTTAATCCCAATGATTGAAAGTCCTATAGTATTCAAGATGGTAAGTATAATAATCACGATGCCGACACCACCAACATATGCCTGGATGGTTTCCTGTATTTTATGAAGAGTTACTCTGACATCATGTCTAGATTTTTTTTCGAATTGAAAGATTGCAAAATTGCGGATACTTCGCTTGTAAAGCAGAATAAAGAAAGTGTAGATAAATGTCAAAGCGATGTTGAGCAATATATGTGATGAGACGATAACTCCTTGACTGATCGCATCGAGAGGACCAGCAATAAAATTACTTGCATTCTCCTTAAAAAAAGTATTGGTATCTAAGTTGAAATAAGGAATTTTATTAGAAATCGTATTAAGTAATTTTTCGACACCGAGCCTGAAGTTTTCACCAATTGATGGTAAAGAATCTATAATATTGATCAGTTGAAAAGAAAATACTGCAGTGACAAACGAGAATATAATGAAGATAAATAGGAAACTACAGAGGATAGAAATACTGCGAATCTTTATGTATCTAGAAAAGAACCTATTGACCGGAGAAAGGAAAAATGCGAAAAGAGAGGCGAAAATAATTGGTAAGAGTATAGAAGAACCAATATATGACAACCAACCCAAAATGAGTATAATGATTAGTGTGTAAGCTAAGTTTTTGATACTCTCAGATTGGGTCATTATCATTATTTTGTAATAAAAATAGCTGATCAGAATGATCAGCTACGCAAATTATAGATTATTAATCCAACTAATGACTTCTGCTTTAGTTTTTCCTAGTTTTTGTTGAATTCTTCCTAGGAGCTCGTCTTCTTGACCTTCTTGATAGACTAAGTCATCGTCGGTCAATTCGCCATATTCTTGTTTGATTTTGCCTTTCAATTCATTCCAGTTGCCTTTCAGTTTATCTGCTATTACACTCATAATATATTATTTAGATTTGAAAAAAATATTGTTTTCTATTAGACTGTTGATTATATGTTATTTGTAAAGTGATTTTAGTATGTTCAATCCATGTCTTGCAATGTTGAAGTAACCCAAAATATTACGCTGTGAATAACCAGAAGCAAATCCAATGATACTATTGATGATATTTGATTGGTCAGGGCTGTAGTTTGATATTGGGTTTTTATCTGGGAGTAGATATGACGATAGGTCCATCTCTTCCAAGTTTTGATTCAACAAGAGCTTCGCTTGATTGATTTCTTTTCTCAGTGCTTGCTTTCTTGATTCTAATGCAGTCTTATTCATAGGTGTTAGTCATTATCGATGAGGTTGTAGATTATCCGAGTGATAGGGTTAACGATCAGGACCTGTCGGAATACTAAGAGCAACACACTCAATAAGATCAATACTCCAGTAATGATAAGGAGTGCAGAGATAGAAGAACCTAGATAGTTAGACAGTACGATGGTTAGTGTCACTATAGCTGTAATAAAAGCTAAGAACAAGAACAAAAAAATCAGAGCACTGCTTACAATCTTGCTAACAATGTTAGCACCAGAATCCACAAAATCAAGTTTTTTGATTTCTAATTCATTTACAACAATCGTTTTGATGTATTCTAAGTTTTCTCCTATGTCAGTTATTAGATTAGAATTCATAATATTGTAGAGTTGATGATCTTATAGGACAGTGAGAGACTAGTCTTCTAGAGATTATTCAATTTTGCTTTTGCTTTTTCTGCTCCATTCTGGAGACGCGTTAGCTTACTTGTTGCGATCGTTTCGGCGTCATTAATTTTGGTTTCAAGATTGTCTTGAACTTGCTGAAGCTTACTCGTCGTGCTATCAGCAACTTGATTGAGTATCTCAGTCGCTGACTCTACGGTAGATCTAGTCTTGTCACTTATCTCAGATGAGAGAGCATCTACTTTTGATGATAATTGATCAGTAATCTCGGTGGCATTTTCTGTTACTGTTTTGATCAATTTTTTTCCTTTTGGAGTATTGAGATAATAGAGAGTCCCAGCTCCTACTATTGCACCAAGTAAAAATGTCAGTCTATTATGTGTTCTTTGATTATCGTTCATGATTTATTATTTTGTGATTAAATACTTATTTATGTATGATATTGTTCGATGCCGATACCTATTAGGCAGCAACTAGGACATCTCTATTGATAGAATTTTTGAGCTTGGTCCTAGCAAAGTTTATTCTACTTTTTACAGTTCCTACGGGTATGTTGAGTTTCTCAGCTATTTCTTCATATTTGTAACCTTTCATAGAGAGTATAAGAGGAACTTGTGACTTACTACTCAACTGTCTGATATTAGACCAGAGGGCACTTAGGTTGAGTGAGGAGAGAGCACCATTTCTTGAGGATTCACTGATCATATAGTGGACTTCTTCGACAGGGGCATCGACCACATTTTTTTTCTTTCTTTTATTATACTGAGTAATAAAAGTGTTTTTGATAATGGTGAAGGCCCAATTTTTGAAGTTTGATCCAGCTTTGAAGGTATGCTTACTTCTGAAGGCTTTAATCATAGCCTCTTGTACGAGATCTTCACTAGCACTTGAGTTTTTTGTGAGCTTGAGAGCAAATCCTTTTAATGATCCAATGTTCTCTTTGTACAGTTGTGTGAATTGTAATGTGTCCATAACGCTATATTTGTGATTAAATAATACAACTATAACCGTAGACAACCCATATTGTTTATTAAAATCACAAAAAAACTTAGAATTTGCTATTTAGAGAGCAAAATAAGAGTATAAAACACTCAATATGTTAAATAAATGGTATATATTACCCATTTTATAAACAAATAAGACAAAACTTGAATCAGGGATGTCAAATTGTAGATATATAACACACTTTTGGAATCTAATGTTTATTTGATTCTAGACTGTTTGCTTATTCTGATTAAGGAGAATAACAGTGATTAGGCTATCTATATAATGAGAGACTCCGAATCTTTTCACTTATGTATAAGGTGAGATCACAAAATTGTAGATTCAACAAAACAAGAAGATGTGAAGGTGGTGCTATTAAGTGTTCTTGCTGTAGTATAGACTGTTATTTGATTAGACTTTCGAGATAATCTGTATAATGATTGTACTTGTCTAGTTTGATACCGAGTTTTGCGAAAGCAGAAATTTGTTCATCATTTTTTTCTTTGATGTGAACGTTTAATATTCCTAGAATTAATCTGATATTCTTTCTAAACCAATGGTTTGAGATTCCTTCGCTTAGATATGTATTGTCCTCAATATTGTCTACTGTTAGCTGTGAAAATTCATCATAGATATTTTCATGGAAGGAATAGAACTTATCAATTAATGAGATAATCTTTTCATCAAACCTAAATATGCCATTAACATTGGATAAGTTTTTGGGATGAAAATATTTTTTATCTAGATGAATTTGGTTGAATGGATAGTTATTAATTATACTCTTGTGATAGCTTCTGAGATTGGTATGATATCCAAAACCAAGGTGGCTCAATTGATAGGGTTCATATGATCCTCGACCACACGTAATCATGAGATGGCCATACATTTGATGTGAATAAGGAAATTCTATACCAACGGAGAACTTACCTGGTTTAGACTTGTCAAATCTGCTTTGAATCTTGGATAGAAGAGTCTGAGTTGCCTCATCTCTTGATGTTCTATTAAGTTTCTTATACCAATAATTCTTGAAGTCTTCGAGTTTCTCTTTTTTTAGATATTTTTGATAAGCGTCCAAGTTTGATAGGTCATGCCTATCTTTAAACCGATGTTCTAATACTTCTGCAATATCAAGTAATACGTGCTTCAATGGTTGACTCCTATTAGTAATGAGGAGTTCACAGACTTTCTCAAAGGATTCTACCTCGTCTGTATCAAAGAGCTGTCTGAGTATTTGTTCCTTCTTGTAAGTCGCTTTAAACTTATAGTATTCTTTCCAAATTTCAGCATCTTTCATTCTAGTATTGGTCTATGGGTAACTCTTATCTATGCAAGAGATTGTTTGACTAGGATTCATTAGTACGTTTCACGTTTTGGATAGCTTTGATGACAGAGTCGTTATACAGAAGGAGATGTTCTATTAGCTGTATAAACTCATCAATTTCGTAAGTGAGTTTATTTTTGACTGAGTCATTGATAGCCATTTTGGTTTTTCTGAATGTGTAGAAAGCTTTGAAGCCTTCGAGTATTCTCTTAATTTTTATTGACTTATTGATAAATGTCTGGATATCTGTATTTCTATCTATACTTGCGAGATCAGTCGTAATAGATTCATTAGATGCCTTGACGGCAAAATTTGTATAAGTGTCACCTTCGCTTAAGGGTCTTTCTATAAATTCACGGATGTCAATATCAAAGAACTTGGCCATGTCATATACAAGACGTAATCTAGGCTCTACATTTTTTGTTTCATAAGCTGCGATGTTACTTCTCTTGACTCCTAGTATATCAGCCAATCCTTCCTGACTGAGTTTTTTTTCTTTTCTCAGAATTTTAATATTATTCGAAAGATGGGTTGAGTTATTCATAGGGTATAATTTCTTAAGTATAATGCACTTTTTATACTCAGATATTGCAATTTTGTTCGATATTGGAACACAAAGCTATAGTTTTGAGTATTTATAGCAAAATCCTTATTCTATATTAAAGCTCTATGTCTGATATAATCAAAAAGTCTAAAAATATTCCCAAACCAACTTCATTTGGAAAAAACCTTAAGTACCTAAGAAGACTGAGAGGTATAAGCCAGACAGAACTTGCCTCACAGCTAGCACTGAAGCGTAATAATATCGCTTCGTACGAGTCAAGTATTGTCGAACCCAATGTAAGTAACTTTCTCAAGATATGTACATATTTTGCAGTCAGTCCTAGTACTATGTTATCAGTTAACCTAGCTGAGCAACCGATCATTTCAGGACCAGAAAATTCTGAGAGTGAATATCTCCAAAGTAAGGTTGATGACTTTACAAAACAGACTAACGAAATGACAAAAATCTATGAAGGATATTCGGCTTTGAAGGAATTGAAAAAGGAGGAAGCTAATTCTGAGTCAAACATATTAGAAAAAACTCTAGATGATTTATTAGATTTATTAAAAAACTTAATTAAGAATAATTGGAGCTTAATTCAAAGTTTAATTCCACAAAAAAACCAATCTGACGAAAATCATAATCGAACAAATTGACACCCTGGTTAGTACAACTGATGTAAACAATAATTTTTTTAATTAAAACAACTACATCATGATTGACAACAAAGAAAATATTTATTCGGCATTACAGGATTTGATCAATAGGCTACAGGACGCAGAGAAGGGATTCCAAGAAGTAGCAAAAGCTACATCAAGCGTACCACTCAAGGAATGGCTCGTAAAGTATTCAGAAGAGAGACACCATATGCACAAAGATCTCGAATCACTCTGCAAGTCCATAGGTTATGAGCCAGAGGTCAAAACTACCTTCTTGGGAGACTTGCATAGAATGTTTATAGATATCAAGATCAATAATACAAGTATGCAAAATCAATTTGATGCTGTCGTTACAGAGATAGATAGGGGAGCATCGACTCTCATCTCTGATTATCAGAAAGTATTAGATGAAGTAGATATGCCTCAACACTTTACAGCAAAACTCATACAGCAAAAATTGCAAATTGAAGGAGAGCTAGATTCACTCATAGCCCTCAAAGAAGAATTTAACTCGGTTATGGCATAAGATCAATAGAGGCACATTAGAAATAGAATAATGAGAAAGAGCTTACGTAAGTGAGCTCTTTTTTTTGCTTGTGTAATTACAATTTAAGATTGCTAACTATAGCTAAGTTGACAGTCTATAAGCTTTATGCACCCTTGATCAGAAAAAAATTTTTGCTAGAGCAAAATCGAACAAAAAATCCTAAGTAAAGTATAACTCATGATAGCAGTATTTATATAATCAAAATCAATTATTATGTTACGTTGGGTATTAACATTTGTAGTAATAGCATTAATCGCAGGAGTCCTTGGTTTCGGAGGAATAGCAGGAGCTGCTGCTGGCATGGCAAAAATTGTATTCTATATTTTTATAGTACTATTTATTATTTCATTCATTATGAATTTTGTAAGAAAAGTATAATCTGGTGAATCGAGATCCACTGTCAGTCATATCACCTCACTCAAAGCAAGTTACTTAAAACCTCTACCCTTATGATCCCTATTTTTTTCCAGCAAAGTAATGCCAAAGGCATAGACTTTAATCTAGAATTATTATTCGAAAAGTTAGACAGTTGGTTAGATGGATTAGTCCAATTAGTTCCAAACTTAATCGTTGCTCTGTTACTGGTGACGATAGGCTATTTTATCTCAAAGTTTGTTGGTAGAGTAGTGAATAGAATCATCTCATCAAGAGATAGAAAAAATCTTGGGGAGATGCTAGGGAGACTTGTTAAGTGGACACTCCTCATATCGTTCATTGCGATCGGTGTGACTATAGTATTACCTTCATTGTCTCCAGGTGATTTGATTGCAGGACTCGGGATATCATCCGTTGCTATTGGATTTGCATTCAAAGATATTCTTCAAAATTGGCTCGCTGGCTTGCTCTTACTCATTAATCAGCCATTTGAGATTGGAGACCAGATATCTGTAAATGGTCTTGAAGGTACTGTAAGTAAAATAGAGACTCGTGCAACGATTATTATCACATATGCTGGAGTCAAAATAGTTGTTCCTAATAGTGAAATTTACACCTCAGCCTTGAAGGTCAATACAGCCAATGAACTTATTAGATCTCAATATGATGTAGGGATAGGATATGGTGATTCAATAGAAGATGCGGTGAAGATTCTCAAGGACAAAGTTACATCTATCGAAGGTGTAGATCAGAGTAAGGAAGTCCAAGTGCTACCTTGGGGATTAGATGCCAGCTGGGTGACACTAAGAGTCAGATGGTGGACCAAAAGTGATAAGGCAAGCGTCATCAACATACAGAGCAAAGTAATCCAAACGATCAAACAAGCCTTAGATGGGGCTAGGATAGATATGCCATATGACACATATGTACACTTGATTCATGATCAAACTGAAGAGGGTGATGGTGACCGGTCTCGACAGCGAGAAGGATGGCCACTGGACGTAGAATAAGCACCAAAGTCTTATGTAGAGTGTACAATACTCCATTTTGAGGAGATATTTCGTAGAACAATTGTAATTTAGATTTGACACAGGGTTTAATTCCAAGTTTTAATCAGTCAGATCTTCATCATCTAATGAATTATTTGTTCTCATTAATAATAGTATCGTTCATCAGTATAGCTGGTACGCTATTGCCAATCTCAGAGAGCAAAGTATGGTGGATTAAAGGTCAAGCTTACTTTAGACAATGGTATCTAATACTGAATGTGTGCTGCTTGATCTTGTGGATAATTCTCTTGCCGTATTCTTCTCTATTTTTTATAGCAGTTGTGCTATTGTCGATTGTGTGTTACCTCTGCTTTGTTGATGTTATTCCTTTTTCTATTCTCTATCCTTCTGAGATCAAATCAATAGACTCCAAGGTCCAAACCTTGAGTATCCTCATCTACAATGTAAAGGAAGACAATGATCGATATGAAGATCTTATAGAACTTCAACACACTATACGACCCACACTCCTCCTATTATTAGAAACCAATCACAAATGGGATAATGCACTGCGAGAAGTAGAAAAACATTATCTAGATGTCGTCAAGGAAATAAGAGAAGATACTTACGGTATGATGTTGCTAAGTAGGTTGACATTAAAAGAAGAAAAAATACATTATCTCTCTCATGATGAAATACCATCTATAGATGTAGTCTTTGATTTCTGTGGAAGAGAGATTCAATTTTTAGGCCTTCATCCTAAACCCCCAATACCTGGAGAAGCCTTGACATCAAAACAAAAAGATCAAGAATTTGAAGCTGCAGCCCAAAAGTTAATCGCTAACAAGGACAAGTATCTCCAAATAGTTGCAGGTGATCTCAATGATGTCGTATGGAGTAGAACATCCAAAAAATTCAAAAAGAAAACAGGACTCAAAGACCCAAGAGTTGGTCGAGGTATATTCAGTACATTTCCAACATATTTTCCAGTTCGGTTTCCATTGGATCAGATCTTGTGCTCCCCTTCATTCATGCTGATCAAAATAGAAAGGCGTGAAAATATAGGATCAGATCACTATCCCATCTTAGTAGAGTTTTCACTCTAGAGTTTTTTATTATTTAGACAAGATTGTGATCCGCATCCTAGATGATTATTGACACTTTTGGATATACTCTTAGTTGATAGTAAGCGCTATTACACTAGTATCAGAGTGTCACCTTTAGGCCAAATGATGTCGGTAAAAATAACATTAACTTGAGTACGCTTTCGCAAATTAAAATTAGTCAATGTGTTGATAAGCGATCAAATGATAAACAATGACAATCGAACAAATCTATGCTCTTGGAAGTACTCCTTACAAAATAACATCACATGAAAAAATCCATATTATTTCTCCTCATATTCTGCTCTACACTCGTCTATTCGCAATCTGAAGGTACTCCAGATATCATCAGAGGCGACGAGTCTTTTACACTTATGATCAAAGTAGTTGACTCCAAAACCTCTCAGAGAATTGATGACACAGAAGTGTATCTATATAAAACCATAAATGACCAATATATAGAAACGAAGAGCACTGTAAATGGTATTGCGTCTTTTGAGATTGACCCTTTCGTCGAATATGAAATTAGAACATGTCATGTAGATTACTTCAGAAGTGGTCTCAGTATCTATGAGTGTAATGAAGGTAACGAGATCCTCTGTACTTATGGAGGACGTAATTACATCTTCGTAGCAGGAGGTGGAAGAGATAAGCCCAATGCCATCCTCAAAGCGACCCTAGCTCTCAGTCCTGTAAGAGTAGGATCCCTGTACGAATTAGAAAACGTCTATTACGATCTCGACAAAGAAACATTGAGACCAGAAGCCAAGCAGGAGCTCGACGAATTAGCAGCTATTATGAAAAGAAACGAGTCTATAACTATAGAGCTTAGTAGCCATACAGATAGCAGAGCAAGTAATGACTATAACGATGAATTGAGCCAAGCAAGAGCTAGATCTTGTTATGATTACCTTATAAATGCTGGGATATCAAGTCAACGGATTATTCCAAAAGGATATGGAAAGCAAAGATTACTAAACAACTGTGTAGATGGAGTGGAATGTACAGAGACACAACATCAAAAAAATCGAAGAACAGAATTTGAGATATTGACATATCAACCATTGTCTTGCCAACCGTCATTAGATGTGGACTTTGCGATCAAAGATTTAAAAAATGACTCTGACGATTATCAATAAGCTCCTAGATCAGGAGTAAACGGGCAACAAGCAAAGAGTCAATAATGAGAGTGGAAAAGAGAAAACCAAAAGAAAAAAGTAGAAATTCAACATTCAATTATTGATCAAAAAAAACTCGCTTCAGTCCAACGAATACTCTCACACCAGTGTTTTTTCATTCACTCACACTACAAAAGAAAATATGGATACAATATTAAATATATTAGTAGCAGCTACAGCATTTTATATTGGTGGTATGTTACTCAAAGGTGTTCAGTTAACGAGTTTTGTTCAATCGATATTTGTCGCATTGCTCGTCGGATTGTTAGATATTACGCTAGGGACATTATTGAAGATAGTCACATTAGGAGTATTATCCTTAGGAATTTTTACATGGTTACTCAATGCAATATTGATACAGGTAGCTGATTGGTTTCTTCCTGGATTCAAAGTACGCAATTTTTGGTGGGCACTTTGCTTAGCGGCAATAGTGAGTCTGGCAGGAGCATTCCTCTCTGGAATCCTTACATAAGGATATTGTAATAATTCTAGTCAATAAAATAATCCTTAACGCCTAAGAGTTAGCCAAAAAACCAAAGAGATCACGATTGTGAATATTCCAAAAGAGATGCAAAGATTAGTATAGCGGTTATTACTCGGCCTAGCGAGCTGAGTATACCTTCGGCGGAACTCATCGAGTAGATAAAATTATACACCTACTTTTCTTTATTCCTATTATTACCCTTTCACCTTATAGACACCAGTCGATAGTATTTTTAACTCCTCCATGGGTTCAGTGATCTTAGCGATCTGTTCTGGGCTCTGTCCCTCATCTTCGGCATAGTGTCGGAGCTCATCGATTGATGTCACTTCTTTATATGCTTTGCCTTTGACAAGTACTCTATATCCTTCTGAGTCCAACGGCATGAAGAATCCATAATCTTTAAACTTCACGAAGAAAGCGTTTTCTTCACTGGGGTTCTGAATATCCACGAGATTCATCCAACACCCTTTCTTCTTACAGACCGCTTCGACATTTGCCTCGAGCACTACCTCTACAGTATCTTGAGTAGTGAGTAGCCCGATGGTCTGGTCCACACTACTGACTACATTCCCTATCTCAAACTGCTCACCATACGCCTCTTCGATAGTGTAAGTAGTCTGAGTATTGAGTGCTTTGTCTACTGTCTGAGGAGCCTGTCCCTTGCAAGAGATGATGAGCAATGAACTGATACAGCAAGTGAGATATAGGAGAGTATTACGCATAATTAGAGAGATGTTACGAGTGAGTAATAGGAGCTATGGTCTAATGAATTACAAGTCAAAAATAGTGAATATCTGAGATGAAATGGATGGAGACCGCTAGAATCGTGTGGATTATATATAGAAAAAAACACTAACTCTCTCTCTTTCAATCAGATGAGTGTAAATACAATGATATTTATTGTGAAATACATGGAAATAGACCTATCTTTGCAGCCCCGAATTTAAGGGGATTAAAAATATATACTATTACATGAAAAATTATGAAGTAACTTTCATCGTAGACCCAGTGCTGTCGAGCGATGAAATTAAGACAGCAGCGAAGACCTACTCAGACATGTTGACTGATGAAGGATGTACAATTGTCAATCTAGGAGAGCTTGGATTGAAACAACTCGCTTATCCGATCAATAGACGGAACTCAGGAGTGTATTACTGTATAGAGTATGCTACCACGGCACCAGCAGTCATCGCTAAAATGGAGCTCGCCTTCAGAAGAGATGAGAGAATCATGAGATTCTTGACAATCGCCTTGGATAAGTATGCAGTCAAGTACAATCAAGACAAAAGAGACGGCAAGATTGGCGTAGCTAAGAAGAATGCAGAGAGTGACTCTGACTCTAAAGACGCTAAAGGAGCAAAAACTCCAGTCAAAAAACAAGACCTAGCCAAGATTGAAGGGATCGGACCTAAGATCGCTGAGGTACTCGCATCTAGCGGCATCCTCACATACGCTGATCTCGCAGGTGCATCTCATGACAAACTCAAAGATGCTCTTGCTAAAGGTGGTTCGTCATTTACAATGCATGATCCAGCAACTTGGGCTGAACAAGCTAAACTGGCAGATCAAGGAAAGTGGAATGAATTACAAAAAATGCAGGATAAACTCCAAGGAGGATCTGCTAAGGCTAGCTCTGAAGAAGAGTAGTCCTAATCACTCACACTTATCCAATTTGTAAACTCTTTTAAAATTAAAAAAAATGGCATCTAGAGAAGATATAAAATTTTTGTCCAATCCTAATATAGGAAAGAAAAAGAAGAAGTACTGTAGGTTCAAGAAGTATGGTATCAAGCATATCGATTATAAAGACCCAGATTTCTTATTGCAATTTATCAACGAACAAGGTAAACTTCTTCCAAGAAGAATTACTGGTAACTCACTCAAGTATCAAAAGAAAGTAGCTGTAGCAGTCAAGAGAGCTAGACACCTAGCAATCTTACCTTATGTAGCTGACCTTCTCAAGTAACTTGAGACCAAGGTTTGGTTTATTATTAATCACAATTAAGAATCATTAGATAATGGATATCATATTATTACAAGATATAGAGAACCTAGGCTACAAAAATGATGTAGTCAAAGTCAAAAATGGTTACGGACGTAACTACCTCATCCCGCAGGGGATGGGTGTGATCGCTAATGCAGCTAACAATGCAAAACTCGACACTATTATCGCAGATCTCGAAGCCGCAGAAGCAGCTAAGACTGATGAGTACAAGGCAACAGCAGCCTCTCTTGAAGGCAAAAAACTCAACATTGCAGTCAAAGCAGGTACTTCCGGTAAGATATTCGGTAGTGTCACAAGTGTGCAGATCTCTCAAGCACTTCAAGAACAGTGTGGTGTAGAAGTAGAAAGAAAGAAAATCGTTATGCCAGAAGGTGTAAAGGAAATCGGAACTTTTACTGCTACCATCCAATTCTCCAAAGAAGTTGCTCAGGATATCGAGTTTGAGCTAATCCAAGACTAGTAATGTAGAGTACTCCCATGGGCGGAGATCCAATCTTCGGCCTCTTTGTAGTTAGGGAGTGCCTCTGCCACAAGACCCCAGAAGGCTGGACTATGATTCAGCTCTTTGAGGTGACACAACTCATGTATCAATACGTAATCAATCTTATCCAGAGGTAAGAGAAGAGTACGTATTGATATATTGATGTTGTTCTTTCCACTACAACTCCCCCAATTAGACAGAGAGTCCTTCAGTCTAAAGTTATTAAATCTTACTCCTACGAGATGATCACCCAGATATCTCAGTCTGTGCTCTACGAGGGGCTTGAGTGCCTTACTCACTACCATCTTTATTACCTTGGAGATATGCTTACCTCTATCATCACTCTCATCCAAGCTATCGGGGGTACCGATATTGATGATTTTCTGATCTAGGTCCATAGTAGCTCTGACTGTAGTCCCAGCGATCACACTTACCTCTAAGCGGTATCTCTCTCCAAAGATCTCCATGATATCACCAGTCCTGTAGTCTTTGACTTCAAATCTGACAAACATCTCAGGATTATCAGCGTGGTGCTTCTCTATCCATGCGAGGAATTGTTGATAAGTCTTCTGCCTAGTAGCTTGAGGATAGAATATAGGCATCCTGAGGATAGCACTCCGCTTAGCGATAGAGAAGCGATGATCCTTGCGATACTCTATGTGGACCTTGAGAGGTACACGGATATTATCTTTCTTGAAGACTGTCTTGTAGAGATTACTACCCATGCGATTTTTCGAAGTCTTGCATCACGTCTACGAGGACTTGGATACTAGATTTCGGCATCGCATTGTAGATAGATGCTCTGAAGCCACCTACCGATCTATGTCCTTTGAGTCCGACGATATCATGTTGATCACACTTCTGTAAAAAACTCTCTACAAGCGATTGATCACTGATCTGGAATGTGACATTCATCAGACTCCTGGCATCAGTTGCGACATTCCCACTGAAGAGTGGATTCCGATCTATCTCGTCATAGAGTAGGGCAGCTTTGTCCTCATTGATTTTTTGCATCGCAGTGACACCTCCTTGCTTCTGTACCCATTGCATCGTCAACATACTTACGTAAATGGGGAACACTGGTGGAGTATTGAAGCTAGAGTTCTTCTTGATGTGAGTCGCATAGTTAAGCATCGTAGGGATAGGTCTATCGAGCTGATCCACGATAGACTTCTTGATGATTACTAGAGTCGTACCTGCTGGTCCCATATTCTTCTGAGCACCAGCGTAGATGATATCATACTTGGACACATCCATAGTCCGACTGAAGATATCTGATGACATATCGATCACTTGTCTGACATCTAGATCAAGATCAGTATGGTACTGTGTCCCGTAGATGGTATTGTTAGATGTGACATGCAGGTATCTATACTTCTTAGTCTCTATATCTCCAAGAGTCGGGAGATAATTGAAGTTCTGATCACTCGACGAGGCTACAGTGTCTACATGACCGAAGAGCTTCGCTTCCTTGATCGCCTTGGTAGACCATACCCCTGTGTCGATATAGGCCGCCGTCTGATTGTCCCCAAGGATATTCATCGGTACCATATAGAACTGAGACGAAGCACCACCTGTCAAGAAGAGTACCTCATAATCATCAGGTACTTGGAGAAGATCCTTAGCTGTCTGCACAGCTGTATCCATGACATTGGAGATAAAGCTTCCTCGGTGAGACATCTCCAGTACTGAAAGACCCTCTGACTCTACAAGGTGAGCAGCCTTACTGGCTTGATCTAAGACTTCTCTCGGGAGTATCGCAGGACCGGCGTAAAAATTGTGCTTCATTATTAGTGTTTTTTGAATGCAATCTTTGATGCTCCAAATGTACTACAGAAAGTTCGTTGAGAGACTTAATCGGATGTACTATCTTAGCAACATATTTATATTTAGCGCAAAGCGTAGCCTTCAATACTATTAACAAATCATACTTACATTGAAATCACTCAGAATACTCTGCCTACTCCTCATTATTATTAGCATCGGATGTTCGGGTGGTCAAGAGCAGCAATCCTCTGCTCAACAATCCTCAGCTCAGACTGCCTCCACTAAGGCTATGGTGAAAGAACTCGATGACTTAGTCACTCAAGGTGACCCTCTGACGTACTATCATTGGAATAAGCAAAGAGCCATACTTGCGAGAGATGAAATCACCAAGGCTACACCTCAGCAATACATCCAGAAGTTCTTCCGCTATAGTTTCGAAAATCTCAATGCAGGTAACTCTGAGCAGACTGCCCAAGAAATCGAATCGGTACTCAAGCAGATGAAGATCACGAGAGATAACTATCAGCCAAATCAAAAAGAAATCTATGACTTACTAGCTCTCTCATATCTTAGAGATGGCGAACAGAAGAATTGTATCCAGAATCATACTGCTTACTCTTGTCTCGTCCCTCTGCTAGAGGATGGGCAGCACAGCGATCAGTCAGGATCAGAAGAGGCAAGCAAGATCCTGAAGATGCTAGTCAGACAACATCCAGAGGACTTACAGAATAGGTGGTTGCTCAATCTAGCTCAGATGACTCTGGGTAAGTATCCGCAGAGTCTATCTCCCTCAGAGCTTATCAATCTTCCAAATGCTGCAAGTGACTTTCCACGATTTGATGAGATAGCCATGTCAGTCGGCGTAGCACAGAATGGACTCTCAGGTGGAGTATGCATCGATGATTTCAACTCAGATGGGTACTTGGATATCTTCTGTACGAGCTACGGGATGGAAGACCAAGCACAATATTATCAGAATGATGGGAAGGGAGGATTCGTCAATCAGACAGCTCAAGCTGGGATCACAGGTATAGATGGAGGACTCAACTGTCTACACGCAGACTATGATGGTGATGGTCATAAGGATATCTTGATACTGAGAGGAGGATGGCTCGGTCCTGCAGGGACTCACCCCAACTCACTGTTGAGAAATCAAGGGGACGGGACATTCGAAGATGTCACATACCAGGCTGGTCTCACGAGTAAGTATCCATGTCAGACTGCTACATTTCTAGATTATGACCTCGATGGTGATCTAGACCTCTACTTTGGTAATGAAGCCAATCGGACATTCAGGACAGAGTCTGAGCTCTTCCAGAATCAAGGCGATGGCACTTATGTAAATGTCACATCGCAAGCAGGAGTAGGAGTTGTAGGATTTGTCAAAGGTGTGGCAGCTGGTGATTATAATAATGACGGATATCCAGATCTCTATATCTCTGCGATCGGAAGCAATAATCTCCTCTACCAAAATCAAAAAGATGGTACTTTCAAAGAGGTCAGCAGATTAGCAGGGGTGGGTGAGCCTAAGTTGTCATTCCCTACTTGGTTCTTTGATTGTAACAATGATGGATGGGAAGATATCTTTGTCGGCAGCTTCGATACCAAACGACAGAATATCGCAAGTCACGATTATGCAGCAGAGCTCCTTGGTCTCCCGTCACAAGACGAAAAACCAAGACTCTATATCAACCAAAAAGACGGCACCTTCAAAGATGCCTCAGCAGCATATCAAGTCAATAAGTCGATGTATGCTATGGGCAGCAACTATGGTGACATAGATATGGATGGTTACCTCGACTTCTATATCGGGACAGGTACGCCACATTTGGGCTCGACCGTACCCAATCGGATGTTTAGGAATGTCAATGGCAGTAAGTATGAAGAGGTGACCTACAGCGGAGGATTTGGTCACGTACAGAAGGGTCATGGTGTCGCATTCGCAGATCTTAATAATGATGGAGATCAAGAGGTCTATGCAGTCATGGGTGGAGCATTTGAGGGAGATACATTTACCAATGTACTCTTTGACAATGAGACGAATGGCAATAGATGGATCACGATAGATCTCCAATCGCCGAGTAAAAATAGAAATGCAGTCGGAGCTAAAGTTATCATCACTACGAGTAAGGGACAGGTACACCGTACAGTCAATACCGGAGGTAGCTTTGGCAGTAGCCCACTGAGGTTAGAGATAGGTCTTGGTGACTGTGACCCCACGGTAGATATCCTCGTCATGTGGCCCGACAAGGAGAGATCCAAGACTGCACTGAGTGGTGTAGCGACTGACAAGGCTTACAGGATCACTCAAGTAGATGGTCTCATCAAAGAGCTCCCGATGAAGAGTGTAGTATGGAACAGTGGAGGAGGACATCATCATCACTAAGTTAGCCTCAAGTGTGATGATAGATAGACTATAGATATGTCCCAGTCGGGTCAAAACTCTAAGTCATCGCTATCAATCATATCCATATAGCGCTGCATTTTTTTCAAGATTACTTTGAAGTGGTGAGTCTCTTGTCGAGTGACAAATGTAATGGCCATCCCCCTGGCATCTGCTCTACCAGTCCTACCGACTCGATGGACAAAGTCTTTGGGAGATCTTGGAAGTTCATAATTGATGACATAGGGTAGATCATCGATATCGATACCTCTCGAGATAAGGTCGGTGGAGACAAGTACTCTGAGGTTGCCTGCTTTGAAGGCATTGAGTGATGACTGTCGAGCTCCTTGACTCTTCTTGCCATGGATCGACTTGGCGTCTATGCCATTCTTTGAGAGTTTGTGAGCAACCTTATCTGCAGTCTTTGCCGATGAGGTGAATACCAAGACTTGCTTCATCTCTTGATCTCTGATGAGATGTCTGAGTAGTGGTCCCTTACGATCATCACTTACGAAGTAACCTGAGAGATTGATCGGATTATCTTCTTTTGGAGTACTGCTTTCGCCTATTTTGATGACGGTGGGGTTGACGAGGAGTACCTTTTTGATTCCTTCTAACTCTTCGTTGAGTGTAGCTGAGAAGAGGAGATTTTGTCGTCGCTTTGGTAAGAGTCTAAAGATCTCTGCCATCTCAGATTGGAATCCCAGATTGAGCATCTTATCTGCTTCGTCTAAGACGAGGGTCTCGACCATAGAGATCTCTACAGCACTCGATCGCTTGAGGTCTAGGAGTCTCCCAGGCGTAGCTACTAAGATATCGACGCCATAGAGATTTTTCATCTGAGGATTGATAGACACACCTCCGTATACTGCCATCACCATGATATCTTGAGGTAATCCCACAGCAAATGTCTTGAATACTTCACTGACTTGGACTGCTAACTCTCTAGTCGGTACCAATACGAGTACCTTGGGATGTCTACCTGGGGGAGTTGGTCGCTTAGTCAGTCTATAATCGAGGATAGGCCACACATAGCTTGCAGTCTTACCCGACCCTGTCCTTGCGATACCAAGTACATCTCTGCGTCCATCAATCAAGGGCACAGCCTGCATCTGTATAGGAGTAGGCGTCACATAACCCTGTGCAGCAATATTCTTCAGTATCTGAGGATGAAGGTTGAGATATTCAAATGTCATCGGAGGCGGAGTTAGGGGAGAGAGTCAAGTACATTAGCATCTCCAATATTACAATGTTTGCCAATCATACTTGTGCTCAGAGGCAAATAAGATTTTCTTAAATAAATATTTTGCAAAGAACAGAAGAGCACGATGTTCATAATGTGAGCTCTCTCACTGCTTTAGAGATACATCAGATGATCACAGAGAGAGAGCAATCTGATACTCATCTGCTCTAGTAGATCCCAGTGAGAGGACTCACCGTATCTCCGTCAGGCAGTCTTACATAATTTTCACTGGGGTTATCCAACAAGAGTTGCAAATACCTAAGTACCATTTTGCCATATTGTAGACTTTTCATCAATATTCATCGATTAATTATGTAGCTCTCAGATGGAAACCTCACCTTTGTGCCCAACACTTATCAATAAGTCTTATGAAAGGTAATCTCCTCACTCTCATCCTCGTGATAATCACCCTTGCACTTACGGCTCAGACTGCCTCTATCACCGGAGTACTGTCAGACAGTGACAATCGTCAAGGAGTCCCATATGCCAATGTTGTCCTTCACGATGCTATAGATAGTACTGTCGTAAAGATTGAGGTCACGGATGATGTAGGCATCTTTAGATTCGTATCTCTATCTGCTGGAGAGTACTACATCCAAGTCACATATGTAGGATTGGATGATCTTACAGTAAGTGATATCACTCTGAGTGACAATCAAGCACTAGATCTGGGTGGTCTAGATCTCCAACCGTCATCTGTACAACTAGAGACTGCGACCGTGACAGCTAAGCGAGCAATGGTGGAGGTCAAGGCTGATCGCAAAATATTTAATGTAGAAGGCACCATTAATAGTACTGGAGACAATGGTATCTCTCTGCTCAGGAAGGCACCAGGTGTCGTCTTGGATAACAACGAAAACATCTCGGTACTTGGTCGATCTGGAGTACTAGTCTATGTAGATGGTAAGCGTATCCCATATGCAGGTACTGAGCTTGCTAACTATCTGAGAAGTATCCCTTCTGATCAGATAGATAAGATTGAGATCATCACCAATCCAGGAGCTAAGTACGAAGCAGAAGGCAATGCTGGTATCATCGATGTCATACTCAAGCGTGATAAGAGCCATGGTACCAATGGATCACTCAACGCAAATTATACAGTGGCTAACAATAATAGGTATAATGTAGGAGGTAATCTCAATCATCGCAATAAGCGTCTCAATGCATTTGGCAGTATTAACTTTGGAGACCAAGCTGGATGGAATCAGAGAGTATTTGATAGCTACCAGAATGGATTCAGGTTGCAAGAGATCACAACAGAGACTGGAGATACCCCCCAACTCACATACAAACTGGGTACAGATGTCTACCTAGGGGAGAATCATATAGTTGGATTTATAGTGAATGGAGCTAACAACGAAGGAGAAGAAATCTCCTCTAATGTCAATCGCATCTCATCTATCGCTACCCCCGAAATCATCGATAGTACACTCAGGGCAAATAACTCTGGCAACTCTAATCGAGATGACTTAGGAATAAATCTCAACTATAGATTCAAAAAAGGAAAAACCTCAGTCAATGCAGATATTGACTATGGAAGTTACTCAGTATTCAGATATACACTCCAGCCAAATATCTACTATAGAGGAGAGTCAACTACAGATATCCTGAGCAGTAATATCAATGAGATCAGCACTCCTACAGATATTACAATTAGATCGGCTAAGCTCGATTACGAACGAGAAGCACTCGGGGGTAACATAGGCCTCGGGGGCAAACTAAGTAGTATACAGACGGACAATACATTTCTTTTCAGTACCATAGAGGAAGGTGTCTCTATCGTCAATAATCAAAGATCTAATACATTCGTCTATGACGAACAGGTCACAGCTGCCTACCTGAGCTATGGACGCAAACTCTCACAGAAAGTAAGCCTCAATACTGGTCTGAGGATGGAACATACCCAATCAGAGGGAATACTCACCGCATTTGATCCAGATCTCTCAGAGCCTACAGTGAATCAAGATTACTACAATTGGTTTCCTAATGTAGGACTCTCGTACCAATATAGACCGATGCACAGTTTCAGTCTGAGCTATGGTAAGCGGATCAATAGACCCGACTATAATGTACTCAATCCATTCCGTAACCAAGTCAGCGAGCTCTCTTACTCAAGGGGGAATGCCTTCCTTAGACCAGAGATAGTGAATAATGTACAGTTGGATTATACATTGAAGTATCGGTACAATTTTTCTCTCTCATATAGTCAGACTGATGATCAGGTGACGAGATTGATCGGGCCAGATGAGGTGGATCCCAAGGCTGGATTTATCAGTTGGGACAATCTTACAACGCAGACTGTGGTCAATGCCAATGCGAGTCTCCCATTCCAATTTACTGATGCGTGGACAGCATTCTTCAATCTCTCAGGATCTTATATTGATAATCAAGCCGACTATGGCAATGGAGCTGTCATAGACCTCCAAGCATGGTCATGGAATGTCTATTGGCAATCGGCGTATAATATCAGTAAGTCTCTCAGTGTAGAGGCGAGCAGTTGGGTCAGTGGACCAGGAGTGTGGGGTGGAGTATTCCGATACGAAGCTCAGTGGGCACTCAATCTCGGGATACAGAAGCAATTCTTTGATAATAAGCTCGTAGCTAAGCTCTCTGCACAAGATATCTTCGCTACAGCGGGATGGAGTGGTTCGTCAGAGTTCAATGGTCTCTTCTCTGAGGGGGCGGGTAACTGGGATAGCCAGCGTATCGCCTTGAGCCTCAATTATAAGTTTGGTAATGACAAAGTCAAAGCTTCCAAGCGGAAGACAGGTATCGAAGATGAGTCAGGTAGACTCGGTGGCAGTGGAGGAGCTAATCGATAGATGTCTGATCCAATCGTCCAGATGAGCACTGATGTTGGTTGGATTAGAGATCAATTATCAGACTATAAGTTACTAGTTACCTTTCATCTTACTAAGATACTGACTGACCTATGATGAGCAACATACCTCAATACTCTAACGACTCGGCTGGTATCTATATCCACATTCCATTTTGCCGCAAGGCATGTCACTATTGTGACTTTCACTTTAGTACCAATACGACGTATCAAGACGAGATGGTCGATGCCATTTGCCTAGAGCTAAAGCTTAGGAGTAAGGAGCTTGCACACACTAAGATAGAGACGATCTACTTCGGTGGAGGCACTCCTTCTGTGTTGACAATCAATCAATTACAGAGCATACTACAGACTCTGAGAGATAACTACTCCATCCATCCTCAAGTGGAGATCACTCTCGAAGCTAACCCTGATGACTTATCTGCTGACTATATCGAACTTCTGTATAAGAGTGGGATCAATCGGCTGAGTATCGGTATCCAATCATTCGATGAGTCGGAGCTCAAATGGATGAATCGGTCACATACAGTAGAGCAAAGTTACATTGCCTTAGATGTGTTAGAGGATCTACATTTTATCGACTATTCGATAGATCTTATCTTTGGTAGCCCACTCTGTACAGACGAAGTATGGTCCAAAAACATCGAAGAAATCTCACGCTATCGTAGCCCACATCTAAGCTGCTATAATCTCACAGTCGAGCCCAATACAGTGTTACATCATAGTATCAAATCTGGTCAAGTGATCCCGCTAGAAGATGATATGCATGCTGCACTCTACCAGCTGACTCATGATACCCTTACCTCACTTGGTTATGAGCATTATGAGATCAGTAACTATGCTAGACCGGGCAGTTACTCTAGGCACAATACTGGCTATTGGATGGGCAATCACTATCTAGGTATCGGTCCAGGGGCACACTCTTACAATGGGACTGAGAGATCTTGGAATGTGTCTAATAATGCTCTCTACCTTCAGAGTCTCAAGTTACACACTCTCCCTAGCGAAGTAGAGACCTTAACCGACACCGACAAGTATAATGAGTCTATCATGGTAGGACTCAGGACGATGTGGGGGGTAGAACGTAAGAGATTGCAATTGACTCATGGTCAAGAGCAATATGTCGAAGCGATGATCTCGCAAAAGTTAGTTGTCGTTACTCCCGAGAGACTCGTATTATCTGAGAGAGGTCGATTTCAGAGTGATCGGATTGCCTCACAATTGTTCAAAGAAGCGTCTCTCTAGGATCACAAATCAGAGAGGTCTCGACACTCCAAAGAGTCATTGGGCTCTACACTCTATAACAATTATTGATCTTATTCTATCCCTCACTCAACATCTAGCTCGGATTGTTGATCGACTAATGAAGTGAAGAAGTAGATCAGGCTCTTGTTGCACAAGAAGAGAGATGAGTCGTCTGATATCTAGAAATAAAAAAAAGCCAAACTTTATGGGTTTGGCTTTTTTAAAAAATTATCTGTTGGGATGCAGCAACTCTTATCTGCTTGCTCTCTTTCTGTCATGTTCTTTGAGAAGGATCTTTCTCAATCTAAGACTCTCTGGTGTCACCTCTACATACTCATCTGATTGGATATACTCGAGAGCTTCCTCAAGGGTAAAGATGATAGGTGGAGCTAATTTGACCTTGGCATCAGCGCCAGAAGATCTCATGTTAGACATCTTCTTCGTCTTAGTTACGTTGATTGCGATGTCCATTGGTCTCGTATTCTCACCGATTACTTGACCTTCATAGATTGCTTCATTAGGCTCTACGAAGAACTTTCCTCTATCTTGGAGATTGTTGAGAGAGTAAGGGATGGCTTTGCCCATCTCCATACTGATCAGTGATCCGTTGATACGTCCAGAGATCTCACCTTTGTATGGTTGGTACTCAAGGTATCTGTGAGACATGATGGCTTGACCAGCAGTAGCAGTCATCATATATGTCCGCAATCCGATGATCCCTCTTGATGGGATATGGAATTCGATGACTGTCCTATCACCTTTCTGCACCATCGTGAGCATCTCACCTTTACGCTGAGTGACTGACTCTATGGCCTTACCTGAGAGATCAGTAGGGAGGTCAACCGTAAGGAACTCTACTGGCTCACACTTCCGACCATCTATCTCTTTGAAGATGACTTGTGGTTGTCCGATCTGGAGCTCGTATCCTTCTCTTCGCATAGTCTCGATCAGTACAGAGAGGTGGAGTACTCCTCTACCGTATACGGTAAATGTGTCTGCAGTGGCACCTGGTTCTACACGGAGAGCAAGATTCTTCTCGAGTTCTTTTTCTAATCTCTCTTTAATGTGTCTCGATGTTACGAACTTTCCTTCCTTACCAAAGAATGGAGAGTCATTGATCGAGAATACCATTGACATCGTGGGTTCATCTATTTTGATAGTCTCAAGTGCTTCTGGATTTTCGAAGTCAGCAACGGTATCTCCGATATCGAAGCCTTCTAGACCATTGATAGCACAGATATCACCAGCATTTACCTCTTTGGACTTTATTTTGTTGAATCCTTCAAATGTGTAGAGGTCTTTGATCTTTGTCTTGACGATACTCCCATCTCTCTTACAAAGTGAGACTTGTTGGTTATCAGTCAAGGTCCCTCTTCGGAGCTTACCGATAGCAATTCTTCCTTTGAATGATGAGAAGTCAAGCGAAGTAATGAGGAGTTGAGGAGTTCCTTCGTCGACCTTAGGGTATGGGACATGCTCGATGATCTGATCCATCAGGTAAGTGATATTATCAGTCGGAGTAGCATGATCTGGACCCATCCAGCCAAATTTCGCTGATCCAAATACAGTAGGGAAGTCGAGTTGTTCTTCTGATGCATCTAGGCTAAACATGAGGTCAAATACCTTATCGACCGCCTCATCAGGTGTACAGTTTTCTTTATCTACTTTGTTGACGACTACGATGACTTTGAGGTCAAGTTCGATTGCCTTCTGGAGGACGAATCTAGTCTGAGGCATTGGTCCCTCGAATGCATCTACGAGAAGGACGACTCCATCTGCCATATTCAATACTCTCTCTACTTCACCACCGAAGTCGGCGTGACCAGGAGTATCTATGATGTTGATCTTATGATCCTTGTACTTGACAGAGACATTCTTAGCTAAGATGGTAATTCCTCTCTCTCTCTCGAGGTCATTGTTATCCATGATTAACTCACCTGGAGTCTCATGATCTCCAAAGAGCTTACCCGCGAGGAGCATCTTATCTACGAGTGTGGTCTTACCATGATCGACGTGGGCAATGATGGCAATATTCTTAATTTTTTGCATAGGTGTAATTTCTAAGCCGCAAAAGTAGTACTATATCTCACAATCAGAGAGTTATAACCAAATAATCTCCATGTCAACGCCATGATTAACTTTGGCTTAACTTGATTAAAGCTAGGATTATGTGGAGGATGGATTTTGACTGTTCAGTAAATGATTTATTGATGAGATAAAAATTCGGGCATATTCGCCGCATCTCTCTGATTGGTCGGGATGAAGTATCAGATCAATATTGCTTCACTTTTCTCTCCTATCTGTTATTTTTTGATGAGTCACTGGTATCTTTGACACAAAACAGTCAGATATGCAAAAGTCAATCACTCTTCTGAGTTTGCTCGTATTGGGAGTTTTAGTCTCATGTAGTGAGGGTAATAAAGCTTCAGTAAAAACAGAAAAATCCTCAATGGAAACTCCTACACAAGACACCGAAAGAGAAGACTTAACTCAGTATGGTATTGCCAATTATGAGGGGAATATCTTAGGTGGTCTCAAGGTAGGAGACAAAGCACCAGACATCAACTTAGATGACGAAAACGGTAATAAAGTCTCACTCTACGAAACACTAAAAAAAGGACCAGTACTGCTCGTATTTTATCGGGCAGATTGGTGCCCATATTGTACCAAGCACCTCGCAGAGTTCCAGGATAAGATCAATGAGATCAGTAATACTAGCAGCACAAGTGTCATTGCAATCAGTCCGCAGACACAGCAGTATTCCAAGGCACTATCCGAAGAGTATGAGATTACCTTTCCGATATTATATGATATAGACCATGTAGCCATGAAAGACTATAAAGTATTCTTCCGTGTAACTGATGAATACAATGAAAAGGTGTATAATTATAAGGGAGACTACATCCAGACGAGAAATGATGATACTAATCCGTACCTACCAGTCCCTGCGACTTACATGATAGGTCAAGATCACACAATCAAGTACGTACACTACGACCCCAATTATAGACTCCGAGCAGATGTGGACGAAGCTCTCAAGTCAATCATCAAATAATGAAGGCACGAAGGTCAGAGACACTTGGATTCTTTGCCATATCAGCAATTATCTTGTCGGTAAGTCTGTTGACATTTGTCCACTGTAGATTGAGTAATACCATCAACTACAATGAAGTCTATGATCTCTCTACTAGCGAAAAATATAGACTCCAAAAAGAGAAATCTGCTGCCCAAAACCTCCAATCGGGGAAGCTGATTAACGGATGGTATCAGACATCAGATGAGTCTAAGATACAGCGCCAATATTCACAATCTTCTCAGATGTTTCACCTAGATCCTGAGCCTTTGATATTTATGCAGAACTGCCTCAGACTCCAAGAGCTAGAGACAGAAGAGAAAGGACTAATAATCCAGATGAGCATGGATAATCGTGGAGCCAAAGAATGGTACTCAGCCACCAAAAACAATATAGGGAAGTACTTAATCCTAGTCGTAGACAATCAGATCATAGCCGTGACCCTCATCGAAGTGATCAATGCAAGTGGAGTGGCAACTCTCAAAAGCGAGCACCTTGACAATAAGCAAATCAATAAGTTGAATAGCGTACTTAAGACCCAAGATTGAGAGGGATATCTTAGTGTGACACCCCCATCTTGATAGCTCTCTAGCGATATACAGTTGCACGCTATAGCTTTATAATTCTGTTGACCTTATTTTTTCAGATGTATCTCATTGCACGGAGTAATCTTTTCTTCTTGAGTGCCATCAGTATGGTAGTAAGTGATGACGCAGTCCTCATGAGTAAGTATTGTGGGTGGTGTATATGTGACTGTTCCATCAGGATGTCTATAGATAGTACTATCCCAATTGGAATTGTAAAGTACCGTTCCATTATAACCAAGTGTAAATCCCTTGATGGATGTGTCCGCAACATGATATTTGTTTGGCTTGCCCAGTAATCTCGTCAGGTTATCATAAGATTCACAATCAGCATTGATTGCTGAGAAGTCAGTACTAGCTGGAGTCTCAAATCCAGACTCTAGACTAATCGTCTCACCTCCGTAATAATCTACGGTACTTGACTCTTGGACCATACCCGATGAGGTAACTTGTATATTAGCAACATATGTCCCAGTCGGTATCTGTTGAGGTGTAGTAAGATTATCTACACATAAGCCATCATCAGCACAGAAGGCCGTAGTCTCTGATCCTAGAAACTCTCCACCACTTGCAAAGACATAGGCATCTACATCTCTAGTAAGTTCATAAGACCCCAAGCCTTCACCACAGCAGATCCCATCACCATAGTAATCTATAAAATACAAATCATAGCATCCATCGGGAAGACAAAGTGCCTCCGTAATGGTACCAGTCTGATTATTATAACCAAGTGATTGGTAGACGTAGTTACCTTGGTCGTCAAGGATCTGCCATGCCGTCTCACCTGGAAAATTATCTAACTCGATCGTCAGAGTACACGCTTCACATTGTGAGACCGTACTACAGTCTATAGTGGTAGATTTGACTTCGCCATCTACAACTGTAGCAAGTGTCGGTGCATTGCCACTTTGAGCATTGCCAGGGCCTATCCCGAAGGTATCACCACCTCCTAAGACCACATATCCTTGCTCATCAAAGAGCCTCCAACTCATCTGGTCAAGACCTTGACTTCCTGTATTGACCGTAACATTCACAAGGTCACCATTATTTACACTGAGTACTTCTGTGACGGAGAGATTACCACTGACGGGTCCGGTATAGTTAGTTGTCACACCATTGATTTCTACATCCAGGCTCTGTCCTGTACTCCACCCATTTTGTCTTCTATCCCAGAGTACCAATTCGTACTCGCAGAGATCACAACTTGGATCAGATGTTGGGAGCACTGTCACTACAGACTGATCAGTCACAGTATCTGACCCAGCAGAGTTAGTCACTGTTAGACTCACGGTATAAGTACCACTCAAGGTAAATGCTACTACAAATGTCCCATCACTCTCACTGACCACAGAAGCTCCTGGTCCGCTTACACTCCAAGTCCAGCTCGTAGGCCCATCAGTAGAGGTATCGGTATATGTAATCTGATTATTATCAGCACAGACAGTTTGATCTGTTGTCGGAGAGAATGAGGCAACTGGAGGATTTGTCACACACTTACCTATCCCCCACTGATTATCATCTGCCGTCGCCAACATCTCTGTCGCTTGATCAGTGGTAAACATGATCATACTAGCATCATTGACATAATCCATATAATTGAAGAAAAAATCCTGTGTACTACAAGAGTTTTCCGCATCAGACAGACAGGTGGTCAAGTTGACATCAGGTGTCCCATAGTTCTCTACACTTTGATTAGGAGTATCAGGAAAGTCATCTCCATCGTTACATCCTGCAAAAGTATGCTGGCAGCCAAAGTAATGACCAGCTTCGTGAGTAGCAGTACGACCAAGATTATAGCTATTACTCGTATTGATCCCTGCCCCAGAAGTACAGTTGATACCAGGTCCACCAAAGGCTTGTGCATCTACTTGGAAGCCATTACCATTGGGATTACTTGCACCGTACAGAGGCGCTACACCCAGACCACCAGTGTTGTCTTCAACAAAGATATTCATATAGCCTGACCAATTGGTCCCAGCATTTGGCCACGAGTGTTCTCCTACAGTGATTGCATAGTCTCCTTCTGCTAAGCCATACCCACTTGGATGATCATATCTTGCAAGACAAAACTCTATACAGGCGCCATCATTCAATGCACTTGCTGGATAAGTCGTGGGACAGTTATCAGTAAGATCATTATAGTAAGAGATGTCAGCATTAGTGCCTGCAAAGTCCTCATTCATTACATCAACCTGAGCAACACATGCATCTTCGAGACATTGAGGATTAGAGTTATTGATATTACCACTGAAGTGAACTGCAACAGGAATCTCTACGATCGTCGTACAAGTGAGATATTTCACACTTTGCGCTGTTTTTGCTTTGATCCTAGCCTGAGTTCTTTTAAATTTTTCTTTGTATCTCTGATCTTGGAGTTGCTCTTGATGGTAGTGATCTGTGCCACATGTACGCTTCTGAGCTCCAAGATGTATGCTCATACTCAATAAGAGGATTAATATAAGATATGAATATTTCATAGTCAAGG
>CALLAW010000020.1 GCA_938001865.1 uncultured Saprospiraceae bacterium | reverse complement strand
ACTTGGCACATTAGGGAAGATCGGATTACCTGCTAATGTCGGGAATCCTGTATTCTCTGGATCAATACTCTCTGTACAATCTATGTCTACTGCAGCAGGGAACATGATCTCAGTAAGATCTGGTCTCTCTACGAATACTTGCTTAGTATAAACTGTGCCATCAGTATTCATCGCCGCATCAACAACTGCGAATGATCTAGTATACACCGCTGAGAATCCTTCAAATGCTGGATCTTCGCAATCAAAGCTTGGATCAAGGACGTCACCTAACCAGATAACCTCAGCTCCACCACAATTATCAGCATCTACCTCTGGTATCTCCACAGATCCATCTGGAAGGTAGAGTGCATTACAAGATACTGTACAATCATCAAGCTCTAATACTGGTAAGAGCTTGTCTTCGACAGTTGCAAATCCCCAACATGGAGCATTGTCACATCCTGGTATACTTACGCTTACGCTAAATGTACGACCAAGTGCATCTTGACCAAGTGGATTGCTTACTTCATTGCCATGCTCGTCAGTAATCGTGACTTCATATGCGCTATTTGGCATCAGCGGATCAGTCAATATCATACCAGCAGTAATTGTTGCTTCGCATGATTCGTCTAGACTGACATTAATACCACCAACACAAGCCAAGTCATGACAGACGAGTAGACTTACAAGGGCTGTATCATGATCATCTTCGTCGAGTGTACCGTCGTCATTAGTCATGTCATCTGTCGAATCAAATGGATTACCTCCAGCATCGTTATCTGGGTTACTATCCTCTGTACTATCGATATCAGGGTTATTCATCAGTGCTCCTGTCTCATCATAATACTCTGATATTTCAGAGAAGTTAATGATATCTCCAGATGTAATTGCTGGATCAATCATAAGATAGACAAACACTTGATGACAAGCACCCGGTACCAATACAGTATTTACTTGGAATCTGATATACTCTCCGTCAGTAGCCCATCCTGTGTTAATTGCTGGATCGAAGAGAAGCTCCGAAGGCAAGTAATCAATGATTGCAAATCCTCCTGAGTTCATCGTTCCTTGATTACATACTTCTATGACATACTCTACGATCTGTCCAGGCTCGACTATTCCAGTCACATTAGCCATCTTAGTCAATGCTAAATCATAGATTGGCGGTATTGCAAAATCATGATCATCTTCATCTCCACCAGTGCCATCGACATCGTTATCTACAGCCTCGCCATCATTAGTAGGGTCTCCATCAGGAGTACTATCTGTATCTACTGGCTGGTTACCATCTCTATCTTCAAATGCTGATATCTCAGCGACATTTCTCAGATTAGATGCGTTGGCTCCCGGCGCAATGACCAATTCTATTTGCAGATCAAAACTTTGTGTCGCAGCGATCATTGGTACGACATTAGTATATGTACTCGCATCGACCATACTCCAACCATTTACATCAGTAGGACTAAATGTATAACCAGCTGGAATATACTCAGTCACCTCTGTATTGAAGACTGGTAGATTACCTTGATTATGCACTGTAATTGTGAATGTCAACACATCACCAATCTGTACTGGTCCTGGCTCTGCCAAAGTCTTCTGGATTGCTAGATCGTATACTGGCATCAAGATACCTGCATCGATATGTTCATCATCGTCTTGACCACTTGGATCATAGCACTCTGAGAGCTCAGTATCCGAGTCAACATTATTGCCATCAGTACCATCCTCACACTCTTCTTCTCCTTCTGATACCACAAAGCCTTCTAGCATCTCACCTTCTGCATTCGGGATATCAAACCATACAAAGTACTCTTCGTCTGGTGTAAGACATACTCCTCCTGCGTCTTCTTCTATTCCGAATTCGTACTCACCTTCTTCATCCGTAGTTGACGAAGCGAGTGCATTCGCTGGACTTGGATCAGTTGTATCACAACTAAAGATATAGACATCTACACCTTCTACACCAGTCTCATCTTCACCATCTTGACATCCGTTACCATCATTATCATAGTATACGACACCACCGACAGTCTCACATCCTGCAATACCAGCATCTATATTACTGTCATCATCGTCACCACTTGGGTTATAACAATCAGATTGTCCAGTCAGAGGATCTACATCATCAGCAGCATCAGTACCAGCACATGCAGTACTATCTCCCTCTGTGAATTCGTATCCCTCTAGGTCTTCACCTGGACCATCAGGTAGATCAAAGAGTATAAAGTATTCTTGATTAGGATCGAGGCACACCATTGCATCCTCCTCTTCAGCAGGACCAAACTTATAGTCTCCATCCTCATCAGTCACTGCACTACCAAGTGCATTATCTGGAGTAGGTGCTGCCTCATCACATGCATAGATGTATGCAGTCACTCCTTCTACCCCACTCTCTGTAGCTGGGTCTTGACAGCCATCTTCATCATAATCATAGTATACTGTTCCGCTCATCTCTTCGCAGACTACGATACCTGCATCTGCATGAGAGTCATCATCATCGCCATCTGGATCATAGCATCCAGTCATACCTGTCACTGGATCAGTATCATCAGCAGCGTCTGTTGCTGCACAAGCTGCTCCATCACCCTCTGTGAAACCGAAATTATCTAATGCTTCACCGTCCATATTTGGTAATTCAAAGAGGACGAAATATGTACTATCTGGATGTAAGCAGACATTTGCATCACCTTCTTCTTCTGGGCCAAATGCATACTCACCATCAGCTCCAGTTGTAGCTGATCCAAGAGCATTGGCTGGATCTGGATTCGCTTCGTTACAAGAGAAGATATATGCATCTACTCCTTCTACTGGAGACTCTGTTGCTGGATCTTGACAGCCATCTCTGTTATCATCAAAGTATACCATTCCTGAAATCTCTTCGCATGGCATGATACCTGCGTCGACATTCGTATCGTCATCATCGTCATCTGGATCGAAGCAGTCGCTACTCGCAGTAGATGGATCTGCATCATTGGCATTATCTGCACCTTCACATGCAGCACTATCTCCATCTGTCATATAGAAGTCATCATGCATCTCTCCATCTGCATTCGGTATGTCGAATGTGACGAAGTACGTACTATCTGGATGTAGACAAGCTTCTGCTGGTCCTTCTTCTTCAGGTCCAAAGAGGTACTCACCATTGCTATCAGTAACATCTGAGGCAATTGCATTGCTCGGTGAGAGGTCTGTTGCACTACATGAGAAGATGTAGACATCTACTCCTGGAGCTGGACCTTCCATAGGACCATCTTGACAGCCATCACCATTCCAATCGATAAATACTTCGCCCGACATTTCCTCACAAGGAGTAATACCTGCATCTAAGTGCATATCGTCATCGTCATTATCAGGACTCGTACATCCAGTCTGACCTGAATCTGGATCAGTATCATCAGCGTTATCACCTGCAGCACATGTAGCTCCATCTCCATCTGAGAAGTAATAATCCTCTAATGGCTGAGCAGCACTATTGTCAAAGTCAAAGACTACAAAGTATTCTAATCTTGGATTGAGACATGGATCATCTGTAGAGTCTAAGCTATACTCATCACCAAATTGATATGTACCGTCAGTCGTCGTTGTACTCGCTACTGGTGTTGCAGTTGCAGGATCGTCGCCACACTCAAAGAGTGAAACATTGACTGCCTCTGTGACAAGTGATTCTGTATCATCTTGGCAACCATCATTATTATTATCATAGAATATCTCTCCACCCAATATCTCACATGGGTGTACGATACCTGCATCAATATTCTCATCAGCATCTCCATCATCACCATCCGTATTAGATGGATCATGACATCCTGACTCACCAGTATTCGGATCGATATTGTCACCTTCGCCAGAGAATAAACATCCTGGAGATGCAATATTCTCGGAGAAGTAATAATCTTCTAGTGGTTGACCTGGAGCATTAGGGATATGGAACATTACGAAATATTCGTCTCCTGCCTCCAAGCAGATATCTGCTCCTGGATCATCTGATGCTTCACCAAAGAGGTACATCCCATCTGTCACTGTCGTAAATGCTGCTGGCTGATCTAAGCCAGGAGTATCTCCACACTGGTACAATACTACTTCTATCGCTTGATCATCTACGAGTGGTTCGTCAGGGTCTTGACAACCATTGTTGTTATCATCATAGAAGATCTCTCCACCAAGCTGCTCACATGGTGGTGTGATACCTGCGTCGATGTTGTTATCACTATTGCCATCTGTACCATCGTCATCATTCGGATCAAAACATCCAGACATTCCAGTAGCTGGGTCTACATCATTAGAGAGCCCTGCTCCTTCGCATGATGCACTTGCTGTACCTTCTGTAAATTCAAAACCATCTAATACTTCGCCTGCACCCATCGGGATGTCAAATAATACGAAATATTGAGTTCCAGGATCAAGACAAACATTAGCTCCCTGATCATCACTCTCTGGTCCGAACTCGTAAGTACCATCGGTAGTCGATGTGGATGCAACTGGTGCATCTGTACCTGGTATGTCTCCACACTCATAGAGCATGACATTGATGATCTCCATGACTAATCCTTCTGGATCATCTTGACATCCATTTTCATTTCCATCATAGAATATCTCTCCACCTAAGCTTTCGCATGGAGGACTTAATCCTACATCTAGATTCTCATCATCGTTACCGTCTGCTCCATCATCGTCATCTGGATCCACACATGCTGATGATCCAGTAGTTGGGTCTACATTATCTGACTCGCCTGCTGCATCACATGCTCCT
>CALLAW010000019.1 GCA_938001865.1 uncultured Saprospiraceae bacterium | reverse complement strand
TTGGTACCTCCACCTCGATAAGCGTGACCCAAAGAAATCACTTCCAAATTACTTCTTCGCTGCAATGGCGTTGAATCGGAAGAAGAGCCCTGTGGCGTAGGCACTCTCAAGATGAGTGGTACTCACTCGTAGGTAAATGTGTATGGATCTTCCAGTCTTAGCAGAGAGATAACATCTCATAATTAGGTCTCACTCCATAACCGTCTTCTCGTAAGAATACTTCTGGGCTAGGAAAAAATTCTTTTTAACTCAAAATTTATCGATATTTTAGATGAATGATGATAAGGATACCTCTTGATAGACTGATTATTTCATTGAGTGTACTCATATCTGTTCATTGTTGCAACCAATGTTTTGGCTCTCATCATCCTGCTCACATACTAGAGACCGAAGGGAGTATTACTTCAATTCTTAATAATAGTGATTGTTTTCTTACTGCTACCATCATCTCAGATATGGAGATCTGTGAACAGCAAACAATAGACTTAGATGCTGATATCACAGGTGATTATCAAAGTTTTGAATGGACTTCCACAGAAGGTTATTCTAACACCACTGATCTCAATCCCTCTGTTTCAGTAAGTACTACTACAACTTTTACATTTACTGCCACAGGACTATCAGGAGTCAATGCTGTTGTCAATGGTGATTTTAGTTCGGGGTTTATTGGTTTCACATCAGAGTATACATTCAACCCAGGTACTAACCTGAATGGACTCGGACAAGGCTCATTTAATATAGATGTACAAACACCTAATCTGTGGGAAAATTGTCCCCCTATGGATGGTGAAATGATGGTAGTCAATGGAGCTACAGTAACCAATGAAGAAGTTTATTGTACCACCATCGCGGTATGCCCCAATACTGACTACCAACTGAGTGCAGATGTGATGAACATTAATGATCCAGCTCCGATATTACAATTTTCTGCAAATGGAGTTTTATTAGGTAGCCCTATCACCGGTGGTGCCGAATGTAATGTCGAACAGTTTTTTGATGTATGGAATTCTGGCAGTGACACCTCTATAGAAATGTGTATCGTCAATCAAAGCACGGTAGCCTCGGGCAATGACTTTGCACTTGATAATATTTCAATTGAAGAAATCTGTACTGTCAATGAGCAGTTTGAAGTCATCGTCCATACCCTAGATATCGGCACTCAAGACAGTCCACACCTAGATTGTAATGATCCAACCGCAACTATAGCTCCCAACTACTCTGGAGGGCAGGTTACAAGCTATGATTGGAGCACCTCTGATGGAAATATATTATTTGGAACAGTAGGACCATCTATCGAAGTCGATCAAGCTGGAGAGTACTTTGTAGACATAAGTTATGGACATAATTGTATCAAGACTACGAGTATCATCGTGACTGATGACTTCGTAACTCCTGATGTCTTTATTAGTGATCCTATTGCAATAGACTGTAACTTCTCCTCATCTGCTATCACTGTGATAGGTCAACCTGACTATACATACTTTTGGGTGTTGCCAAATGGTATGACATCGTTCCAAGAGGACTTGAACACAATAACTCTACTTGGTGACTATGCCCTAACAGTCACGGATCAGTCTAACGGATGTACAGAGTCTTGGCTAGTAGAGATAGAAGAGGATCTCGACACTATCCCACTCAACATCGCAGTGTCAAATGATCTAGATTGTGTGCATGAAGTTGCTACTCTCACAGTACAACCCTCCGTCACTCCATCCAGTATCCTCTGGTCTGATGGGCAAGGCGGTATGAGTATTGATGTGGATACTGCCGGTTCATATTCAGTGATGGTCACTGGTGTAAATGGCTGTACAAGTACAGACGTTGTTGAGGTTGATGACACATCTATCGAGATAGAATATTTCATTTCACAGATCGATACATTGACATGTATTCAGGAGGCATTGGAGCTCTATACAACTCTCATCACTGACAATGTATCAGCTCAGTGGACTCAAGGAGGAGTCATTGTAGACTCTGACACGATCACTGCCACACAGTCAGATGTCTACTATCTGACGTTATCTACAGATGATGGTTGCGAAGAGTTTGACTCCGTTTTCGTAGAGATTGATACTCTTATCCCCACGTATACTCTCCACGCAGATACTCTGAAGTGTTTGGTCCCATCAGTTTCACTCTCTGTCGATTCTGATTCGATCCATTTTGTGACATGGATAACACCGACTAATGAGATAGTTACTCAACCAACATTCGATACAAGTCAACCTGGTGAATACCAAGTCTATCTATCAGGGTCTAATGGGTGTGTAGACACAACCACAGTAATGGTCCAACAAGAGGCTAACTTTCCTGAGATAATGATTAGTGGTGTAGATACCATCAATTGCACCATAGACCAGATAGACCTCTCAGCAATAGTCTCACTTCCTACGGTATTGGCCGAGTGGACACTTCCTAATAATAGCAATACTGACCAAGCTGATATTTCTATTACAGAGCCTGGCACCTATCTGTATAGTGTTGAGACAGTTGATGGGTGTAAGAAAAGTCAAGAAGTCACTATCGAGATAGACACTGTACTTCCTCTCATAGACTTTACACCAGATACTCTGTTGACATGTGATCTAGTAGAAGTGAGTCAAACATTTACCTCGAGTGAAGATGTCGTAGCGAACTGGTATCAAGAGAGTCAACTCATTATTACTAACGATACTATTGTAAATACAGAAGCGGGACTCTACACTCTTGAAGTGATTGCTGATAATGGTTGCAAGCAACAATATCCCTATGAAGTGACACAGGACACTCTATCACCTACACTCGATGTCGAGTATAACTCTATCGACTGCACGCATACGACTAGCGAGATTATTGTATCTACTGATGGTGACAGCTATTCCATCGAGCAGAGTATCACTGGAGTAAATGTATCAAATCAATCATACACTACTACAGAAGCAGGACTCATCTCAGTGATTGCGGAGAATGCAAATGGATGTACGACCGCTATCGACCTTATGGTAGATATAGACACACTCTCTCCATCAATTACAGCTCATGCTGCCCTTCCTATTACTTGCGTAAATGAATCGGTAACTCCTACCATTGAAGGTTCCAATCCTAGTATGACTTATGAGTGGACAGGACCCAATAGTTTTGTATCAGATCTAGCTGATCCTAGTTTGACAGAGGCAGGCAACTACTTCCTTACAGTAACGAGTCCTAATGGATGTACAGATAATGTAGCGTTGTCAATAGAGATTGATACTCTCTCTCCAACTGTTGAGATGAGTGTAGACCTTCCGATCACTTGTGTAAATGAAGAAGTGACTCCTGATGTAACTACGACTGGGATCAACTTAGTCTATGACTGGGATGGACCTAGTAATTTTGATTCCGATCAAGCAGAACCCACTCTCACTGATCCAGGTAACTACTCTCTTAGAGTGACAGATAGTGAGAATGGTTGCACAGATACAGCTACGATCCAAGTGGCGATAGACACTCTCACACCAAGTATCGCTGTAGACATTGGCCAACCATTTAATTGTGTCAATATGGTGATCTTTCCTGATGTCACATACGTTGGAGACGATTTGATATACGAGTGGACAGGACCAGATAATTTCCAATCTGACCTTCCTATCCCTATGCTGACATTGGATGGCACCTACACGATAGGTGTTACAGCATCCAATGGGTGTAGCTACGAATCTACCTTTGCCATAGCAATAGACACGGTTACTCTCTCTCCAATAGTGATAAGTGACAATCTGACTTGCGATAATCAATCAGTAACACTCAATCTAGACAATGCATCTGACTATTTCGCTGTCCAGTGGATCAATCTGCAGACTGGTGATACACAACTCGCATCTTCAATACAAGTGTCAGAGCAGGGTAATTACCAAGTGGTGGGCACCCATGACAATGGCTGTCAAGTCACTGAATTAGTAGAAGTTCTTGATACACAAGATCAGTTAACGGTGGAGATATACTCAAGCATAACAGAACTCACATGTGCTATCAATGAAATCACACTTAATACGTCTGTGAGTCCAGACTATATAGACTATGAGTGGTCCTCAGATGTGATCGGATTCAATGAGAGTACTCCGGAGATTACGGTGACAGAACCAGGTAGTTACACTGTCTTGGTCACTGATGTGAATGGCTGCACTGGCCAACAAGCAGTGACCATCACACAAGATGTATCAGAACCAAGTCCTGTGATCACATCTAGTCCATACGATTGTATCACTGAATCAAATCAATTGAGTGTAGAAGCTGATATAGGAGAGATCATTTCATTCAATTCTATGATCTCTGCTGATGGTCTCTTACAACTATTGGACAATGAAACAAACGAAATCTCTGTCTCAGTGCAAGGGCTCAACGGCTGTAGGTTTGATACATTAGTGACCTTTCAAGCCTTTGAGAATCTATCAATCTCTACTATCGATACATTGCAGATCAACTCAACTGAAGATACACAGTTAATCGTCACTCATAATCGAGATGATGCCGAAATCTTATCAATTGAATGGAGTCCATCCGACGGCTTGAGCTGTAATGATTGTCTTGATCCGATCTACACCATCATGGAAAGTCAGGAGATAACGATCACAATTACTGATGTCTATGGATGTGTAGAGACTGCAACGATTATATTACTCTATGAGGAATCGATAGATGTCTTTGTAGGCAATATCTACCTTCCATCTGATGATCCAAGTGGTGATCGCTTCAAGGCACTTGCCAATATTGATAAAGTCAAAAATGTTGACCTAGTCAGTGTCTATGATAGGTGGGGCAATCTGATATTTACACAAAGTGACTTAGAGTATACCAGCTCAGATTATGGCTGGGATGGGACTTACAACGGAGACATTGTGGAGCAAGGTGTCTATGTATATCTCTTCCAATTGACCTTGGTCAATGATGAGAAAATCAATCTTGTAGGTGATGTGACGATCATACATTAGCACTTTATCTTGTTCCCTCAGACAAGAGTATCTTACTCCTCTACAAAGCCCAAAACTATCCTTACATTTGACATCGATCAATAATTGCAATTTTATGTACACTACTCCTCAAAAAAAGACATACTACGACCTCTCGAAGCAATGGTTGCAAACCCCGTGCAATCCGATCGAATATGATCTCTTAGTCGATACACTCATTTACCATGAGTGGGCATACTCAGTAGATGGCCAAGCTATTATTGGTGATCAAGAGTATGATCTCCTCTATCAGCAATTGGAGGCAATAGAGTCTCAGCTCTCATCGAT
>CALLAW010000018.1 GCA_938001865.1 uncultured Saprospiraceae bacterium | reverse complement strand
GGGTCATAAGTATTACCGCCTGTTGAGACTGGAGCAGCTGTATCGTCTGTTGCTGGATCAACAGTATAGAAGTTATAACTTGCAGAAAGTACTGGTGCTATTCCACAAATAGAGATATCGTCAATAGCTAAATCTTCATCTCCTGAATTTAAATTCCAAGTGATTACAATATCAAGAGTGCTTCCTGTTCCTGCAATTGCTTCAGTTATCTGTTGGAAAGTAGAGGTTATAAACGGAGAGTCTCCTACTCCATCAAAATCAGTATCTACAGCTGGTTCGCCATTGGTTCCAGATGCAATATCAGCTTCTATCCACAGAAGTGGAGAAGCTGCGCCACCGTCAATTTGATAATCAACGTGTACATAGTCAGCAGCATCCCAATCTTGATTATTACCATCATCATCTTCGGCAAAAAGGCCTTTAAACATCAAGTCAGTATAATCAGTAATATCAATACCTGTAAATGAGAGAGTGACTGGTAAACTAGCTCCTTCTCCATCTATGTCTTGACCTGCAAAATACTGAGTACCATTAAATCCTGTTACAGTATATCCCCCACTTATATTTGAACCATCTGTGACTATGAAAAAGTCTGTCCCTCCATCGGTAAATTGAGGCGTACTTGTCGTTAATGCAGGTGATCCTTCAAATGTCTCTATAAATATCTCTTCTACTCCTCCACCTCCACCAGAAGTTGGAACCACAATCTCAGTATCACCACCATCGCAAACCTCGATATCATCTATCATTGGTGCATCAGGCAACGAATTTATCGTAAGAGAAATACATGCTAAAGGCCTACAATCTATATCTCCAGGTGTAGCATCCAATATTGCGCAAATTTGATATGTCCCAGGGGCAAGAGTATTATCTGTAATTGCTGCACTTTGATTTGGATCAGTGCCAGTAAGACCTGCAAAAGCGACAGTACCCAACAATATTCCACCAGTATAAATGTCGGCAGGTAAAGGACTATCTGCACCAAAATGAACAAAGTCAATTCCAAAGTCTGCCTCACTATTATCAGCCAATGCCAAATCATCAAGACCACTTGCTGTGAGATCAAAAGTCGAACCTTCGCAAATATCTCCAGGATTTGACAGTGCTCCTACTACTGGGCAAACAGCGGGTGGCTCTGCACAAGCGGAACCAATTGCTGGATCTGCGCATGCTGCAACCTCAGCCTCAGTATAACAGATCATTACAATATTATCTATTTTCATGTTTTCAGTACCAGCCCACATCGCCATCACGATATTGAGATCCACATCTGTAAGATCAGTCGCTGGGATGACATTGCCATCAACATCAGCTGAGCTACATACTGGCGATCCAGTAGTTCCTGATGCTGGAGCTGTACAATCGTCACCAAGAAGTACGACTTGCGACGAACCGTTTCCCCAATCAATTTCTCCATAAAGAAAATCCCAGCAGTTATTACAGCCACCATTGGACACACCTTCAGATGGCACTCCGGAACATCCACCACATTCGTCAAAACACTCTAAGTTGCCAGACCCTGTGTATCCAGTAGAGCAATACTCAAAGTCAAAATATATCACATCACAATTAGAAACATCTAGACCACTTACAGAAAACACAGCAGGTCCATTAGTATCATTTCCTCTCAATCCATTCGTCCCGTTACATCCTGATGCATTACCATTCGCAGTGTCGACTTCGAATATATCACCTGCTGCACATCCAGTACACGTTGCACTCCATGCTATACCATTAGCATCAGTCCCTGACACATCCCCGTCAGACTCATCTTCAAAGTCTTCATCAAACAATATGGTACCTACACCCAGCCCACATGGACCCTGGGCTTGCAAGTTGAGACTCATTAATGTTAAAAATCCTATGCATCCAAGCAATAATAGATTAACAATTCTATAGTGTGGGCTTAAGGCTACTGATTGACTTGAGACGAAGTCAGAATGACTATTGAGAATACTGTTCATGGATTCAAGTGTTTGTAGATGTGAAATGGTTATTGGGAAATGCAAAACACAAAGAAATCGAACAAAAAGGAAATTGAACTAAGTAAGAAGACTTAGTATTATGCGAAGAGAAATCGCCAAGTGCAGTGTTCAGATTGCTCATGAGTTGGTTAGATTTTGGTAATTAAATTACCATTGAAAGACGGGGTTAATCCTCTCAACCTCATAAAGATAGCAAAGCGTAGGCTTATATTGAAACTCTACGTATACTAAAAATCTATATATTTTAGATTAAATATTTAACTCAGTTGTAATGCACTGTATTACTGCATCTTATACATATCTGATCTATGCATAACTATACCAAAACTGGTAGTTGTCAATAAATAAATAGTAACGAATGATACTAGGATATCGGTATCATTCACATAAACCTATTGCTATAACCACTCATTATGCAGCTTTCAGAATTGAAAGCTTTGAGTTTGTAATTTGTTGCTTTGCGTAATCCATATCGACAACAAATTCCTTGATTTTATCTTGAGAAGGAATCTCATACATTGCATCGGTTAGAATGGCCTCGAGTATTGTCCTTAGCCCTCTAGCTCCGAGTTTTAACTCTATAGATGTCTGCGCTATATACTCGAGTACATCTGGGTTAATTACGAGTTTCACACCTTCTAGTTCAAACAACTTAGTGTATTGCTTAATCAATGCATTCTTTGGTTGCGTCAATATGGCAATCAAAGTTTCTTTATCCAACGGATTGAGGTATGTAAGTACAGGAACTCTACCGAGAAGCTCCGGAATAAGTCCAAATGACTTTAGATCTTTGTGATTGATGTATTGCAATATGTTTTCTTGATCAACCTCTACCTCTTCTTCTGATCGGTAGCCAATCACTTGTGTATTGAGTCTTCTTGCAATGACCTTGTCTATACCTGCGAATGCTCCCCCGCAGATAAAGAGAATGTTCTTGGTATTCACTTTTACCATTTGTTGTTCGGGGTGCTTCCGTCCTCCTTGAGGTGGTACCAATACGTCAGCTCCTTCTAGCATTTTGAGCAGTGCTTGTTGGACGCCTTCACCCGAGACATCTCTGGTAATAGATGGGTTGTCTGATTTACGAGCTATTTTGTCTATTTCATCGATGTAGACTATCCCTTTCTGGGCGGCTTCTACATTATACTCACAAGATTGCAATAACCTAGACAACATACTCTCCACATCCTCACCTACATATCCTGCTTCGGTAAATACTGTGGCATCCACTATTGTAAATGGAACATTAAGATATCTAGCGATGGTTTTTGCGAGAAGAGTTTTTCCTGTTCCAGTTTCTCCGACAAAAAGAATGTTTGATTTTTCAATCTCGACCTCACTGTCTATTCCTTTATGATTGAGTCTCTTGAAGTGATTATAGACTGCCACACTCATATACTTCTTAGCCAGATCTTGGCCAATAATGTAACTATCTAGGTGTTCCTTGATAGTCTTAGGAGTCATCTCATTGGGAAAAACAAAATTATTCGAATCGTTAGCCTTTGGTGGGATGCTTTTATCGAGTTCTTCTACTACGATATTATATGCTTGCTCTGTGCAATTATCACAGATTTGGGCATCAATGCCAGCAATTAGAAGTCTAGTTTCATCTTTTTTAGACCCGCAAAACGAACAATTTTGTTTTTTCACTTTTCTGCTATTTAAGCTTTATCACTTTTAGTCAATACTTCATCTACTAATCCATACTTCAGAGCTTCTTTGGCTGTCATCCAATTATCTCTGTCACTATCTTTTTCAATATCTTCAAATGACTTCCCTGTTGCCTTGGCCATTATGTCGTAGAGTTCTTTTCTAAGATCTTTGATAAGCTTGTAAGTTATCTCCATATCAGAGAACTGTCCTTGCATCCCTCCTGATGGCTGATGTATCATGACTCTGCTGTGTTCTAGACATGTTCTCTTTCCTTTTGTGCCAGCACATAACAGCACTGCACCCATTGAAGCTGCAAGACCAGTACAGATAGTACTCACATCAGGAGAGACATACTGCATCGTATCATAGATTCCGAGACCAGCGATTACAGACCCACCTGGACTATTGATAAACATCTGAATGTCTCTCTTCGGGTCTGTCGACTGCAGAAAGAGCATCTGTGCTTGCACTACATTAGCAACATAATCATTAATAGGTACTCCTAAAAATATGATTCTATCCATCATCAATCTTGAGAATACATCCATGCCGACTACATTCATCTGTCTCTCCTCAATCACTTGTGGAGTAAATCCAGTAATATTAGGGCTACTCGCATAGGCTTTATTCATATAATCGTCAAGACTAGCACTAGACATTCCTAGGTGCTTTGTTGCGTACTTTTGAAATTCTTTCTTTGGAAACATATTTATTTTTTAGTTACACAAATATAATCTAACCATTGTTAAATAGTTAAGCTGCATCTATTGTTGTATTGTTTTGACCAACTCTTTATATTCATCGATAGAAATCTCAGATTCAGTCTTTGACACTTTATCACCTAGTGACTTAAATAACTTACTTGCTTCCACTTGATTCCGAATATTAGCAAGCTGTTTCTTGTCATTGAGCATATAATCAGCCATATAATCTAGCATCTTCTCGTCTCCTCCGTATCCTCTCATATATTGACTAGCTTGGGCTTTGGCAGCTTCTTTGAGCTCAGTTTCCTCTACCTTTATCTCATTCTCCTCTACTAATTTAGCTCGGATAAGTGCCCATTGAAGGTCTTTAGCTATTTCAGAGTTTTCTGGTCTTGGTTGATCTGAATCCTGATTCACAGCATCAAACCATTTACCAATATGGTCCATCGGGAATTCAATTAAAGTTTCTTCTCTTACCCTTTCTATAATATCCTTGTGCAGTAAGTTTTCGGATTGCTCATTATAGAACTTTGTAATATGCTCATGGATTTTTGCACGAAGCTCTTCTTCTGATGTTATTTCTCCTTCTTTGCCGGTATACTTATCAAAGAACTCTTGATCGAGGTCAGCAGGTTCTTGTCTTAGTACTGAGTTGACTACTGCTTCGAACTTAGCTTCCGACTTAACTTCTCCTTCTATACCGAGGAGATATTTATTAACGAATGATACATCTTTCCCTTTTTCAAAGGTATAAGGGTCTATTGACCATGTATGACTCAATTTCTTACCTACTAAGGCTTCTTTATCTGTATCATTAATATCTTCTACATATACCTTGGTAGAGTTCTCAATACCACCATCAACGGGGTGATTATTATCATCTACCTCGTAGATACTCAACTCTATAATATCATTAGCAACGATAGGCTCATCGACAGGGACTTGCTTACCCATTTGCTTTCTGATCCCATCAAGTTCTTCTGTGACGACAGCGTCATCAATTACAATCTTTTTTACTTCATAGACTGTATCCAACCCTTTGATATCAAAGGAAGGTTTCAAAGCAAGATCAAAACTCGTTTTATAATCAGTGAGGTTTTTTAGATCAAAATCTATCGCCTCGGCAGAGTCGCTTAACAATGGATCTAAGATATACTCGATATTTTCATCTTGGATATATTTATAGAGACCATCTAGCAATTCTCTATTAACCACTTCACTTATCGTCTGCAGGCCATACATCTTTTCGACAAAAGAAGTAGGAGTCTTACCTTGTCTAAACCCCTTAAATGAGCCTTTGCTTTTGATTTCTTTGAGCTTGTCTTTATACTTCCTTATATAATCTTCTTTAGATATTTCGACATCTACTCTGATGAGTTGTTCCCCTTGCTTTACTGTCTCGAATTGCATAGTGTAATAGGTCTATCTATAAATAAAAAAATCAAGGTCATTTCCGAGCCTTGATTTCTAAAAAAAAATGCGGGTAGAGGGAGTCGAACCCCCACGCCGTGAAGCACTAGATCCTAAATCTAGCATGTCTACCAATTCCATCATACCCGCTTTTTACGTTCAAAAAGGACTGCAAAGATAGTTTCTTTTTGTAAACCCTAAAGTTTTTTCTCGACTATTTTCGTATCAGTTACATACCCATACTTTTACTCTGAGTTACTCCAGGTAAATGTGATCTTACAAGAATTATAAATATTGTACATTAGCGACGTGATAACAGCAAGAAATATAACAAAATCGTATGGCACCATTGAAGTATTAAAAGGTGTAAACTTTTCTGTAGAAAAACCACAAATCATCTCCATTGTAGGGCAATCTGGCTCCGGTAAGAGTACATTTCTACATTTGTTAGGGACTCTAGATACACCAGATGGCGGCAGCCTCAATATTCTTGGCGAAGATGTGCTCTCATTCAATGAGAACCAGCTCGCAGATGTAAGAAACAGTAAGATTGGATTTATCTTTCAATTTCATCACCTCCTAGCTGAGTTCACAGCGATAGAGAATGTCAGTATCCCCTACTACATAAACAATAAATCCAAAGAAGCGGCAGAGTCCCGAGCAGCAGAGCTCTTAGAATATATGGGGCTGAGTCATAGACTCAATCACAAACCAAAAGAACTATCAGGTGGTGAGCAACAAAGAATAGCAGTTGCAAGAGCATTGATGAACCAGCCAAAGATCCTACTTGCAGATGAGCCTACGGGAAACTTAGATAGCCGCTCATCTCAAAATCTCCTTGATATCTTTGAAAAACTTCATAAAGATTTTGGTCAAACCATCATCATGGTCACTCACAATGATGACCTAGCCAAAAGATGCGATATAAGCTATCGTATGGAAGATGGAATCTTGAAGTAATAGCAAACAATACAATCTCATTTTTATAATCAGTGATGAAATTGTAATTTTGTGATATATTATTCTCCACAATTAGATAAAGACACCTTAGCATGGGAAGAGCATTTGAATTCAGAAAAGCAAGAAAGTTTAAGAGATGGGCTGCAATGGCTAAGACATTCAGTCGGATCGGGAAAGAAATAGTCATAGCAATCAAGGAAGGTGGTTCTGACCCCGAAACTAACTCTAGACTCAGAGCAGCAATCCAGAATGCCAAGGCAGCTAACATGCCTCTTGACAATGTCAATAGAGCAATCAAAAAAGCAACTGATAAAGACACCTCTGATTATAAAGAAATCGTCCTCGAAGGGTATGGACCTAATGGAATCGCTGTACTTGTAGAAGCTGCGACTGACAATAATAAGCGTACAGTAGCTAATGTGAGGAGCTATTTCAATAAATACAATGGAAATATGGGTACATCAGGGTCCGTCTCATTCATGTTCGACCATCAATGTCACTTCAAGATACCCAATAATGATCAAGACTTAGAGGAGCTCGAATTAGAACTTATAGACTTCGGAGCAGAAGAGATATTTGCCGAAGAGGACGGAATCATGATTTATGCTGGATTCTCTGACTTTGGAAGCATCCAAAAATATTTCGAAGAAAGCAATGTTGAGATTATATCATCAGGATTTGAAAGAATTCCATCAAATACTAAAGAACTCAGTGGAGATGATATCAAAGAAGTAGAAAAACTCATCGAAAAAATCGAAGAGGATGATGACGTACAGAATGTTTATCACAACATGACTTATCCTGATGGTTACGAACCAGATGCTGATTAGGTGCAATTACAACTCACGTAAGTCAGGACAGATTACTTAGTTCCATTTGGCTTTATCATCGTAGTCTATGTTTTTCTTATTCCGGTACCAAAGTATCCCAAGCGTAGTGACTAAGATGTATGGTGCCAATAGAATATAGAGTATCCCTTTATTCAGACCTTTACCAGCCGAGCCACCATTCTCCAAATTGGATTGAGCAGCAATCTTACACATTGGACATTGAGCAGCAAGATCTTGTGATACAAACATTACTGCTAAGACCACTAACAATACTAAAATTAAATATTTCCTTGAATTCATTGTATTCAATTTAAAAATCTATGAAAATTAGTAACAAGGAGCTAAGAGCAAATAGCAAATAGGACCTGTAACTACTACATACAACCAAACTGGGAACACCCACCTCGCCATTTTTTTATGCTTGTTCACTTGAAATGTAAATCCTCTTATAAAAGTAAACAGGATAAATGGAAAACTCAATGCAGCACTTATAATATGTGTTGCTAATAGTACAAAGTATATCGTACGGATCATTCCATCTTTACAGAACCGAGTTGGTTCTGTAGTAATGTGATAGAGTACATAACATCCCAAGAAACAGATAGAGAAGAAAACTGCACAATAGATCATTTTCGAATGCAATCGATAATCTCCTTTCTTGATGAAATATAAAGCAAGTAATAGAAATACACCAGCAATAGAATTTAAGATTGCATTAATCTTCGGCAAAATACTGACATCTAACTCAAAAGGTAGACTCAAGTAGTGCATTCCAAATACGAGTCCTAGCACGACCACTGTAGCTATCCAAGCAGCAATATTAAGCTTCTTCGCTAACGTCAAATTTGGTTTGGGGTAGTGCATCTTCTTAATCCTATAGTTATTGAGGGAGTATAATGTCGACAGCCGGCTTTCTTGGAATCACTAATGCTGTATCTTCAATCAGATCAGTTAGCGAATGAGTATCATGTGAGTAGACTCGACGTACTTGCAATGCAGTATCAATAAGTATGGCACTCGGAGTTAACTGATCCGATAAGCTTCCTCTAAGCACATTATCCCCATCTAATATGGAAGGATTAGCTGTCACTAATTGGAAGGTATATGCATCACCATATTGATCATAGAATCTTGTAATGAAATCCTCATCGACCTTATCAGTAAGATATACAGTAGTCTTACCTTCTAGATCTATTTCATCGCTTACGGCTGCAAACTGAGCAGTATTCCAAGCATCTTTTGGCAGTAAACGCTGGTATGCCTCTTTGCGATAATCTAAACCGCGATCAAGATAGTACCAACTAATTGCAGGAAATACAACTAGCATCAATAGAATACCCAAAGTTCTTAAAGCCTTATTCATACTAGAGTAACAACCTTAGCGAGGTGAGAGTTTTACCCTATGCGATATATTTCATCTGACAGATATCCTACATCTCCTGCAGGCGCCTCTTGGGCTGGAGAGTTATATTTATCTAAGAGATTATTCCTACTCTTATTCCAACCATTCCCTTCGTAGAAGAATGCAATCACTGCCCACACTAACAATAAGGTTGGTAATATAACACTCTTTACTAAACCAGGGACTTCATACTTCATATGCATGAATTCGTAGACGATAAGATACGCTTTGACTAGACTTAATATAATCATTACTCCTGCTGTGATTACTAAAGGAAAGTGAATATTTTCACTAATATGACCTTTTCCCAGTAGGGCAAAGAATACTTCAAATAATGTAATGATAGCAAGTATGATAATGATTGTTCTTGCTTTACTTTTTGATTCTGTATATGTTAAGTGTGCCATTTTGTTGAGTCTTTCTCTATTTATTATAGGTATTTGCTATTTGGGTATTGAAGCTAAATGATTTGACTAGAGTAAGTAAAAGACCAAGAATACAAATACCCAAACTAGATCTACGAAGTGCCAATATAGCCCAATTTTCTCCACCATTTCATATCCATTCTTCCGCCTGATATATAACCCAGAAGCTGCATTTATCATGATAATAATCAAAAACACGATACCCGAGAAAACGTGGAATCCATGGAATCCTGTGATAAAGAAAAATAAAGCACCAAATGCTTTGGGTCCAAACTCTTGAGTCTTTACCATTCCTGTATTAGGCCCTTCTGTTACTTTATATTTAAGATTTTCCCATTCGCCGTTGTGCTTATGGATTAAGTATGACTCTCCTACTTCGAATGTATCACCAGCTTTGATTTTATGCATTGGAGTTCCCTCTAGACCATCCCCTTCGAGATATACCCCACTCTCTGTGTGAGCTGAGAACGGGTTCTTAGTTATCGTTACATGCTCACCATTGATAAGCGTATTCCACTCCCACGCCTGACAACCTAGGAATGCGATACCGCCGAGAATAGTTAACAACATCCAAAAAACAACACCTTTTTGATTTTCTTGGTGACCTTCTTGCACGGCTCTTACCATAGTAAATGAACTCGCGAGTAAGATAAAAGTCATGACAGTAACAAAATATAATGGCATGTCGTGACCACCTCCAGGGAATGTACTAAATACAAAATCTGGAACAGGCCATGTATTCATACTTACTCTAAGTGTACCATATGCGATCAGAAATCCTGCAAAAGTAAATGCATCAGATAGCAAGAAATACCACATCATCAACTTCCCGTAAGAAGCTTTGAAAGGGGTACCAGCACCATCCCAAGTTGCACTCTCTTCGTGATGGTCGTGACCATGGTCTGTAGAGTGATCTACGTTCTCTAATGTATTAGTATCAGCCATAGCTAATAGTTGTGTGTTTTATTTGACAAATAATATAAACAATAACAGATAGATCCAAAGTACATCAACAAAATGCCAATATTGGACGACTAACTCATACCGATGCACTCTACGTTCACTAGCGACAAATGGCAAAGTAAACGTATGATATAGTGCAACAAAGAGTGCAGCTATACCTCCCAAAACGTGCAGGGCATGTAATCCTGTTATTAAATAAAAGAATGAACCTGAAGCATTTCCCTTGAGGTCGACACCATAACTAAAGAGTGTCTGCCATCCAAAGTACTGTAATACCACGAATGTCAATCCTAATATAAATCCTATGATCAATCCAACTTTATGAATTGATCTGTTACTTTTCTTAAATCCTCTCAGCGAGAGATGCAATGCTATACTACTCCCGACAATGCAAACAGTACTTGCCACAAAATGCCTCGGTAGTTGAAACTCTAACCAATTACCACTCGCTTGCTTGACGATGTATGCACTTGTCAAAGCCGCGAACATCATAATTATAGAAGCAAATGAAGTCCACAATGCAAACTTCTGTGGATGTATCTTACTCCGATAATTCTTCTGGCTAATACTCACTGTTGTCATCAATTAAAAGATTATAAAAATGAGTAAAAAAACAGGCATAAACACAAAAGAATAGATCATCAAATGTGTGGCATTTTTATGATTCAATCTTCGAGCAAATCCAATACAATAGTAAAGATAGCCAAGAGCTAAAGCTACTGCTAAAACAAAGGATACAACAGAGATCAAACCAATGGTATATGCTGCAACTATTGTCAATAATAATAAAGATCCATATATCAAAGACGACTTTCCTATCCAAGGATTTATCTCACCTGTATTATGATCATATGGCACTAGCTCAAACCCAGCACTTCGGTAATCCTGAAAAGATCGATACCCAATAGACCAAAAGTGTGGAAACTGCCAAAAAAATTGAATACTAAACAAAAACAAACCGATCAAAGTTATAGTCCCCTCGTGTGCCACTGTCCCGATAAGTATCGGGAGAGCTCCTGGGATTGCTCCGATTGCAACTGAAAGAGTGGAATACCGCTTCAACGGTGTATACACGAATGCATACAACATCAAGGAGATAGCACCCAACATCGAAACTATCGGATTGATGTATGCTAAAGCGAGAAGCCCCGTAGCACCAAATACTCCAGCAATGAGGACGGCTGTCGAAACTGTAAAATTACCTGTCACTAATGGACGTAAAGATGTACGGTCCATCAATGCATCAAAATCTTTCTCTAATACTTGGTTCAATGCATTAGCAGAAGCAGTCACCAAGATGCCACCCACAGCTAACATCATCAACATCTTAATAGAAACTGATGCTCCTGCAACTACCATATATGACATTACAGAAGACAATACGACAATTGTAGAGAGCTTTATCTTGGATAAGGATGCGAGATCTCTTATAAATGAACGACTCTCTAGTGAAGCCGAACGACTCTCTAGGTTACGTGATTGAGCTAATATTTTAGTTTTAGGATTCAAGATTAATTCTTGATTATAATTATAAACCTAATAAATTAAAGTTAATGGTCCCCTGCTTCTTCGCCTTCTACCATAGGGATATATTGAGGTACATACTCTCTCTCATCCTTATTGTAATCATAAGCCCACCTATGCACGGATGGTATCTTTCCAGGCCAGTTACCGTGAATTCCCTCTATAGGAGTAGACCACTCTAGTGTAGTTGCTTCCCAAGGATTCCTATTTGTCATTTTCTTCCCTTTCCAGATGCTGTAGAAGAAGTTTAGCACGAAGAGTAATTGTAACATGAAGACTATTGCTGCTGCGATAGTTATGAACTTATTCAGGTCTCCAAAGTGTCTGAATGCATCAAACCCATCGAAGCTATAATACCTTCTCGGTACACCTGCCATACCAATGTAGTGCATCGGCCAGAATATCGCATATGCTCCAATTAATGTCCCCCAGAAATGAATCTTACCCATCGTCTCACTCATGAATCTACCAAACATCTTAGGATACCAGTGATAGATACCTGCAAACATTCCAAAAAATGCTGCTATACCCATCACGATATGGAAGTGAGCTACTACGAAGTATGTATCATGCAACTGAATATCAATCGCTGAATTACCTAAAAATATTCCTGTCAATCCTCCTGAAATAAACATCGAAACAAATCCGATCGCAAATAACATCGCAGAGTTTAGTCTAATATTACCACCCCATAGTGTTGTAATCCAGTTAAATACTTTTACCGCAGATGGTACTGCTATGATCAAAGTAAAGATTACAAAGAAATTAGAGATGAAAGGATTTACTCCTGACATGAACATGTGGTGAGCCCAAACGATGAATGATAAAAATCCAATTGCTAATATTGACAATACCATCGCTTTGTAACCAAATATAGGCTTACGTGCATGTACACTGAGTACCTCTGAAGCAATACCCATCGCTGGAAGTATGATGATATATACCTCAGGGTGACCCAAGAACCAGAACAAATGCTGATAAAGTATCGGAGTACCTCCTACTCTATCAAGCGCTGCCCCCTCTATAAAGATATCACTCAAAAAGAAACTCGTACCAAGACTTCTATCCATGATAAGCATAAAAAATCCTGAAGCTAATACTGGGAATGAGAGCAATCCTAGAATTGCAGTAACAAAGAAAGCCCATATTGTCAAAGGCATTCTCCACATAGTCATTCCTTGAGTTCTGAGATTCAATACTGTTGTAATATAATTGATACCTCCAAGTAAGACAGAAACCACAAAGAGAGTTAAACTCACAAGCCAAAGTGTCATCCCTGTCCCAGACCCAGTAGAGGCCTGTGGCAATGCACTTAAAGGTGGATAAGCTGTCCATCCCCCAGAAAAAGGACCAGTACTCAAAAATAATGAGTAAAACATAATTACACCAGCAGTAAAGAAGAACCAATAAGAAAGCATATTGAGGAATGGCGAAGCCATATCTCTTGCTCCAATCTGCAATGGAATGAGGAGATTACTAAACGTACCACTCAATCCTGCAGTCAATACAAAAAATACGAGAATCGTACCATGCATTGTTACCAGGGCATAGTAAAACTCCGGTGCCAATGTACCTATTCCAGCTTCATCTAATACGATCCACTTACCCAGAAGAGGTTTGATCCAAGCCATGCTTTCCTCTGGAAAACCAAGCTGCAATCTGAATATTACTGACATCGCAGCACCAATGATCGCCCAGAATATACCAGTGATCAAAAACTGTCTTGCGATGATCTTATGATCCATCGAGAATATGTAATGATGGATGAAACCTGTCTGATACTTATCTCCATGATGGTGTTCGTGGAAATGATCGTCATATCCTTGGTCAGCAAGGATCACATCAGTATCATATGTTGTTATTAATTCTGCCATAACGAAATTGTCTTTGTAATTACTTAGATATAATTTTCAATTCTGTCCTACGGTTTGCTTGTCTACCTTCTGCTGTATCATTGGACTCAACAGGAGCAGATTCACCATAACCTTTCGCTTTCATTCTATCTGAGCTTGTACCTAATCCCCTTAAGAAAGAAGCAACCTGGTCTGCTCTACTTTGGGATAACGAAAGATTAGCACTTTCATCACCCTGGCTATCTGTATGACCAGACAACTCAAAGTTTACATTAGGATACTTTTTAAGCAAATTAGCTACATTTTCTAATTCGTACTGTGAGACATCATCAAGAGCTGATGATCCACTTTCAAAAAATACATTCTCCAAATTAATCACACCACTCTCTACATCACTCTCCATAAGCTCTGTAAATTGAGTAGTAAGTTCTTCTTTTCTTTGTTCGATTTCGATTCCAAGTAACTTATCATCTCTAAATGGATCAACATCTGTGCCCCTTATATTGGTAAGATAATATGAGGATTGTTGCTGTAGCCAAAGATCATACTCTTCTTGACTAACAATTCTCACCACTTTACGCATACTGTAATGTCCTTTACCACAGAGTTCAGCACATGCGAGTTCGTAATCAAATGTCTCCCATCGTTGAGGTCCTTCTGGATCTGTATCATCAGCAGGCACTTGATATTCTGGGTAATCTTTTAGTCTCTGTCTGTAATCATCTGTAGTCATCGTAGGAGTGAATACAAAATATGTCGGTAGTCCTGGTACTGCATCCATCTTCACTCTAAAGTGAGGGAGATAGAAGTTATGCAACACATCCTTTGAATTGATGCCGACTCTTACCTTTTGATTGACAGGCAATACAATTTCAGTCGGCATAAAGTCATCAATGTTCTTGGGATCAGACCAGTCTTGACCCAGCGGATTAGTTGCAAGATCTATAAGTCTAAAGTTCTTGGTACCGATCTTGCCGTCAGCTCCTGGATATCTGATATCCCATGCAAACTGGTATCCCGTAGCTTCTATATCGATTACGTTCTCACCTGGCTTTACATCAGCCATGGTAGCATTCCATACAAAAAGTCCTTTGACAACCAGATAAGTCATAACGATCACAGGTATACCAGTCCAGACCAACTCTAATTGAGTACTGTGGGCAAAAAACGTTGCCTTTCTGTTTTTATCTTCTCTGTATTTATATGAAAACCAAAACAATAGGATTTGAGTAATCACAAAGACGATTCCTGTAATGATCAAGGTGGTATTAAATATTCCATCAAGTTCGACTCCGTGTGACGACGCTGCGCCATGTGGTCCATAACCCAACATTGAATTCTTATAGTACAATGCACTCACTACGCAAAATACCAAAAAGACAACCATGAAGATGACTAACCAGAACGCAGTACGGTTATTTGCTCTCAGCTTAGAAGTCTCTTCACCTTTGATTGCCGAAGCCAAATCAGATACCTTACTCAGCTGTACAATAATGACAGCGATCATGGCAATGATTCCAAATATTATTAATCCTAACATATTAAATTATGTCTATTTCTATTATTGAATATTAGCTTAAGTGTGATGTTGTAAACTCTCGTAGTAGTATGGATCATTCTCCGATTGTAATGAAGCTCTAGACAAGCTGTACAAAACAAAAAATAAGAAAAGACTCAAAAACCCTACAAATGTACCTATCTCTAAAAATCCTGGTAACGTGAATCCAGATGTAAAATTACTCACATGCTCTACTGCGTGACCGGCTGCTTCATGGCCACCATGACTACCATGAGACGCTGATTCTGCATGACCACCGTGCCCCCCATGACCTCCTAATTCGTGTGCCGTATGTAATACACCAGGTTTTATCATTAAGAAAAAATCTAACCAGTGACCTACAAATACAACAAATGCTATGAATCCTACAGATCCAAACTTTCTCTTAGTTGAGTTCCTCATTAGAACAAAGAAAGGGAGCAAAAAGTTGATAACAATATTGCCATAAAATAAAACTGGATAATGATCCATCCTATGCTTAAAGTAGATTGTCTCCTCTCCCACGTTAGCGTACCAAATCAACATATATTGCGAGAACCATAAGTATGTCCAAAAGATACTGAATGCGAAAATCAACTTACCTATATCATGAATATGCTCAGGTGTGACACTACTAAAGTACCCTCTTCCTTTGAGGAACATAAGTAGCATCAATGTCATACTAATCATACTTACAAACCAACTTGCACCACAGTACCAAGCAAAGAGTGTACTATACCAATGAGCATCTACTGACATGATCCATAACCATACAAGTGCAGCACTTCCAAATCCGGCAATCGGTAGGTATGCTACGGCCCAAACTCTAATTTTTTGATGATAATTGTAATCACCGTCATTACCATTCTTCTCTTCTGCAATTGAGAGCCCTCTTATACGTGATAATATGAGATACCATAACCCTCCAAATATAATCGTGCCACCTATGTACCAACCACTATTTAGAAAACCAGCCTTACCATTAATAATAGTATCGGTAACTACAGTCTCAGCATCAGCCCAATGATAGAGATGATTCCATCCTTGCCATACACCGATTCCTATGATTAACATAAATACTAAACCGACGATGAGAAAGAGGGACATTGACTCCCACACTCTCTTAAATGTAGTGTACCATCCCGCCCAGGCAGTAATACTTGCACACATAAAAAACCCAGCCATCAATGCTATACCCGTAAAGAATACTGAGTTATGCAATAGGTTAGACCAAAACCTCGTGTGTGTTCCATCATCTCCCAAGTAAGTGAGACCTAGAGACAAGAGTCCTATCGCCATACCTACCAAGAGTGTAATACGCATACCACCTGTAAATGTAAAATTCTTTACTAGAGGTATTGCGACTGCATGTGTATCGTTTGAATGTGCCATTCCTGAATTATAATCGATGTTAATATCTACAAATTTTAATGTTGCCCGTGATCATTATTATGATCGTGACCCTCTTTATGCTCATCACCGTGATGACTATCATGTCCGTGATTATCTTGTCCATGATCACTGTGCTGACTACTTCCATGTCCACCTAAGTGATCACCTTCATGATGATCTCCGTCATGATGCATCTCATGACTCTGATTACCATGATGACCTGCGTCTAATTCATCAGTATGATTATGAGATTCTACAGCCACAATCTCACCAGCAGGAGTACCAAAACTTGCATTCAGAGTATTCTCCATCTGGTTGTATACAAGTTTTTTCTCTTTAGCTTGCAATGATCTGATGTAGTGTATGACTTGCCATCTCTCTTCTACATTTATTTTATCCTTGTATGCACCCATCAAGTTCTTACCATGCATGATGGCATGGTAGTATCTACCATTAGAAGCATTGAGATGCTCATCGAGTAAGAAGTTAGCTGGCTGTACTGGGTAAGCACCACCATCTCTCACGAGATACCCATTACCACCAGCTTTTTCGCCATGACAGATACCACAGAACGTGTTGTATAGGTCTTTACCTTTTGCTAGTCCAGCATCTGTGATTGGATAAGGGTTTGTAACGAGTTCTGCTATTGCTCTAGTTCTTTCTTCTTCAGTATTGCCATATGGATATACTTCAGTCTTATTGCCGTGCGGGATAGTACCAGTTACTGGTAATCTTGGCTGAGCAAATCTCTCATAGTCTTCTTTGGAACTCCAAGTATTATTATAATAGTAACTATTAGTATTTGCTTCGTATGCAATAGAGTGTGCCATATCAGGCATGAATTCACTGCCTGTTACATTTCCTCCTGGTGATTGACATGCAATCACAGTAAGTACTATGAAAAACAAACAAATGTGATAATATGATATAAAGTGTTTCATTATAACTTAGTCTACTCTTTTAATTATAGATCTTTTTCGTGTACTTCGCTAGCTCCTGTGCTCCTGAAAAAAGACTCTGCATCAGAGTTACTTATATCATTGCTATCAAATGCTATACAAAATTTGTCATCAGTGATTCTATCGTCTAGGTAATTATTCTCAACTCCAGGTCCTAGACCATTAATGATATAAAAAGTGACAACCATACCAATCGAGGCAAAGAGAACTGTCAGCTCAAATGTTATTGGGATAAATGATGGAACAGCCCAGTATGGTTTACCACCAAATATGATAGGCCAATCCTTAGTAAAGATCCAAGACATTCCTAGAAATGCTGTCAATGTCCCCAATAGACCATACACAAATCCCGCGATGTGCAACCTTGATTCTGCTAAGCCTAAGAGTGGATCAAGCCCGTGGACAGGGAATGGTGTATAGACATCGTAGATCTCTATATGCTTATCGTTTGCACTCTTAACTGCTTCGAGAAGTATCTCTTCATCGTTATAAAGTCCATAAACTAATCTTTGTGCTCCCATAATTAAACTAGTAATTGCTACTTAAATTAATTAATATAAAATTGATTTTAGGCAAACTTGCCTCCATCTAATCTATCCTGTAAATCTTTCAATTCATCCCAATTCCCTTTAGCTGCAAGCTCACTTTGCACTGCCCAAGATTCGGGATTATTTCCTTTAAAGTTTCCTTCAGAAGTATCTAATATCTCTTGTAATCTTTCAGTTGATGTTTGAGATAATTGGACAAATGTCATGATACCTGCGGCATTTAATGCTCCAGCAATCTTAGGTCCTATTCCTTCAATTTTCTTGAGATCATCTGTAGATGTTACATTAGCACTCGAGCTAGCTACTGATGTAGCTGTCGTCATACCACTTGATTCATCGCTGACTCCTTGAGAACTCGGAGTACTCAGTTGACTTGATTGGCTATAACTCAGGTTACCCTTATCATCTCTTGCATAGTCAAATGAAGATTTATTGAGGTAGGATTTAAAATTTGGATCTTCTGTGACATGTGCATGATGATGTCCAGGCTCTGCTTTTCCAGAGTACTGATCACCTGATGACTTGAGTATACTCTTAACCTCTGCAATCGCGACCACTGGTGCCACTCTTGTAAATAGTAAATAAAAAGTAAAGAACAAACCAAACGTACCTAGATAGATTCCCATCTCCACCCAAGAAGGTGAATAGTAACTCCATGATGATGGCAAATAGTCTCTCGCTAAAGTAGTTGCAATAATCACAAACCTCTCAAACCACATTCCGATATTAACTACTATTGATAATAAGAATGTCCAGAAAATACTTCTTCTAATTTTTCTAAACCAGAAGAATTGAGGTGTAATAACATTACAAGCCATCATCCCAAAGTAAGACCACCAGTATGGCCCAAGAGCACGATTGAAGAATGCAAATTGCTCATAGACATATCCTGAGTACCATGCTATAAATAACTCTGTCAGATAAGCCACACCTACAATAGTTCCAGTTGCAAGGATGACCTTATTCATTGACTCTATGTGGGCTATCGTGATATAATCTTGTAGATTAAGTATCTTCCGTGTAACAATCATTAGAGTTAATACCATCGCAAAACCAGAAAAAATTGCTCCAGCGACGAAGTATGGTGGGAAGATAGTTGTGTGCCATCCAGGTATTACCGAAGTGGCGAAATCAAAACTTACAATAGTGTGTACTGAGAGTACGAGTGGTGTTGCTACACCTGCTAATACTAATGAGAGATACTCCCATCTCTGCCAGTGCTTCGCTGCTCCTGTCCATCCAAAAGATAAGAAGTTATAGATTTTTTTTCTGAATCCTTTAGCTCTATCTCTTACTGTCGCAAAATCAGGTACTAACCCCGTATACCAAAACAGAAGGGATACAGTAAAGTATGTCGATATTGCAAACAAATCCCAAAGTAATGGAGAGTTAAAGTTTGGCCAAAGAGGACCTCTTGTATTAGGGTAAGGGAAGAAGTAAAAAACTACCCATGCTCTTCCTACGTGTATTCCAGGGAATAATGCTGCACAGATTACGGCAAATATTGTCATTGCCTCTGCTGCTCTGTTTACACCCGTTCTCCATTTTTGCCTAAAGAGCAAGAGTATGGCTGAGATCAATGTACCTGCGTGACCGATACCAATCCACCAAACAAAATTGGTGATATCCCATCCCCAACCGATAGTCCTATTGAGGTTCCATGTCCCTATCCCATGCCAGATGGTCCATGCGATACAGAACAAACCAACTGCTAACGATGAGATCGCAAGGACGAATCCTATAACCCAAGATGCTGAAGGGACTTTTTCTGTTGGTGATACAAGATCCTCAGTAATATCATGATAGGACTTACTACCAGTTATTAATGGTTCTCGTATTGGACTTACATATGAGCTCATATCTCTGAGTTTATATTGTCTTTATTCTTATTAATATTCTTATTGATCTTATCCCGTTACTAAGAATCGAGTGTAAGATCTCTATTATTCACTTTCATTGTATATGTCACAGAAGACTTTACATTGATCTCCTCTAACGCTACATAATTAAGAGGTGACTTAAGTTTCTTACTTAGATCACCACCCTTATTGTTCATATCACCAAATGTAATAGCATTGGTATTACATGCAGCTGCACATGCAGTCTTGACATCACTATCCTGTAATCTTCTTCCTTCTGTCTTAGCTGTCAACTTACCCTCTTGCAATCTTTGCACGCAGAAGCTACACTTCTCTATCACACCTCTTACTCTCACTGTTACATCAGGATTGAGGACCATTCTTGTCAAATCATCTCCATAGAATGGGATGTCAGTATCTAGACCCATTGCAGGCTGATTAGCTGGGAAGAGGTCTGCTGTTGTATAATCCATCCAATTGAACCTTCTCACTTTATAAGGACAGTTGTTAGCACAATATCTAGTACCTACACATCTATTATAAGTCATCTGGTTGAGCCCCTCACTACTATGATTCGTTGCGTTGACTGGACAGACATTCTCACATGGAGCATTATCACAGTGTTGACACATCATAGGTTGGTAGACTACATTTGGATTTTCTACATCTCCGTAATAGTATCTATCGATCCGTAGCCATGTCATCTCGTGATGTCTACTTACTTCTCTCTTACCTACAACTGGCACATTGTTCTCTGCCATACAAGCTACTGTACATGCTCCACAACCCGTACATGAGTTGAGATCTACATGCATACCCCAGTGATGTCCCTGTGTATAGAGATCGTCCATATACTCCTCGTAAGGGTACATCGACTGATCATTGAGATGCTGTGCATGCCCTCTTTTCTCTTTGAGGTGTTCTATACTATCAGTAAGATCTTTTACATTGGTATTGTAGATTATAGATCTATCTGTAATAGATCCTTGGAATCCTTGTTGTACAGCACCATATGTGACGAATACTGTAGCCGCTTCATCGGCATTGATTGTTTCTCCTGTAGCTTGATCAGTACCTTTGACACCATAGGTATGATGATACTGTACACAAGAGAAGTTTTTCTCCTTTCCTACTTTTCTTGATACAGATACATTATCTGTGTAGTACTGTGCTCTACCATTTACGATTGGCAGTGAAGGGTTGACATTTACACCTACATCGTTAGCCACTGGACTTGATTGGGATCTTCCATATCCGAGAGCAAGTCCTACTGTATTAGGTTGCATACCGAACTGTTGGATGACTGGTACTGTGTATGTGATATCTCCAACCGTAACATCAGCGAGATCTCCATCTTTGAGCCCATTGAGACCTTCCATCGTCCTGACTCCGTCAAAGCTCACAGGTATTGCCAGGTAATTACCCCAACTCGTACGAGCTACCGGATCTGGCATTTCCATTAACCACGGGTTATCAGCAGATTGCCCATTGCTCATGTGTGAAGTCTCAAAAAATTTGATCTCAAGATCAGACTGTGATGGTTTAGTTATTCTTGAGATGAGAGATGAGATACCTCCTCCATTGTATGAGGCCCCAGATCCTGCATCACTTACATGCCCACCTGCTTTCAATGAACTTTCCCAGTACGAAGTTGGAGAGAGATACTTTGATTGATTGGCAAATTTATCGTTCTTCCATGTTGTTTTCAGGAAGTCTAGAGCTGTAGTAGTATTACCCGTCCAACCCATGATAATCTCCTCAAACTGTCTCGTGTCAAAAATCTTTGAAATCGTTGGTTGGAGTAGATAAGTATTCCCTTCTGTTGGTTGGGCATCACCCCAACTCTCTAAGTAGTGATTTACTGGTGCTATAATGTCACAGACTGCATTAGTTTCATTGACTGAGTATCCAATTGACACCTTAGTCTTGACTTTGCTCAAAGCATCCGCAAGTGTTGCAGCATCTGCATAATCATAGAGTGGATTACACTGATTGAAGATGACGACATCTACTGAATTGCTCTTCAACTCTGTAATAAGTGCTCCTAGATCTGCTTCGTCGCCTTGTCTTGAGAGGTTAGCGTTCCCTATAGATACTGTGCTGCCGTATGCTCCTATTGCGTTGTTAATCGCATTGACTAATTGCTGTTCAGCACTGTTATTAGAGCCTGATACTACGAGACCTCTACTCCCAGCAGATCGAAGTTGATTAGCTACTTTGTCCAACTTTTGCTTTACCGGTCCTGGTAGACTCACACTTCCTCCACCAACTATCTTAGAGGCTACATATGCGATCGCAGACCCCACTTGTGATGGTCTTACTAAGATTCTATTATCAGCATTAGAACCCGTCAGAGACATATGTGACTCGACTTGAAAGTGTCTTGACATCTTAGCAGAAGATGGATTGACTACATCTCTTCCCGAGATATAATCAGTACTTACATCTCCATTGGGCAGCCATGAACCCAAGAAGTCAGCATCAAATGATACGATCACCTTAGCTTTGTCAAAGTGATAAGTAGGGATTGCTCTCTTGCCAAAGTCAGCAAGGTTAGCATCAAGTATACCAGCATATGATACTGGATCATAAGTGATGACTTTTACCCCTGAGTAGTTATCAGATAAAGAGCTGAGTGCTTTCTTAGATGTCGGGCTGATGATTGTATTAGTAATTACTCTCACTTTGTTGCCTGACCTGAGAGCATCTTTGACTCTCTTATCTATCGTGGCCCAATCAGCATTGGCAAATTGAGTTCCATCCTTAATTTGTGGTTGTCTATATCTCTTGATATTATACAGCGAAAGTACTGAGGCTTGTGCCCTTGACGATGTCCCACCAGACTTAGACAATGTATCATTACCTTCTATCTTGATAGGTCTCCCCTCTCTAGTCTTGACCAAGATCGGCTCGCAATCTCCTCCTTCCACAAAAGTCGTCGCATAATATGTTGCTACACCAGGTACTATAGAATCAGGCTTAGTCACATAAGGCAATGCTTTTTTGACTGGAATATCACAACCAGCAGCTACTGTCGCTGCAGTCACTCCAAATCCTAGCATCTTCAAGAAGTCCCTCCTGTTACCTTGTAACTCTGGAGCTTTCTCTAATGTGGTAATGTCGTCTTTAAATTCTCTATCGATTGAACCTAAAAACTCCTGATCGTTGGTGAGATCTTTTTCGCCAACCCAAACTTGATTATTCTGCATCTTACTACTCATGCTATATACTTAACTGACAGTTAGTGTTTTCTTTCTTTTGAACAATTGACAACTCTTAGATTAGTAGTGGCACTTTTGACACTCTAGTCCACCGATATCTGCTACCGTTACCTTATCTCTTTTGCCTGAGGCAAGCTCTTCGTGATACTTCTCATAACTCTGGTAGTAATCATTATCTGCAAACTTCACTTCAGTCTGTCTATGACAATTGATACACCATCCCATTGAAAGTGGAGAGTGTTGCTCGACGACAGCCATCTCCTCTACCTTTCCATGACACTGCTGACACTCTACTTTACCAATAGTGACATGCTGAGAGTGATTAAAGTATGCGTGATCAGGTAGGTTATGTATCCTTACCCATTCGATAGGTCCTTTCACAGAAGGCTTCCCATCTCTTGTCAAACTACTCACAATGCCATCCCACTGCTCTTCTGCTAATTCTCTTCCTGTATCGTTTAATTCATCAACTCCATCAGTCATCTCTACAAATTTATCTTCGATAAACTTAGTGTAGATTGCTTTGATTTCTTCCTCTGATAGAGATTCGTAGTCATCGATATATTTCTTTTCATTCGGGTCATACCCTGCAGAGGCATAGATCTTAGTAATCTCTGCACTTCCATGCTTAGAGCCGTAGTTGATTGCAGAGTGACAGTTCATACAAGTATTAGCAGCAGGGATCACAGCATGCTTAGACCTTCTGGCACCATCATGGCAGTACTGACACTCTATCTTATTGAGACCAGCATGTGTCTCATGCGAGAAGTTTATTGGTTGTTCTGGAGCATACCCTTGCTGTCTACCTAAGTCAGTTGCTTTATTGACTGTCGTATATCCTAGTAGGACAATTAATGCGAATATTGCAAACGTAATAAAGCCTCTACTTGTAAGCGATTCTCTGAGAGTCTTTGCTTCATACACAGTACCTTCCTTGGCAGCATTAATCTTACCGAGACTATTAATAACTCTTGATAAGATAAATGCAAGGAGTAATAGTATTCCAAACAATGCATAGTAGACAATATTACTTGTTGCTTTTTTGGATTCGACTCCTGCGGCACCGACTCCTGCGACTGCTCCCGCAGCCACTCCATACGTACCATCTGCGACACCTCTGATATACAGAAGTGTTGATTCTATCTCTTCATCAGTCAAAGCAGGAAACGCCGTCATGACTGTCGGCTTGTACTCATTCCACAATTGGACAGCTCTTGGATGACCAGCAGCAATCATTGCCTGACTATTTCTGATCCAATTATAAAGATCTTCTTGAGGATAATCTGCCCAATTCGCCTCAGCATTCGCTAGTGCTGGACCTGTCATTGCTGACTTCATGTTCTTCGCATGACATGAAGCACAATAGTTCTTGAACACAGTTTTACCTGCATCTGCTGTTGCTTGGGCATTTATGCCTGACATTGAAGCAAAGACAAGTACTAATCCCAGAATCGCCTTCTTTAGGAAATGTAAAGTCATCAGTTTATGTATTTTCATCTCTTGCATCCTATTATAGTATAGAGCCGTGTACAAACACACTCGTTTTAATCTCGCAAAAATATATCTAATCCCCTCAAATCTCTCTAATCGCTTCTAATATCAATTTATTTAGATTCAATCCAAATAGCTACACAGCCACACTCGCTTTGATATGCGGATCTGGATGATAATCTCTTAATTTGAAGTGGTTATAATCAAAATCCTCTAGTCGGTTTACCGATGGATCTATCCACAAAGTTGGTAACTGCTTTGGTACTCGTTGCATCTGTAATCTTGCCTGCTCAAAATGGTTATTATAGAGATGCACATCGCCAAATGAATGGATAAACTCTCCAACTTCGAGATCACACACTTGTGCTATCATATGAGTTAACAATGCATATGATGCAATATTGAATGGGACACCTAGGAATACATCAGCTGACCTCTGATACAACTGACATGACAACTTGCCATCACTTACGTAAAATTGAAACAAACAGTGACATGGTGTTAGAGCCATGGAGTCTAACTCGCCAACATTCCAAGCATTGACGATCATCCTTCGTGAATCAGGATTGTTCTTAATCGTATGTATGGTTTTTTGGATCTGGTCTATCACTTGACCATCAGATGACTCCCATCTCCTCCATTGCTTACCATATACCGGACCCAAATCTCCATTCTCATCAGCCCATGCATCCCAGATCTTAACTCCGTTATCCTGAAGATATTTCACATTAGTGTCACCTTTGAGGAACCAAAGTAACTCATAGATAATAGACTTGAGGTGCAATTTTTTAGTAGTTAATAACGGGAACCCTTGAGTGAGATCAAATCTCATCTGATAACCAAAACAACTCCGTGTCCCAGTACCAGTCCTGTCAGACTTATCAGTACCGGTATCGATTATATGTGATAAGAGATTTAGATAAGATTTCATTACAACTATTAGCCTAACAAAAGGATGATTCCTCTAATTGAGAAACAAAGAAACAAATATTTAAAAAACTAATATATGAATTAATGATATTTTTATCTACTTACTTCAAAATTCTCATCATATCGAACAGATTCCAAGCAGAGCCCATTCGCTTCGACACTCCAGATGATTGGAAGAGGCTTCAATTCTGTTAGAGATAGTTTGACATCCTGCAAAGTAATCTTACCTCTATGATAATTGAGATGTGTCCCGACGATAAGTCTTACCATTCCTCTTAAGAATCGATCTGCTGCTATCCGAAAATGAAATTCTTTGTCCGATACTTGAGTCCACTCACAGCGAGTAAGCTGACATCTGTTAGTCATATTGCCTCCATGAAGTTTACTGTAACAAGTAAAGTCATTATTTTCAAGGAAGAGCGGTGAGAGTGCATTGAGTCTATCCACAGAGAGTTGGGATTCGTATTTATAATATGCGGTAAGGTCGCTGCCAAATACTTGTTTATCCAATCTCAATCGATAGCAATACCTCCGCTCTCTTGCTAAGAATCTAGCATGGAAGTCATTGCTTACTTCACTGATCGCCTTGATTACAATATCAGCTGGGAGCATAGCATTGAGCTTATATACCCAATCTTTGGACATATCGAGCTTCCCATCAGGGAGGTCAGTGTGGAGTACATAATTCTGAGCATGGACTCCAGTGTCAGTCCTACCACAGCCCATAACTGTGATCTGATTACCCGATAATCGACTGAGAGTCTTTTCTATTTCACCTTGGACTGTTCTCTCGTCTAACTGCTTCTGCCATCCGCAAAATTTACTCCCATTGTAGTCTATCGTTAGAGCATATCTAGTCATCGGGATGCTATACGAGCTCTGGTTGGAGTTCTTTACGTTGATTGATTACTTTATCAGAAGTCAGATAAGTATTGAAATCCATCAATTGGTCGATAGTCCCATTTGGCGTAAGCTCGATGATCCGATTGGTACTTGTATTGATCAACTCATGATCATGAGTCGTCATGATAAAATTACCAGTAAAGTCCTTCAATCCATTATTGAGTGCAGTAATTGACTCTAGGTCAAGGTGGTTAGTCGGTTCGTTGAGTAAGAGGAAATTAGGGTGCTCGAGCATCATCTTAGAGAGCATACATCTGACCTTTTCTCCTCCTGAGAGTACACTTGTCTTCTTGAATACTTCCTCTCCTGAAAATAGCATCCTGCCTAGGAATCCTCTGATAAATGGCTCGTCTTTATTCTCGGAGTACTGACGTAACCAATCCATCAATTCCAGATCCTGCTCGCCTGTGAAGTATTCTTCGTTTTCGTTAGGAAGATAGGCCATTGTAATTGTCTGTCCCCATTCGATTGTTCCAGTTGTTGGCTCGAGTTCTCCGTAAAGTATCTGGTAGAATACATCTGTTGCCAAAGCATTATCAGAGAGTAGAGCAATCTTCTCACCCTTATTCATCACGAAGTTCACCTTATCGAATAGCACATTACCTGAAGCATCTGCATAACTCAGACCATCAACTCTCAGTATCTGATCTCCTGGTTCTCTCTCTGCTTTGAAGTGAATGAATGGGTATTTTCTTGTAGATGGTTTGATTTCCTCAAGACTCAACTTATCTAGTGCTTTCTTCCTACTCGTCGCTTGCTTTGACTTGGAAGCATTAGCCGAGAATCGTTGGATAAATTCCATCATCTCAGCACGCTTTTGTTCGACTTTTTTATTCTTGTTGGCAAGCTGTGCAGCCATGAGCTGGCTACTTTCGTACCAGAATGTATAATTACCTTTATAACTATTGATCTTACTAAAGTCAATATCAACAATGTGAGTACAGACCATATCAAGGAAGTACCTATCATGAGAGATCACGATTACAGTATTCTTATAGTCTGCCAAGAAATCAGCTAACCATGTGGCAGTCACAGCATCTAGATCATTGGTAGGCTCATCGAGTAAGAGCAAGTCGGGACTTCCAAATAGTGCTTGAGCTAAGAGTACTTTGACCTTTTCTCCACCAGGAATATCCTTCATAAGTTTATTATGAAGATCTTCTTTGATACCGAGATTACTCATGAGCTCTGCTGCGTCACTCTCAGCAGTCCAACCGCCCATCTCACCATATTGATTTTCGAGTTCTCCTGCTTTGATTCCTTCTGCTTCAGTGGCATCAGGATTCATGTAGATGGCATTTTTCTCTACCATGATATCATACATCTCCTTGTGTCCCATGATGACCGTATCTATGAGTGTATGCTCATCAAACTCGAAGTGATCTTGCTTGAGTACAGCCATTCTAAATCCTGGCTCAAGGGAGACATTGCCTCTGGTCGGGTCTTGATCACCTGACAACACTTTCATAAATGTCGACTTACCTGCACCATTTGCTCCGATCACACCGTAGCAATTACCTTGAGTAAACTGTAAATTGACCTCATCAAATAGGACACGTTTTCCAAATTGGACACCGAGTTGATTAACTGATAGCATAGTTAGATATATTTTGGCACAAAGTTATTAAACATCTCCTATTCTGATGTAGATATCAGATGTTTTCGAGGGGGCTCCAAGGGATTATTCACAGAGTGACAAATAATACTTACTACCAATTCACATTTGATTGTCGTATCCGGTGAGAATAAGTCGTATGATATGCATCGTTTACAATAGGATTGATCTTAGCTACCAAACTCTTTGATCGCTTGAGCTTTGACAGCTTTGGCAACATTAGATGCCACTGTAAAATCCAAGGTTGGTGGAATGATCAAATTCCGGTTGGGGTATTTGACACTATCAGCGATTGCATACGCTGCTGCGAGCTGCATCCCATGTGTTATCCGTTTTGCTTTAGCATCTAGAGCTCCTCTAAATATCCCAGGGAATCCGAGTACGTTATTGACTTGATTAGCAAAGTCACTTCTCCCTGTAGCGACGATAAAAGCTCCTCCGGCCTTAGCTTCATCTGGCATAATCTCAGGTGTTGGATTTGCAAGAGCAAAAATGATAGGATCAGGCTTCATCAACTTGAGATCTTCTCTCGTCAATAAGTCTCCCACACTCACTCCGATAAATACATCAGCGTCTTTGAGAGCATCTTTGAGGCTACCAGTTTCGTCATCTTTATTAGTGAACTTCAGTAGGGATTGCTTCATAGAATTGAGGTTATCTCTCTCCTTGGAGATTATCCCTTTAGAGTCACACATGACAATATTACCCACTGGATGCTTTACTGTATTGACATCATTGTGATTGACACACTTGAGCAATTTGGCTATTGCAACACCAGCAGCTCCAGCACCATTAATCACAACTTTCATCTCTTCAAATGGCTTGCCAGCGACTTTTGAAGCGTTGAGCATACCTCCTAGCACCACTATTGCTGTACCATGCTGATCATCATGGAAGACCGGAATACCAAGATCTTGCAATCTTTCTTCTATTTCAAAACTCCGAGGTGCTGAGATATCCTCAAGGTTAACCCCGCCAAATACAGGAGCTATTAATCTTACAGTCTCGATTATCTTCTCTGTATCTTGAGAGTCAATGCAGATTGGAAATGCATTGATACCAGCAAACTTCTTGAACAGCATTGCCTTGCCTTCCATGACTGGAATAGATGCAGTTGCTCCTAGATTACCAAGCCCCAGTACTGCAGATCCATCGGAAACGATTGCTACAGTATTTCCTTTCATCGTGTAATCATAGACAGTTGCAGGATTTTCGGCAATAGCTCTACACGGCTCAGCCACTCCTGGAGAGTAGACAAGTGAGAGATCATCTGTAGACCTTACTTCTATAGATGATTGCACTCTTATTTTACCTTTGATTTTTTTATGAAGTTCAAGTGACCGTTGATATATATCCATAACCTTGCTTAATTTGTGGTGTTTTTTAGAATATTTGTGCCTCAAATGTAGAAGATTATCTGATTGCACTTGGTGTAATCTTATAAAACTTCTCCCATAACCTAGACATGTAAGTATGCAAGATACATCCCAGAGTCCATTCTTCCTTATCGCTGGCCCTTGTGCTATCGAAAGCGAAGAGATCGTCATGCAGATCGCAGAAGATGTAAAATCATTGACTGACAAGCTTGGCATCCCCTATATCTTCAAGGGGAGTTATCGCAAAGCGAATCGTTCTCGCCTAGACTCATTCACAGGGATAGGAGATGACAAAGCACTCAGGATTCTAGAAAAAGTAAAAACGGCATTTGACCTCCGAGTCACCTCAGACGTACACCAAGTCAGTGAGATCTCAGCTGCCGCTCAGGTCTTAGATGTCATACAGATCCCTGCATTCCTCTGTAGACAGACCGATCTATTGGTCGCTGCTGCTAAAACGGGTAAAGTGGTCAATATCAAAAAAGGACAATTCCTCTCACCAGAATCGATGCAATTCGCAGCTGACAAGGTAGCACAATCGGGAAATCCTAATATTCTGCTCACCGAACGAGGCAATACATTTGGCTATTCTAATCTAGTAGTTGACTTTAGAGCTATCCCTAAGATGCAAGCCACTGGATATCCCGTGGTGATGGACTGTACTCACTCTCTCCAAGAGCCCAATCAACTCTCAGGCGTGACTGGTGGTGATCCGACTATGATCCAGACTATAGTCAACTCTGCGATCGCAGCAGGAGCCGACGGACTCTTCTTAGAAGTGCATCCCGACCCTAGCAAGGCACTCTCTGATGGTGCTAATATGCTCCAAATAGACAATCTAGAGTCAGTACTCAAGAGAGCATTAGCAATCCATGAAGCAACGCATCGACAACTATGAAGCACGAAGTAGAGATAGCGGTCAAGCCAAAAGAAATAAAGGACAATGACCTCATCGTGAGGATGGCCTGTGATAAAGCTGGGATTACAATCGATACAATCGATGACTGGGAAATCAACAAGCAATCAATCGATGCTCGTGGCAGGCAGATTGTATACAGGCTCAAGATCACTCTCTATATTGGAGAAGAGAGACAACTGCCAGTGTCTATCAAAGAAGCATTCTCAGTCCATGCCAAGTCTAAAACAGCGTTAATAATCGGAGCAGGTCCAGCTGGGTACTTTGCAGCTCTTCAACTCCTCAAGCAAGGCATCAGACCCATATTGCTCGAACGAGGTAAAGACGTCCAAGCAAGAAGACGAGACCTCAAAGCAATCCAACAAGATGCGAGAGTCAATCCTCACAGTAACTATTGCTTCGGAGAAGGTGGTGCTGGTACCTATAGTGATGGTAAGCTCTATACCCGATCTCATAAGAGAGGTAATATCCAAGAGATATTAGAAATCTTAGTAGAGCACGGAGCAAAGACCGACATCCTCAAAGATGCTCACCCTCACATCGGATCTAATAAACTCCCTGGAATCATCGCCAACCTCAGGAAGACAATAGAGGAGTATGGTGGAGAGATTCACTTCGATGCATTTGTTACTGACTTTATGATCAGTAATAACAACTTAGAAGGGGTCATTGATGCTCAGGGCAAACAGTACAAAGCTGATGCAACAATATTAGCTACTGGACACAGTGCAAGAGATATCTTCAGATTACTAGATGAAAAACAAATAGAAATAGAGGCAAAGCCATTTGCGATAGGTGTACGGATAGAGCACCCTCAATCCGAGATTGATCATATCCAATATAGACAACGCCAACGAGAAGAAAACCTACCAGCTTCGTCATATAGAGTCGTCACTCAGGTAGATGATGTCGGTGTCTTTTCATTCTGTATGTGTCCAGGTGGATTGATCGTCCCTGCAGCTACTGCACCTGGCGAGATAGTAGTAAATGGCATGTCTCTCTCTAGACGAGACTCCCCATATGCCAATAGTGGATTTGTCACCGCAATAGACAATAGTACCATCAACCAGCTTGGCTATAGAGGTAAGCTTGCTAATCTACAATTCCAAGAGGCGGTAGAGCAAGCAATGTTTCAAAACGGGGATGGATCACAACAAGCACCAGCTCTAAGAATGACGGACTTTACTCAATCGAGACTTTCGTCAGACCTCAATGCGTCATCATACATTCCTGGACTCTACCCTGCTCCACTCTATGACATACTACCACAAGTGATCTCAGACAGGCTATCTAGAGGGATGGAAGCAATTGGGAGAAAGATGAAGGGATTCTACACAAGAGAAGCAAATGTGGTGGGTGTTGAGTCTCGTACGAGTTCGCCAGTGAGGATACCTAGAGATCCGCAGACGCTGATGCATCCTCTGCATGGACTCTTCCCATGTGGAGAAGGTGCTGGATATGCCGGAGGTATCTTATCAGCGGCTATGGATGGGCAGAGGGTTGCAGATGCGGTGGCTGTCTACTATAGTGCCTAGGTGGGTACACCCACACAAGCATACATACGAGGGCTCTAGGTCTACACCACCTCACTCTAGTATTGGGTCTGTCACAACACTTGTGTACTTTCCAATCATGACTTCTCTATCAGGGTCACGAGTCTTATTCTTAACGGATTGGCTATATCGGCAGTGCTGACGAAGGAGGCATTCCCTGATCATAAATGTAATACACTTGCTATTTTTCTAATTCAAATTCTGAGTCTGTTTTTTCCAAATTTGATTCCTGACATATACGGTGTAATGATTTACCAAATTGCTTGCAATTCTTGGCGGAAACATATCCTTGAGATATTTAGATTTCCCGTTATAGCTTAATATAATTGTAGTTATCGAACCATCACAACAGAAATGACCATTAAATTCTAAGTCTTCTATATTGCACGTTCTGATATGGTGTTCTAAGTCCTCTAATAAATTAGTTGATATTTTCCCCGTATAATATCCAATGTTTGTAGTATCACTTTCATAACTCTTATCGATTTTTTTATATATCCGTTCTTTATGTAGCCTTGTTCTACCATCTCTTAGTACTTCTAAATGATATACTTGGCAATGTCCAAAACAATGAGTGGTATGAAAGACTATTTTTTCGAATATTATGTGTTCATTAACCGCAAATTGTTGTTTTGTCAAGTTAATGGTGTCAGTTTTAAAAAGTTTTGCTGCTGATTCTGTCAAAGGTGTAATTGTCAGGTACTTCTTTGACAGTGAGATAACTTTAAAATCGGACTTTTCTATTCTTTTCGTTGAATGATTGTCTTGAGAGCTAGAGTATCTATTTTGAAATGATAATGTGTCTCCTCTAATTTCCAGATACTTGCCCATCATTCCTACATTTTCACCTCTGTAATTGGTATTTGAGGTAGTATCACCAACTTCTAAGAATCCATTTGATTGATCTATCCATTTGCCACTGAGATTTGATAATGTAATATTGATATCAGTATTACATCCTGATAATAATATTATGGATAGCAATATAAATATTTCAATTCCTCGCATTTGCTTTTATAAGATTCAAATTTATTCTGATTTGGTGCTTGCGTATAACAATGTCATATTGGTTGGTCTAGAGATTAGATGCATCCTCTCTGCTCATCGTGATTAGATTTCTATCAAAGTCACTCCCTCACCTCCTTGGCTATCCTCGGGGGTCCAGTACCGTTTGATGCCACTGTAATCTTTGAGCTTGTGCAGAAGAGTCTTTTTGAGGACACCTCCACCTACCCCATGCACTACGGTAAGGATATCTGCTGACCCAAGAAATGCATTATCTAGAAACTCGACGATAAATGCTTCAGCTTCACTCTTGCGATATCCTCTGATATCGAGCTTAGACTCTAACTTACTGACATCTACCGCCAGGTCAGTCTTGATTGCCTTCTTTGTATTGGTTTGGATTGGCTCATATTTGCTAGGGATGATATCCCTTTCAGCAACTTGCATTGACATCGCTCCTACTTGAAGTGTATAGCGTTTTTTGTTCTTATCCAAGATCTTGCCCAAGAGTCCACTGCCTCTCAGTTTGATCCAGTCACCTACTTCTAATTGACTGTAATGGACCTTTTTTGCCCGGTGCATTTGATCTTCTATCTTTTCGATCTCTTTGACTACTGTTTCTTTTTCAGTTTTCTTCTTTTCTAAGATAGCTTCTGCTCTTTCTAGATCTTTTTCTTTTCTGAGTTCTTTGATTAGCTTCTTGAGTTCCTTGCTTTCTACATTGAGTGTACGGACGGAGTTTTCCTTAATTTCAGCCTTGAGTTTCTTCTTTTTTATTTCGTACTCTCCATGGACGGCATGGTATTGCTTGAGGAGACGTTGCAGTTCTTGTTTTTCATGTTCGGCGGTTTTAAGCTGGTCTTTGAGGACTTTTCTTTCGCTTTGCAGGTCCGACAGTAAGGTGTCAATTGCTCCTGCATGTTTTCCTGTTTTCTTCTGAGCATAATTGACGATTTCCTTTGGCAGTCCTATCTTATCTGCTATCTCAAAGGCAAAAGAACTCCCTGGCTTACCTTGTAACATACGATAGGTTGGTGCTAATTTTTTTTGATCAAAGATCATGGCTGCATTTGCCATTCCTTTTCGTTCATAGCTATAGAGTTTGATATTGGAGTAGTGAGTTGTGATCACTCCTTGGACATTTTTTTGCTGGAGCTTATGGAGGATTGCTTCCGCAAGAGCACCGCCGACTTCCGGATCTGTACCACTCCCAAACTCGTCAATGAGTATAAATGTGTTTTTGTCAGACTTCTCCAGAAAAACCTTCATGTTTTTGAGCCTACTACTGTATGTACTCAGATCATCCTCTATAGACTGTTGGTCACCTATATCAGCGAGCAACTTTTTGGGTAGTCCGATATTGCTATCAGGGTCTACTGGTGGCAAGAGACCACACTGCACCATGAGTAGGATGATACCGACACCCTTCATCGTTACTGACTTACCTCCTGCATTAGGTCCGGAGATTACAAGTAACCGTGTCAGTCTATCGAGCTTCATATCGAATGGGATAGTCGGCTTGTCAGCTTGATGATTGACTAAGAGGAGGTAAGGGTTGTACGCTTCTTTGAGATCAAAGATTCCTTCGTTGTTGATATTGGGCTTGTTGCCTTCCATCAGGATTGACAACTTTGCCTTTGCTTGGATGAAGTCCAATCTGATTATCACTTTCTGCCAAAGATCAAAGTCTGCTCCCAATGGTCTCAGATATGCACAGAGATCTTTGAATATCCGATAGATCTCTTGACGCTTCTCAGACTCTAGATCGTGAAGGTCATTATTGAGAAATGTCAGCTCTTGAGGCTCGATGAATACTGTCTTCCCTGTAGAGGATTCATCGTGAATAACACCATTAATTTTTCTTTTATTCTCCGCAGTGACTGAGAGTACCCGCCTTCCATTCCTGTAACTCTCTTTGTTCTCAGTGAGGAATCCTTGCTTAGCATAAGTCGCTGAGAGTACTTCGAATTGCTTGAGTAACTCTCTTTCTTTCTTTTGGATCTTCTTGAAGATATTTGCGAGCTCTGGCGAAGCGTCTCTCTTGATACTATTATCTTGATCAAAGATGCGATCAAACTTGGTCAAGATCGATGGGTTATACTCAATCTGTGCTATGATCTCGCTAATCTGTGGATACTCACTGGCAAATCCCTTAGGAGAAGCATACAAGACGAGCTGATCGATCATCCTCACTTGATTGATAATCCTGACGATGGCTTCTACGTCCAGCACATAGTTCTCCTTGGACAAGAGGTAGAGATCGTCAGTGATATCAAAGTACTCAGATATCGGCACTCCAGCTTGATCTACAATAGCTCTTTGACACTCATACACTTCTTCGAGCATGCGTTCGACCCTACCCTTATTGGGAAAGAAGCTCATACTTATGCACCGATCTTTTGCTTTCTGACCTTTACAGAATGAAGCCAACACTTCAATAATTCGCCGAAAATCGAGCTTATCGAGAATATCTTCTGGGTATGTGTACATGAGTAAGGTTGGTAATTAGATTATGTGATATCTTTGATAGATAAGGTATCATCTCTTGATGCTTGCGCAAAAATACAAAGTAATATACATGGCAGGAAGCACTTTCGGTAAAGCATTTCAAATTACCACTTTTGGCGAGTCTCATGGACTCGGAGTAGGTGTGACAATAGATGGATGTCCTGCTGGAGTCTCACTCGACATCGAACAGATGCAGAGACAACTGCATCGACGAAGACCGGGTCAATCGAGCATCACTACCCAACGTAAGGAAAAAGATGACGTAAAGGTTCTTACGGGTGTGCTAAATGGTGTCACTACTGGTGCTCCAATCACCTTATGGATAGGCAATCTAGATCAGCGGTCTCATGACTACGATCACATCAAGTCAGTATACAGACCATCCCACGCAGACTATACATACTCTCAGAAATATGGGATAAGAGACCATAGAGGAGGTGGTAGATCATCTGCAAGGGAGACTGCTGCTCGTGTCGCTGCTGGAAGTGTAGCTCAGTCCATGCTCTCGACATTTGGCATGACCACAACAGCATATGTCTCCAGTGTAGGTCAGATCCAGTGTACTGCACCACACTCTGAGCTAGACCTCAGTCAGGTAGATGAGAATATCGTGAGATGTCCTGATCAAGCTGTCGCTAAAATGATGATTGCTCAAATCGAAAAAGTAAGAGATGAGGGCAATACAGTCGGCGGGGTCATCACTTGTGTCATAGAGAATGTACCTGTAGGTCTTGGTGAGCCAGTCTTCGATCGCTTAGAAGCAGATCTTGCCAAAGCAATGCTCAGTATCAATGCTGTCAAAGGATTTGAAGTAGGAAGTGGATTTAACGGAGCTAGTATGTATGGTAGCGAACACAACGACCCATTTACGCTTGACGAAAATGAACAAATCACTACAAAATCGAATTATAGTGGTGGAGTACAGGGAGGAATATCGAATGGAATGCCAATCTACTTCCGTGTAGCTTTCAAGCCGACATCTACACTCATGCAATCACAGCAGACCATAGACAGTGATGGTAATGAGACGACCATGACAGGTAAGGGACGTCACGATCCGTGTGTAGTCCCTAGAGCTGTCCCGATCGTAGAGTCCATGGCATCAATAGTCATCGCAGACCACTTGATGCGATCACGTACCTCAAAACTTAGTAGCATAGAGCAAACACTCTAAGCATCAATTGAATCTTTATGTTAGGATACCACTTCAGTAAATATATTGCCAAAGATGATGGAATGTCAGTCTATGATCAGCTGATGAAAATCTTCCAACAGCTCCTACTCCATACATCTGGCGATGTGAATGAGGCAATCTCTTGGCTCACAGAGCTAGATAAGATCCATCACTTGACTACAGATGATTATGGTATCGCTGACTTCGTCAAAGATCTGATCGATAATGGGATGATCTCGCAAGGAGAACGAGACGGTCAGCTAGGCTATGTGCCTACATCCAAGATGGAAATGTCACTCAGACAGAGTGCCCTTGATGACATCTTTGATACTCTCAAAAAATCAAAAAGAGGTCAACACATAACAAAATTTACTGGGAAGGGTGATGAGCATACCTCTGAACTCAAACCATACGAATTTGGTGATAGACTCGACAAACTCTCAATCTCTGAGAGCCTCAAAAATGCTCAAATCAATCATGGAATCTCTAACTTCATGATGACCCAAGATGACCTAGTCGTACACGAGTCATTCTACAAAAGCCAAACGAGTACAGTCCTGATGATAGATATCTCTCATAGTATGATACTCTATGGTGAAGATAGGATTACTCCCGCGAAGAAAGTCGCAATGGCTCTCTCAGAACTCATCACAACAAGATACCCAAAAGATACGATAGATATTATCGTATTTGGCAATGACAGTTGGCAGATTGAGATCAAAGATCTACCCTATCTAGAGGTAGGTCCATATCATACCAATACAGTCGCTGGGCTAGAGCTAGCCATGAATATCCTACGTAAACGGAAGAATCCGAATAAGCAAATCATGATGATTACAGATGGTAAACCTACCTGTATCAAACGTGGTAAGAAGTACTACAAAAATAGCTTTGGGCTAGACCGTAAAATCCTGAGCCGTACTCTTGGGCTTGCTGTCAAATGTCGTAAGATGCAGATCCCCATCACCACATTTATGATCGCAAGGGATCCTTATCTCGTTGAGTTTGTAGATAAGTTTACCCAAGCGAATAATGGCAAGGCATTTTACAGCTCATTGAGTGGTTTGGGTGAGTTCCTATTTATGGATTACAAGGAAAATAAGCGAAGAAGAAAACGATAATCATCACACAGATAAGGTGCCACTGTTGCAATAGTCAAAAATCTAATGGGGTGATATAGGACGGTTGCTACAGAGTTGCTCTCTTCGACTATCAAGCAAATATCAGAGGTCATATTTCTGCTAACATAGTGATCCGAAGACACCTCTTGGTGCATGATCTTACTATCAGATGATACTGCGGCACGCTTGAGGAAGAGACTCCAGCTATCCTTCTAACTCCTCTGACACTTCTTCCCAGCGTTCCATCTTGGTGTCGATTTGTTTTCTGAGTGCTTCGATCTTGGTACTTACAGTATAGGCTGCCTCAGATTTGAAGAATTCTGGATCGAGCATTTGAGTTTCTAATTCTTTGATCTGATCTTCGTATTTGCTGATATCTCGTTCGAGATATGTGAGTTCTCTATTGAGTTTTTTGCGTTGGTCAAAGCTGAGAGTTGAGATTTTTTTAGTCTCGACTGGTTTGGCTACTTTGGATTCGACGGCATAGTCACGGAGGTCTGTATGTTGTCGTTTTTTGAGTACATATTCGATATCTCCAAGATGTTCGACAATCTGAGTATTGAAAAATTCAAATGTCTTCTCTGTCAATCCTTGCAGAAAAGTCCTGTCGTGACTCACGACGACTAATGTCCCCTCATAGGATTGGACGGCTTCTTTGAGGATCTGCTTAGAGACTACGTCGAGGTGATTGGTTGGCTCATCAAGTATGAGGATATTACTCGGATGCATGACCATACAAGCAAGTGCCACTCTTGCCTTCTCTCCTCCACTGAGTACAGAGACCTTCTTATCAACATCCTCTCCCGAGAACATGAATGCTCCAAGGATACTTCTAATCTCGGTATTGTTGAAGTGCCCACCATGATACTCTGCAACTTCTAGGACGGTAAGCTTAGGGTCAATCTTATCAGACTGATCTTGGAGGTAGATGCTAAGTTGAGCATTGTGTCCGATCGTGCTCTCTCCTTCGGTATGGGGAGTCAGATTAGCCATGATCTTAGATAGCGTCGTCTTACCTTGTCCATTCTGCCCTATAAATGCGACCTTATCACCTCTCTCTATCTGCATATTGACATCCTTAAGCACTTGGAGTTGGTCATAAGCCTTACCAAGGTTAGTCGCTTTATACGCTATCTGACCTTCTCTACCAGCGTAGGGAAACTTGAGCTTCATCCCAGAGGTATCTTCTTGAAAGACCTCTACACGTTCCATCTTGGCCAATTGCTTTTCCATGGATTGTGCCATTTTAGTTTTGGTAGCTTTGGCTTTGAATCGAGTAATCGTCCGCTCTTTTTCTTTGATGACCTTCTGCTGATTGGTATATTGAGACATGAGGATTTCTCGCCTACTTTTCTTCTCCTGCAGGTACTTCTCGTAACTATAGCGATAGTCTTCTACCCTACCAAGCTCTATCTCGATGATCCGGTTCACGGTATTCTGCATAAACATCTCATCGTGACTGATGATGATGACACAGGCTGGATACTTCTTGATATATGCCTCAAACCAGAGGATGGCTTCGATATCAAGATGGTTAGTCGGCTCATCTAAGAGGAGGATATCTGGTTGTGAGAGGAGGAGTTTGGCAAGCTCTACACGCATGACCCAACCACCACTCAGAGTATCGAGAGTATCATGCAGTTGATCTTCTCTAAATCCTAGTCCCTTGAGTACTTTACTCGCTTCAGCCTCGGGATTAGTAATCTCAAATGTGCTGAGTTTGGTATTGAGTTTATCAAGTCGATCTAGGAGTTCTATCATTTCCTCGTCACTGCTTGTAGAGCCTAAGCTCTTCTCTATCTCTCTAGATTCTGCCTCCAGCTTATTGTACTCATCGAATGCTTTGCAGACTTCAGAGATGATACTGACTTTTTGGTTTTCTGGAAGGAATTGCTTGAGAAATCCGATTCTGACATCTTTAGGATATTGAGCAGCTCCATCATCAGGTATGATCTCTTTGGACATGACCTTGAGCAGAGTAGTCTTACCTGCTCCATTACGACCCACAAGACCTATCCGATCTTTGGGAGTAAACATAAAGCTGACATCTTTAAACAACTCTCTATCTCCGTACTTTAGCTTGATGTTTTGTAAGTAATACATGAGGTGACCTTAGTTATACAAATCAGAATCTGGCATTTCTGAAATGACTTTGAAATTTGAATTTATGGGTTTCAATATTGACTTCCAGAGTTCCTTAGGGTCTTCTGTCAGGATTTCCTTGACGCTAAGATTAGAGACTATCCATGAGCCATCCTTAATCTCAGCATCTAACTGACCAGGGGACCATCCAGAGTACCCTATAAAGAAGAGGATGTCATCGACTCTAACTTTGCCAAGATCGACCATCGATATTAGCTGCTCAAAGTCACCACTCCACCATAACCCATCTACGATAGGAAGACTCTCTCTGAGTTCGTCTCCGAGATTGTGGACAAAGTGAATTGAGTCATGCCCGACAGGACCACCATGTCCTACTCTCGCTGCAAACTTTGGAAATGCAGATATCAATGCATCGATCTGCATATCGACAGGCCTTGTCAGCACAAAACCAATGGTCCCTTCGTCATCGTGCTCAGCGATAAGAATCACAGTTCGCCTAAAGTTTTCGTCCATCATGAATGGCTGAGATATCAGTATCTTTCCTTTCACCCTTTAGAATTGTTCTGTTGGTATTGCTCTATCAACTCGTCTGATGAATCCACTCAAGACTTTTGCTCCAGCTTCGCTGTAGAGTGTCAGGCCATTAGCTACCATGGTTTGCATAGACTGTGTCCACTTGACAGGTGATGTCAACTGCTTCAGCAAGTTACTCTTAATGATCTGTGCATCGCTTTGAGGTTGGCCATCTACGTTCTGATAGATGGGAACATTGGCATTAGCGAATGTCACTTGCTCGATCGCTTCTGCTAATGTAGTCTCTGCCGTCTCCATTAATGGTGAGTGGAATGCCCCCCCTACATTGAGCATCAGTGCTCTACGAGCTCCTGCTTGTGTGGCTGCATCTACAGCCTTGGTCACTCCATCCATACTGCCAGAGATGACGAGCTGTCCAGGACAGTTGTAGTTGGCAGGCACGACGATAGCGTCGATATCAGCACAGAGTGACTCTACTACACTATCATCAAGGCCAAGTATTGCCGCCATCGTACCTTCTTGTTGCTTGCAAGCAACTTGCATGGCATTGGCTCTGCGTGAGACGAGAGTCAGTGCATCATCGAATGTCAACACTCCACTCGCTACAAGAGCGGTAATCTCTCCAAGCGAATGCCCAGCTACTGCATCAGGAGTCTTACCACTCATATAGTACTTGACAATGCTATAAAGGAAGACTGCAGGCTGAGTAACATCTGTCTGTTTGAGATCTTCTTCTGAACCTTCAAACATGACTTCCTTGAGGTCAATGCCTAAGATTTTATTCGCTTTGTCATAGTAAGATCTTGCGAGGTCGGAGGCTTGATAATCATCCTTACCCATTCCGACGAATTGGGAACCTTGTCCCGGAAATACAACAATATTCATAGTAGTCATTTACACAAGTGTGAATAATGTCGCAAAGTTATGAAAAAACGAATGTCTACCTAAGATTGGAGTCGATCAGTGAGAGGAATTCGGCTCGAGTAGTGACATTTTCAAAAGCACCAGTAAATCCAGATGTCGTGGTCACACTATTCTGCTTCTGCACTCCTCGCATCATCATACACATGTGAGCCGCTTCTATAACAACCGCTACACCCTGAGGCTTGAGAGTCAGCTCTATGCAGTCCAAGATTTCTTGAGTCAATCTCTCCTGCACTTGTAATCTCCGAGCAAAAACATCAACAATCCGAGGTATCTTGCTCAATCCTACGACATAACCATTAGGAATATAAGCTACATGTGCTTTGCCGTAAAATGGAAGGATATGGTGCTCACAAAGGCTGTAAACCTCGATATCTTTGACGATGACCATGTTGCTATACTCTTCTTTGAAGAGAGCCGACTTCAAGATTTCATTAGGATCCTCATTGTACCCTTTGGTGAGATACTGCATTGCCTTAGATGCTCTCTCTGGGGTCTTAAGTAGACCTTCGCGATTGACATCCTCACCAAGGCTATCTATAATACTATGATACTTCTGTTTAATGTCTTCGGTTACCTCTGGATCGTAAGATTTTATCTCTTTGTATGCCATGTGTTATGGATGTTTACTTATGTAAATGCAATATGCACATTTATGCAGTGAATGTATGATAGATTGGTGATCTATTTGCTTCATTATTCTTGGAATTTTCCACAGTCATGGCTTGGCATTTGGCTACGACCTCAGATGACTTATGGTTGATAGGATATCGTACACTGCAATCTATGCAGCATACAGCGCTTTATGATTAACACCTTACTCTTATCAAGATGAGTCTATGTGGAATATAGAGTATCTCATGAGTGCATCTTCAAATCATCGATCTGTCTCATATCACAGATGAGGGTTACATAGTGAAAAAAGTCCAACGCCTCAGGCTCAGATCAGAGGGCTTGCAAGTCTTCCAACATCTCGTACGCAAGACAGAAGATTTATATAATGTACTCAACTGTTTGGTCAAGAGATTTTGAACCTTAATCTAATAGACCGACTCGGTGAGAGTACTTATCTTACATTTGCATTGAAGAGTTAATCATGCCAGAATCATTGAGTCACAGGTTTTATAAGTTCTACCAAACGAAGACATTTTATCATGTGTTGTTTTGGCTATTTACTTATATCTTTCTGATTGTCCTGAGTGCTTCTAAAGATCACCTCTGGCTAATCATCCTGAAAAATGGTGTCAACATAGGGTTCTTCATTACGATGGCATATATCAATATCGTGTATCTCATCCCTGAGTTACTCTCTAAGAATAAAACCGTCTACTATGTGCTCTCATTGATCTTTGTCGCTGTAGCCTTGACTCCCATCAAATTGGCACTATTTTACATCATTTACACAAGTGATCCTCTTACTCAAAGTTACTTCTTAGACAATTTTCATTTGCCATTCGTAGAGCTCGTCTTAGTAGGTGTGGCTTCATCTATATACAAGTTGTTTACTGACATTCTTTATCACCAAAGTCGTACACAAGAACTAGAGAGACAAAATCTCTCTTCAGAATTAAAATTTCTAAAGACTCAGATCGATCCTCACTTCTTTTTCAATACACTCAATAGCCTGTATGCGCTTACGCTAAAAAAGTCAGATCAAGCTCCAAGCACAGTGCTTAAACTCTCCAATATGATGAGATACATGCTCTATGAATGTAATGACAAAACAGTAACACTAGAGAAAGAAATCGAATACATCCGCAACTATATTGATCTAGAATCGATACGTACTACGAGTGCCAACTCTGTCACTCTTGAGATAGAAGGCGATGCATCCAACAAGCAAATCATGCCATTGCTCTTCTCCCCATTTATAGAAAATAGCTTCAAACATGGACTTAACACCATTGATGATGGATATATTGACATCAAACTCAAGATAATGGAGGATCACCTATTCTTCACTATCATCAATACTTATAGTCAAGAAGAATATGGGAAAGCAACTGTCGGAGGTATTGGACTCGAAAATGTCAAACGAAGGCTCAATATCGTCTATCCCGAGAATCATATGCTTACGATCAAAAAACGAGAAAAAGAATACGAAATAGAACTCTATATCAAACTTATAAACACGATATCATATGCACCAGTATAAAGTAATTATCGTCGATGATGAACCATTGGCAAGAGAGATCTTAGAGAGTCATCTAGCAAGTCTCGAACAATTTGAATTAGTAGCTTCTTGTCAGAATGCCATCGAAGCCAATGATGTATTGCAGCGGCATGATATCGACTTAATGTTCTTAGATATCCAGATGCCCAAAATTACAGGGTTAGAATTTCTCAAATCACTCTCACACCCACCAGAAGTGATCATGACTACAGCATATGCTGATTATGCCGTGGAAGGATTTGATCTGAATGTCATAGACTACCTAATGAAGCCAATCAGCCTCGAACGCCTGATGCAAGCTACAAATAAGTTCCTCGAAAAGGCATCAGTATCATTAAAAGGAATGGCTGATGAAGATGAGTTCTTCTTCGTAAAGGCGGATAAAAAAATGATTAAAATCCACTTTAACGACATCCTATACATCGAAGGACTCAAAGATTACGTCATCATCAAGAAACAGACTAACAGAGTAATCACACTCCAGACCATGAAGAGCCTCGAAGCTAAGCTTCCAAGCAATATCTTCATGCGGATACATCGATCATATATCGTCAATGTCAACAAGATAACGGCAGTCTTTGGATCAATGGTAGAGATCCAAGAGAATGGCAAACCCAAGAACATTTCTGTAGGAAAGAACTATAAAGAGTCCCTTACCGATCTCATTGAAGCTAACAAACTGTAAGAGAGCCAGCGATGGTTCACCTCTGTAGTCTCGTACATTCTTATCGGTATAATCAAAGGATATAAAACCGGGTTACTTGATCCCGACGTCCTGACAGACTTGATGATATGGCTATCAGGATAGACAATTTTTCACTCTATAGAACTACCCCATATACTCCACACTCTCATGAGACTTCAACGAACAAATGTTGAAAAATCAAGATATCTCTACATTGGCACATAGAGAGTCAGGCTTTACCGCCCTCCGTCTAATTCGTCTTGAAGCTTAGCTAGTGCATCCCATTTGCCATCTGCAGCTAACTTGGATTGTTTGGGCCAAGAGTTAGGTACGTGCATCTGGTATCTCGGGCCAGCAGCATCTAATATTTCTTGAAGTCTAGAGACTTTAGAGTTAGCTAATTGTTGAAATGTTGAAATACCGCCATTATTTAGATGTTCTGCGATTTTAGGACCGATACCTTCTATTTTAGTCAGGTCATCTTTAGTACCCTTCTTGATCAATACTCCTTTAGTAGATCCAGGTTTCACTTCTTTTCTTGAGACTACTTTACCTTCTTTGACATTTCTAGTTTCACCGATGACTTTCTTTGATACTTGCTTGGTTCCTAACTTACCAACCATCTGCTTGAGCATATTCATATCAATAGACTTGACTACTTCTACTTCTTTTATAATCTCGACAGGTACTTCCTTAATTACTTCAATAGTTTTTGGCTTTTTAGCGAGTTGCTTTTTCAATTCGACCATCTCTTTCTTCCATGCTGCTTCTTTCTTTTTCCATTCCGCTTCAGCTAATTTGGCTGCAGCTAAAGTCTTATCATGAGTAGCAGACATCTTCTTCCAGACTACTTCTTGTTTGCCCCATGCTGCTTCTTTCTTTTTCCATTCTGCCTCAGCTAATTTAGCTGCTGCTAAAGTCTTATCATGGGTAGCAGACATCTTTTTCCAGACTGCTTCTTGTTTGCTCCATGCTGCTTCTTTCTTTTTCCATTCTGCCTCAGCTAATTTAGCTGCTGCTAAAGTTTTATCATGGGTAGCAGACATCTTTTTCCAGACTGCTTCTTGTTTGCTCCATGCTGCTTCCTTCTTTTTCCATTCTGCCTCAGCTAATTTGGCTTCAGCAAGGGTCTTATCGTGAGTAGCAGACATCTTTTTCCAGACTACTTCTTGTTTGCCCCATGCTGCTTCTTTCTTTTTCCATTCTGCCTCAGCTAATTTGTGATCGGCGACCAATTTTTTTATTTGATTTGCTTGTTTTGAGGCGTCAACAAGCTCTTTAGCATTTTTTTCTAATTTTTCGTTTGCTTTTTTCAATTCTGAAGACAGCTTCTCTATTTCTTTTTGGTCAATGACCTCACGAACGAGAGTAACTTCTTTGATGATTTCGATCGGAACTTCCTTGATCACTTCAACTTCCTTAATCACTTCTTTGACGACCTCCTTAGTCACCACTACTGGTACTTCTTTGACGACTTTGACTTCTTTAATGACCTCTTTGATCACTTCATTAGTAACTTTGACAGCGACCTGATTTTTGACAGAGACTTTCTTAAGTGCTTGCTTTCTGAATGCAGGACTTTCATGGAGTACACACTCGTATGCTTTCGTAGCTTTAGCAGTAGAAATTCCTGCTTTTTTTACGATTTGTTTGATCAGGTTTTCTTTAGAAATCAATGATTTATTTGTCATAATAATACTGTTTCGAAATATGATGTGATTAGATATTTAATAGATTTGGAAGTAGGTTAAACAGATTTACTTACCTCCATCTAGGATGTCTTGAAGTTTTGCCAATTCATCCCATTTACCATTTGCTGCTAACTGAGATTGCCTTGGCCAAGATGAAGGGTCATGCATTTGATATCTAGGCCCAGCAGCGTCAAGTATCGCTTTTACATTTTGGATTTCAGTGTCTGCCAATTTACTGAAAGTCTTTATGCCTCCAGCGTAGAGTAACCCTTTGATCTTTGGACCAATACCTTCAATCTTTGTCAGGTCATCCTGCGCCAACGGTACATTTTGAAGTGTCTTGAGATTAAGTTTCCAACGTTCTAACTGGACATTGGTCTGACTTACAACACTCAATTTCCATTTGCCTTTAGGAGATTCGCCCACAAGTTTTTGGAGTTGTTTATGGTATGATACACTTCGCCGAGATTGGTCTACGGGCAATGCAATCTCAGTCCCCGCAGGTGACTCCAAGATAAGTTTTGCCTTAGCATCAAGTGCCTTACTCGTGGTTACATCAATCTTGACCTCACTGATTGGATGCTTGCTATGACAGACTTGGGTGCTATTGATAGCTGTGTCACTCCCAAAGAATATCTCTGACTTCTTAGAGTTACGTGTCTGCACATGCAGAGTCCAATGGTTCAACATCCCCACATCTGACTTGCTCGTATCTATCACTCTCAATGACCAATTACCAGCACTCTTCTTCCCTACAAACTGTGTAAGCACATCCCCAGAATACTGCTTTATCAGATCCTTGCCCGTGTCCTTACCTGGTCCATCAAGTGTAACTGTCAAGCCGTCTGGTCCAGTAAGTTCCACAGCTAATTCTGATGGTACTTTATGTTGGACATCTAAATGTACTTCTACTGCTTTGACTGTTAAGTTTCTATGTACTTTGATTGTATCGAATACACCGGAATAATTTTCGTCTGGTATTTCTTTATTTAAAATTCTTTTTTTAGAATATTTCATTGTTTTAATTTAAACCTCTCTACAAAATCCAATCACTACTTACCGCCATCCAATTCATCTTGGAGTACTTTGAGTTCTTCCCACTTACCATCAGCGGCTAGCGTTGATTGTTGTGGCCAAGTTCCAGGCTTGTGCATCCTGAATCTAGGTCCAGCATCAGACAAAATCTTTTCGAGTCTTGATACTTTGGCTACACTCAATTGCTTGAAGGTCATGATACCATCAGCGTTTAACAATCTATTAATTGCAGGTCCTATTCCTTCAATTTTGGTTAAATCATCCTTTTTGGCTTTACCTGACGTACTTCCTTTCTTGGTGTTTTTAGATTGTGTCCCACTCGTTTTACTCGTCTTCGATGTAGATTTTTGCTTACCCGAAGATTTACTTGTGCTTGAACTTACAGATTCAGCTGATGCCTTACTCGATTCTTCTGATTGTTGAGTTGATGACTTAGAAGAAACAATCTTCGCTTGTCCTTTCTTGCTACTTTCGGATTCTGTCCTTGAGACTTCGACCTGTTGCATACCAGCTACCATCTTCATTAGCTCCTCCATATCTATAGATTTCTCTACTTCAACTTCTTTAATGATTTCGATTGGCACTTCTTTAATTACTTCAATCTCTCTAATCACCTCTACGATCTTTTCTACCTCCTTGATTACTTCTACTGGCTTCTCGACGATCTTCTCAACCTCTACTATCTTTTCTACTTCCTTGATTACCTCTACTGGCTTCTCTACGATCTTCTCTACTTCTACAATCTTCTCTACTTCCTTGATTACCTCTACTGGCTTCTCGACGATCTTTTCTACCTCTACAATCTTCTCTACTTCTACGACCTTCTCATTTACGACTTCAATCTCTTTAATCACCTCTACAGGTCTTTCCACTTCTTTAATTACTTCAACTTCTTTTGGCTTAGCATCCAATTGAGCTTTCAATGCACTCATTTTTGATTGCCAATCTGCACTTGACTTATCGCCCTGTGACTTGAGTGATGCATACTTCGCTTCCCACTCTGATGCTGACTTCAACTGACCTTCTAAGGCTGAATACTTTGTCTTCCAATCTGCACTTGACTTATCTGCCTCTGACTTTAGTGTAGCATACTTCGCTTCCCACTCTGATGCTGAACTCAATTGTCCCTCTAAAGCTGCATACTTTGTCTTCCAATCTGCACCTGACTTATCTGCCTCTGACTTCAGTGTAGCATACTTCGCTTCCCACTCTGATGCTGAACTCAATTGACCCTCTAAAGCT
>CALLAW010000017.1 GCA_938001865.1 uncultured Saprospiraceae bacterium | reverse complement strand
AAGGACAAACGAAGCTTGCAAGAAGAAGCTGACTTGCCAAAATCTAAGGCGGTAAAAAAGAAAAAACTCAAACCACTTAAACGCAAAGACCTGAAATATGGAATCTCCAAATTTTTAGAAGAGGAAGAGTAACTCCGGTAGTCTTCTCAATCAGGGAAGGAGAGCAGACTGTATCAATGCTCATCTGAGTTGACACCATGGATGGTCTAATCTCAGAGTACATAGTATTACTCATGTGTGTCTTGTCAGACAGGAAATCCTATACTACCGTCTTTTCTTTCGCTTTCTTTCCTTCGCTTTTTTTCTGATTTGATCTTCAAATTCGGCAAGACGAGACTCCCATCTGGAGACTGCTTTATTGATATTGAAGTTATCGTTGGACTGTGTACGACTCCGTTGACTAGGTGGGATAGACTCTCTTTGTGGCTGCGTAGGATACCTTCTGTTGCCATCGCGATTAGCCAAGATATCTTGGAGTGCTTTCTCTAGAGTGCCTTTTTTATTGGCATTTTGCTGGTTTCTTCTCGCTAAGAGCTCTTCTGGAGTCAGTCTATCGAAGCATTGCTCGATATACGTCTTATCTATCTCCTGAGGTGTCAGCTTGCCTTTGGTCTGAGCATATTGGAAGAGTGAGGCCACCATAGGGAGGGCAGACCTAGACCCTGCACCATGACCGAGGTATTTGAAGTGTATTCTCCGATCTTGTGTTCCTACCCAGGCACCTATTGTAAGGTCTTTATTATATCCGATAAACCATCCATCCGATTGGTTCTGAGTAGTTCCCGTCTTGCCCATCAGAGATCCTGTGAGTCCATATTGACTATAGAGCCTGGCACCTGTCCCATTGAGAGTTGCATTCTGCAGCATTGCATTGAGAGTCTGTGCATATTGGGCTTCTACGACTTGCTCTGGTTCTGGTCTATCTAGAGAGTAGAGTATCCTTCCTTCCTTATCTTCGATCTTGAGGATAGTCTGTACCTCCGTCTTCTTACCATCATTGCCAAGAGTGCTATATGCATTGACCATCTCGAGTAGAGACACATCAGAGGTGCCAAGTACGAGTGATGGTACGGCATTGAGTTCAGATTTGATGCCGAGTCTCTCTGCCATATCTACGACAGCATCGATGCCAGCACGGAAGAGCACCTGTACTGATACGGTATTGATTGATTGAGCTAGTGCACCTTTCATCGTGACGATATCTCCGTAGTTATTATCAGAGTTCTTCGGTGTCCAGTCTTGGTAGTCAGTATATGTCCTCAGCTCATTATTGAATTCTTCGCATGGTTGTACCCCTTTGGTAAGAGCAGTGAGATAGACGATTGGTTTGAATGTTGATCCGACCTGTCTACCGCCTTTGATATTGTCATATTGGAATTGACTGTAGTCTATCCCTCCGACCCATGCCTTGATATCGCCAGTCTGTGTAGACTTCGCTAAGATGCCAGTGTGGAGGAGTGACAAGTAGTGTTGGATCGAGTCCTTGACCGACAGTGATTGCTTGTCATATCCATCCCATGTCCACACAGTCCTACTTGCTTTGTGTGAGAGGAAGTCTTGGATGTCAGTGGCTGATTTCCCTTCCTTTTTGAGTTGATTATAGCTCTTGAGACTAGTGAGCTTATCAGCAATGATTTGAGTGTTTCCCTTGAGGATGTCGTCACCTTCCCAACTTTGGATAAAGATCTTCTGGAGGTTACGCATATGGTCCTCCATGATGGCTTCTGCTGCGATTTGAAGGTCATAGTCGAGGGTAGTAGTGATCTTCAATCCATCGGTATCTAGGTCTACTTCGGAGTATTTATTGCCTTGGTTCTTCTTCCATCTGTCAAATTCTTTACGTACCTCTTGCTTGAAGTATGCGGCAAACTGGAAGTCCTTGCTCGGACTATTGTAAGTCAGTTTGATGGGGAGTCTACTTGCTTCGTTTGCTTCTGCTTGACTCAGTTTTTCGTATTTGACCATTTGATTGAGTACCACATTCCTTCTTGCCTTGGCTCTCTCAGGATTCCTTCTTGGAGAGTAGTATGATGTAGCCTTCAAGATACCGACAAGTGTTGCTGATTCGTCAAGCGAAAGTTCGATAGGAGCTTTATTGTAGAAGCGTTGTGCTGCTGTCTTCAACCCAAAAGCTCTCTCTCCAAATGAGACAGTATTAGCGTACATGAGTAAGATCTCTTCTTTGGAGTAGAGGGTTTCTATCTTTTTGGCAATTTCGATTTCTCTAAATTTATTTACCACAGTGGAGAGTACCTTGTAGCGTCTTCTTGGATAGAGATTTTTGGCGAGTTGTTGGGTCAGTGTACTTCCACCTCCACTTGACTCACGTGATAGCAGTAGAGTCTTGACCAATACTCTCGCGAGGCTCCGCTTATCGACTCCATTATGCTCGTAGAATCTGACATCTTCTGTCGTGATCAGTGCATCTCTGAAGTAATCATTGACATCTTCACTCTCTAGATAAGATCGATTCTCCTTGTAGAATGAGCCGATCAGTTTGCCATCAGCTGAGTAGATCTCCGAAGTGAGAGGATTCTGTATCTGTCTGATCTGAGAGAGACTCGGTACATGACCTATAGCAGATATTTTGACTATCAGTCGCAGACTTATGATCGCTATTAGACCCAATATCCCCAAGATGATGACTAGAGATAAGAGCTTGTTGAAGAGACTTTTCTTGGAGTACCACTTGATGACTCTTTTCATTTTTACTAATTGTTTTTTTTACTCAGTCTATTCTGAATGTTGCGAGATTACTCCCTGATGAGAGGATTGGTAACCGCGATTTACATTTAACGTCAAGTGATCAGCTAGATATTGCTGAGTAAGTGGGATGAGGTCAAATCTTCATTGAATGGAGTGCAAATACCAACGGTAGAATACCTTTCCACTTTTCGACTTGATATCGTCGAGGTCCGACTTCTATCCCTCCTGGGAAAATGTCATATGGGCTATAATCATACTCATGGAATGCTTTGACTTGGAGTCCATGCTTTATCGTACTATTGATGACAGAGGTCGTAGCATGATTCCAACAGATAGATGTAAGCATCTCCTTAGCATTGGGATCAGCATATGAGCCTTGCTCTTCTTCGACGATTGGGTCACCATTGAAGTACGAGTAGGTAGGTGTTGTCAGAGCATTGTCATACATCCAGACGACAGGATGAAAGTCCACGATGAGTAGCTCACCACCTGTATCTAGATAGTGTGAGACGACCTCTGCCCATCTCTCGAGATCGGGTAGCCAACCGATCGTCCCATAACTCGTAAAGACGATATCATACTTACCATCTAAGTGTTGCGGTAGATCATAGATGTCACAGCAGATGAAGTCGACTTGTGTATTACACTTCTGATTGAGTAGCTTAGCTTCTTTGATTGCAGTATCTGAGAAGTCTACTCCCGTGACTCGAGCACCGAGTCTTGCCAGCGAGATACTATCTTGACCAAAGTGGCACTGGAGATGTAGGATACGCTTACCAGAGAGATCACCAAGTATTCCTCGTTCGATTTCTGTCAGGGAATTTTCACCAGCGACGAATTTGTCATATTGGTAGAAGTCTGACTTGAGGTGTAACTCTGTACGTCTATTCCAAGCTTGCTTATTGATTTCTTGATAGTGTTCGGCAGGATTCATGATAGATAAGTTGAGGGATATCTGATGATGAAAAAAAAAGACCTCGCCTGAGTTGAGACGAAGGTCAATATCTGATGAGTTTGCTCTATCTTACTCCTGTGAAGACACAGTCTCCATCGATCTTATCCGAAGAGAGTGTAAGAGTATCTCCGCTGAGAGTAATCGTCTCTACTGTGCCAAGTCCTAGGATAGTCTTATCCACAGTCAAGGTACAGCCATCTTGTGTAGCTTCTTCGCCGTTGACGACATAATCTCCATCTTCTCCCGTGATGATTACTTCTGTCAAGTCACCAGTAGATGTTGTTATTAAGAGTGTACATGTCTCTGTACCGGTATACGTACCTGTGAAGTCAGCTTCGCATTCTGCTTCTTTATCGCAGCTCGCGAGAGCAATGATCACAGTGAGTAGGCAGAGAACGTTCAATAGGTTTTTCATAATAAGTAAGATGTAATGAATTCAATAAGATTTGAAAATATAAAATTCCGTAAAGTGTAAATTTAGGGTTATTTAAATCAGTACTAGGATTTGAACGAGTTTTTCTAGTCAATGATGATCGAGGGATAAAATCAACAAAAAAGGTCCGAACAATATTCTCGTTCGGACCTCTCTGTTAGTGTAGTATCTCCTCCGATCTATTGATGAGATTGGAGAGGAATTATTTTACTGCGATTTTCACTTTTGACGCAGTCGTAGCATCACCTGTACCCATCCCTTTAGATGAGATCTGAGTATTAGGTACCCCGAGAGTGACCAGTTGATCATGGATGACTTGTGCTCTCTTCTTAGAGAGTCCTTTATCATTACCATTTACTTGGACTTCGATTTTACCATTTTTATTTTCTTTGAGAGCTGATGCGATACCCATGATCTCTTCTTTAGAGAATGAAGTAATCTTATGACCACCTTCTTCCCATTGGATATTGGATAGGTCAAATGTAAAACCTGGTTCCTTTGCAGAGAATGCATTAGCAAATTTGCTCTTGATTGCATCTGCGCTTCCAGCGACTGCTCCAGCGACAGCACCTCCAGCTGCCTTAGCTGCACCGCCGACTGCCTTGCCAGCGTCTCCGATAGCCTTACCTACCTTTGCTATTACTCCGAGTTGCTTACCATCAGCACCTACATAGTTACCATCCACTTCTTTGAATGCTCCTTTCTTAGCGATAATCTTGCCATTGCTTACTAAGTTACCATCAGCATCGATAGAGAGTCCTGTGACATTAGCCATTTTTTCTTTGGCAGCGCCTACAGCAGCTCCGGCAGCACCAGCTACAGCTCCAGCGGCATTAGTAGCACCAGTAGCTACAGTACTAGCAGCTCCAGCTACAGCGTCTTTTGTCTTAGTAGCACTGTGACCGTGACCTTCGCCAGGTGCATGATTGTGTCCTTCGTGACCAGTAGCTTGATGCTGTACTTGTGTACCTTCTTTCATCTCTGTCTTATCCATCTGTCCATCGGCAGTTGTATCTCCACCACGTCCTAGGAACCAGTATGCGAGAGCTCCGATTAAGAGGAGTGGGAGTAAGAGCTTGAGCCAGCCCATGCCTCCACCACCACCTGAGTCTCCTCGAGTAGTTGCAGTACTTGCAGCTGTAGTTGCTGTCTTAGCAGTATTAGTGACCTGAGATGTTGCCTTAGACGCCATAGTCTTAGCACCTCCTGCCACTGCTCCGAGTCCTGCTGTGTAGCTGCCAAATAGATTTTTCAATCCACTCGCATCTAGATTATTATCTTTCACTGCCTTACCTACAGTACCCATGACTGCTGGAGTAAGGAACCCCATCAACTTAGCACTCTTGTCTTTACCAATACCACTGAGTGATGCTACCTTATCAAGCACAGAGTCTTGACTACTTCCAAATACTGAAGAAGCAAGTTTGGATCCCATCTCAGCAGTCTCACTTCCTTTAGAGCTCACGAGAGTCTCTAATGTACTTGTTCCGAGATTTTGACCTTTGATGAGAGACAGGAGAGACTTTGCACCATCTAGAGTGCCTACCTTACTTCCAATACCTCCAAGGATAGCCGGGAGTGCTGATGTTACAGCTGATCTCGCATCTCCAGTAGGTAGTCCGAGTAATGATCCAGCTCTTCCGATCATTTTGTCTGATAACTGATCTTTGACCAGTCCTAATAAACTGTTTACCATTTTGTTTGATATTAATTAATAGAAATATGTAAATAAATTTTACTCTTAGAAGTGATTATACATCGTTAGTTGGGTTGAGTGTAATCACAACATTTACCGGATTGGGAATCCATGAGTCTGTTTTCGTTATCTAGTGAGGTTAACGAAGCCATTTCAGTCTTAGTTTCATTATCACTCTGTGTAAATGTTAAATAATCAGATTTTTATCCGATATTAAGTCCCAAATTCAATTTTTTTCAAATTTCCTCAATGATTTAGGCCTTTTTGCAACAGTGTTACACCCATTGATTACTTAGAATTTTATTAAAAAGTTTGGATCACATTAACAACTTATTTGTATCACTCAGACAAGACTATTGCGTTAACCAATTATGATACGATCTCTCTTTGTCCTCAAGTGTTTTTTGTTTTGCATTTTGGCTACGACCATCCTGCCCTCCATCGGGAGTACTCAGCCTGACTATGCCTCTGTTCGATTTGAAGATTATATCTATGTAGATAATATCAAATCTATCCAATTTAATGATGGGAGCTCTCAGTATAGTGATCCAATCATTCCGATGAATGGACGTCTCTACTTGTCATTTGATGATTTGAGTTCTGATCGTTACAATTATAATTACCAGATCATCCATTGTGATAGAGATTGGAATCCATCTGAGATCGAAGCATCCGAGTATGTAGATGCCTTTAACTCTGATGAGATACCCAAGGAGGGGACGTTATCTAAGTTTACTAAAGTAGACTATGTCCATTATACTCTTGATCTCCCAACCCGTCAGGTGAGCTGGACGATTAGTGGCAACTATCTCTTATTGATCTATGATCAAGAGGACAATCCAGTTCTGAGCAGGAGATTTGTCGTGTACGAAGGTATCGGTAAGCTAAGGACTACAAGAGTGCCATCGATCAATGCTGGCGGGCATAATACTCATCATAGAGTGGGCATTGAGTATTGGGATCTTCCGCCATCGATGGCTGATCGACTGCACATCGCAGGTATCGGGATCAAGTCCATGCAAAATAATAATTGGTCTACTCTCTCTGACCAAATCAAACCATCGGTCTATCAAGCCAAGGCATTTGTGTTTAATACTGCTCAATTTCCAAGTTTTGAGGCATATCGAGACTACAGACAGTGTGATATCAGAGCCTTAGAGTTCAATGGGAGTAATCTGCTTGAGATCCGAGAGGAACTGGATTCGACTTTCGCTGTAATGCCATTAAATAAGCCATTTACCAGAGAGTCATACAGTTCGGAGTTTGATCGGAATGGTCGATATATCATCAATCGCAGAGATGGTAATACCCTTAGTACGACAGGAGCCAATGATAGAGCACAGGCTGATTACAATGAGACTGATAGGATATATGGTGATTACGCATGGGTCATACTAGGCATTGATGCCAGTGACTTGCCTGATGCCCCAGTCTATGTGATTGGAGAATTTAGCGACTATAACCTTTACCCCGAGTATCAGCTGTACTATGACAAAGCACGTAACGCCTATATCGGGATGTTGCTCATGAAGCAAGGTCGCTATGATTATCATATCGTGCAGATCATTGACGGTAAGATATCTTATAAGCACACAGAGAGACACGATCAAGAATCGACACAAGACTATCGGACATTCGTCTACTACAGGGAGTTTGGAGGGATCTATGATCGAGTACTCAATGCTGACTTTCTCAATGTCAATAAAGATCTGTAGGAGAGTTACTTCAGTTTGTTAAGATTGCGAATCTTTGTACATTACGAGAGTTAATTAATTTCTCCTCTATGAGATTAGGATATTGCAAGTATATACTCTGTGTGTTGATAGGTCTCTCTAGTCTTGTAGGCTTGGAGCCAAATGCATTATTGGGTCAGAGTCAAGTGGCAGATACCAGTCAATACCAGACCGCTAATCAGACCCAAGATCTAGACGACAGTCAAGCTAAAGTCCTCAATAAACCCCCCAAAGAATCACGAATCACATTACTCACAGCAGCTCCGGGACAGGGTGATGTTGCTTCAGTATTTGGTCATTCGGCACTCAGGGTAAAAGGGGTGAGGGGAAGCGAAGACATCCTGTATAACTTCGGAACATATAGTTGGGACCAACCCAATTTTTTGCTCAATTTTTTGAGAGGAAGGTTACTCTATTCGCTTTCCAAGCAAAGGTATGGTCCATTCCTCAATGCCTATCACGCCGAGCAGAGATCTATCACTGAGCAGACGCTACATCTCACTCAAGAGCAGGAAGATGCCATTATCTCTGCCTTAGCAAAAAGCTATCGAGCGGAGAATAGAGATTACCTCTACGAGTTTTTCTTCGATAATTGTACGACTCGATTGCGTGATATCATCACTGAGGGGTACCAAGGAGAGTTAGTCTGGGCACAATCACCACAGAGATATACATTCAGAGATTTACTTCATCAGTATACGGCAAGTGATGCTTGGTTGACATTTGGCATAGACCTCATCGTGGGTAGTCGTACTGATCGATTCGCTACCATGCAGGAAGAGATGTTTCTTCCCGATTACTTAATGTCTCATCTCAATGATGCAACTGACAGACAGGGTAATGCCATAGTCGCATCAGAGTATCTCGTCCTAGACTTCAGAGAGCTCGAACACCAGCGCAAGCAGAAAGAAACAAATTGGCCCTTCTACCTCTTTGGATTATTGCTCATCATAGAGGTGTTGATCTTTGCTCGGGTGATGCGGAATCACCGAGTCAGTAGATCAGTAGTCTGGTGGGATCGATTGTGGTACCTGATCCTTGGTATCGGAGGAGTAGTCTTAGCCATCATGTGGGGATTGACAGATCACTACACGACGAAGGGCAATTGGAATATAATGTGGCTATCGCCTCTCTATCTCTGCTTGGTAGGTAAGCGGAGGGAGAGCAGACTGCTCAACTCATTGATTATCGTCTCACTTGCCTTAGGTGCTCTCTTGTATCTCTGGTCAGGTCAGTCTGGTCATCTTGCATTCTTGCCGATAATAGGGTTAGTCCTCTTGAAGACGATCAGGAATCTGCTCCTCCAGTCGAGACAACATACGTATAACACAGAGAAGAGAGAAGTATGAATATAAGCAATCTGGACTGGATAATTATTGGGATCTTTTTTGCATTGACCCTTGGGATAGGCATCTCTGCATCGAGACAAGCAGGCAAGAGTGCCAAAGATTTTTTCCTGTCTGGGCAAAATATGCCTTGGTGGTTACTCGGAGTATCTATGGTCGCTACGACCTTCTCAGCTGACACCCCCAACTTCGTCACCAATGTGATTAGGACCGATGGAGTATCTGGCAATTGGGTTTGGTGGGCATTTTTGCTCACTGGGATGGCCACGGTATTTATCTATTCCAAACTCTGGAGACGGTCGGTGATTACTACTGATCTTGAGTTCTATGAGATGAGATATAGTGGTAGAGAGGCAGTCTTTCTCAGAGGATTTAGAGCTATCTATCTTGGTGTTTTTTTCAATGTCATGATTATGGCTACAGTATTGCTCGCTGGGATCAAGATCTCGGGTATCATGCTAGGTCTCTCGCCAGTACAGACAGTATTGATCGTATCAGTAGTCACAGTATTCTATTCGGCATTGGGTGGATTGCGGGGTGTGATTTTGACTGATTTCTTTCAATTTGTGCTTGGGATGATCGGGATGATAGCAGCCAGTATCTACATTGTCAATCTTCCCGAGATAGGTGGATTGTCACAGCTGATAGATCATGCGGCAGTCAGACCTAAGACATCAATATTTCCAGATTTTTCGGACCCTAATCTTGCTCTACCACTCTTCTTCATGCCACTCGCTGTCCAGTGGTGGAGTGTCTGGTATCCAGGTGCCGAGCCAGGCGGCGGCGGATATGTAGCTCAGCGGATGCTCTCTGCCAGAGATGAGAGAGATGCAGTCAAGGCAACACTGTTTTTCAATGCTGCTCATTATGCACTCCGTCCTTGGCCTTGGATTATAATCGCCTTAGCTTCTTTGATTGTATTCCCGACACTAGGAGATATCCAATCGAGTTTCCCAGGGATTGATGAATCTATACTTGCTGATGACTTGGCTTTTCCAGCCATGCTTACGTTACTTCCCAGAGGTCTGCTTGGTCTGGTCATAGCAGCATTGATTGCTGCATTGATGTCTACCATCAGTACACACCTCAATTGGGGGTCATCATACTTAGTCCATGACTTCTATGTGAGATTTATAGATCGTGATGTCTCTGATAAGCATCAAGTCTTGATCGGGAGATTGAGTACAGTCGTATTGATGTTACTTGCATCATGGTTTGCACTGCAATTGAGTGATGCGATGGAAGGCTTTCAGATCTTGCTCAAGATTGGGGCAGGTACAGGATTACTATTTTTACTGAGATGGTTCTGGTGGAGGATCAATGCTTACAGCGAGATTACTGCAATGGTAGTCTCATTTGCCCTTGCATACTACTTCGAGATAATCTACTCAGGTGAGATGCAATCTTATCAGATGTTGCTGTGGAGTGTAGGGATTACTACGGTAGCATGGGTCGGAGTGACATTACTGACCCGCCCTACAGATGTGGCACAGCTCAGACAGTTCTATACAGCGATACGACCTCATGCCATCGGCTGGAAGCCAGTAATCGCTACACTGAGTGATACTCAGCACTCAGATGTCCACCAATCAAGTCTTGGTACTGAGATCTTACAGATGTTCCTTGGGTGTATTGCGATCTACTCAGCACTCTTCGGTGTAGGATATGGACTCTACGGACAGTATCCTTTAGCATTGATATCACTTATCTTTGGAACTATTTCTGTCTATGGAATCTTTAGATTATGGAAATAATGAGGCAACACTTACCGAGGTAACATCCACCTAGAGAGTGAAGCTTAGATAATAACATCCACCTTATAATCACAAAAAATACGTATCGTATGAAACATCTACTGCCCATCACACTTATGGCATTTACTCTAGTTACTCTCGTCTCTTGTAGTACTGGACCATGCAGTAGCAAAGGGTACTTTCTCAATGACTTCGAGGCCTTTGTAGATCGCATAGGTGAGATGGAAGATGATCTCTCTGATGCTGATTGGAAGTCAATGGATGAGGAGTATGAGGTCTACACTAGACAATGCTACCCAAAATTTAAAAGCGAGCTGACAGATGAAGAAGCCAGGCTCTACAATAAGCTTACTCTCAAGTATAAGGGCTACAAGACTGGAGGAGATGTGATGAATCTCATCAAAGACGGTCTTAAAGGTCTCTCAGGATTCCTCAATGGAGAGTCAGAAAACCTCGAAGGAAATCTCTCACAATTCATCAATCAATTCAAAGAGGATGGAGAATTCAATGCACTCATCAAGCAACTGAAAGATGAATTTGAAGAAGGAGGTGAGATCAAAAAGACTCTCGAAGAACTCAAAACAGAGTTTGAAGATGACGGTAAATTCAAGCAGGCAATCGATGAGCTCAAAAAAGAAATCAATAATGGTGAAATTAAGGATATCCTCAATGACCTCAAAGGTGATCTCCAAGAAGCAGGCGAAGACATCAAAGCAGCGCTAGAAGAAGAGAATAAATAAACGTAAAGCAAATATTCCAAAATCTATAATGAGTAAGCCAACCAACATTGCAGACTATATCGCAGCAATCCCCGAAGACAGAATAACTCCCTTCAATAAGCTGCGATCAATTCTCAATAAAGAACTCGGAGGGGAATTTGATGAGCAGTTTCACTATGGGATGCTTGGATATGTCGTAGCTCACAGAGACTATCCCGATGGGTATCACTGTGATACGAGCAAGCCTCTTCCATACGTCAATCTAGCTAACCAGAAGGGTTACATAGCACTGTACCACATGGGGTTATATGCAGATGATGCGATCAAAGATTGGTTCGTAGAGGAGTATACTAAGCATTGTGCCCATAAGCTAGATATGGGCAAGAGTTGTATTAGATTCAAGAAGATGGATGACATCCCATATGCTCTTATTACTGAGCTTCTCCGGAAGCAATCAAGAGATCAGTGGATAGCTCTCTACGAAGAAAAGATCAAGAAATAAAGACAAAATTAGGTGCCATTGCATAGCATGAAGTCTCATTAGTAACTTTGTCGTACTTAGAGTATTGGTCTGATCGTGTTGTTTGCCTTGATATATTCTAGTTTACTTTCAAATAAGAGCCGCATTTTGACGGCTCGTTCCTTTGCTTCATCAGCCTTGTCGCCTTTGAAGTAGAGTTCAATATTCTTGTGGAAGAGTGTGATCCACCGGTCAAAATGGACACTGTCAATGCCCAATCCTATATGATGAGAAAATGGATTGCCACGATACTCTGAGCTCCCAAAAAGTATTGTATTCCAGAAGCGATACATCTTATCTAAGTGCTGAGGCCAATCATCCTCAGAGATGCGACTTGCGAAGATTGGACCGATAAGATTGTCAGCCCTGATATCACCATAGAATCCATCTACAAAGTATTGGATGTCAGTCTTATTACGAATGTCGATCATGTGAGCAATTTTTATCAAGCGATGCAAAGATACACTCTATGACTCACTAATAGTGTAGAAGATACTTTCTCCAGGTTGAACAAAAGTCTACGGTTCGACGATCTGCAAATGATTAGCTGTATTAACATTGTTAGCTGCAGGTGATGCGTCGATTAACAGCAATAAACACCGCATATAATACAGAGAATATTGTGTTTGCGGAGATTAAGCTCTATATTTACCGCATAAATTGCGGAGAATGAGCAAATATATTTATAGTATAAACGGATGGCCCCAATTTACTTGGGAAATAGAAGCGTTTCTTCCACTATTAACAGAAGTAAGAAATAAGCAAGGAATCTTAACTGGTAAAATGGATGCAATTGGCTTCAATTTGCAAAATGAAGCTTATTTGGAAACACTATCACAAGATGTAATAAAATCCAGTGAAATTGAAGGAGAAATACTTGATAACCAACAGGTAAGATCTTCAATAGCTCGTAAATTAGGGATAGATATTGGAGGATTGGTAGAGAGTCAAAGAGATGTTGAAGGAATTGTCGAGATGATGATGGATGCAACTCAAAATTACAAGTCTGAATTAAATGAAGATAGACTATTCGGTTGGCATTCTGCATTATTCCCTACAGGAAGAAGTGGTATGCATAACATAATGGTAGGGAATTGGAGAGACGATTCAACAGGTCCAATGCAAGTTGTCTCAGGTCCAATGGGAAAAGAAATTATACATTTTGAAGCACCGGAGCCCTCAATCTTAACAGATGAAATGCAAAAATTCTTGCAATGGACAAATAACCCACATATAGGTGATCCAGTAATTGATGCTGCTATATCACACTTATGGTTTATAACAGTACATCCCTTTGAAGACGGAAATGGAAGAATTGCTAGAGGGATAACTGATATGATGCTCTGTAGATCTGAAAATAAGACTCAAAGATTTTATAGCATGTCTTCACAAATAAATGAACAGAAAACACAATATTATGATATCCTTGAATCTACGCAAAAAGGAACTTTAGATATCACTGAATGGCTAGTGTGGTTTCTTGAATGCTTGAAAAATGCCATAGATAATTCTGAAACTCTAGTACATAAAATCATGGCAAAACATCACTTTTGGAATAAACACAAAACCGTGACACTTAATGAGAGACAAATAAAAATAATCGAACTTCTCTTTGGAAATTTCTTTGGAAACTTGACAACGTCAAAATGGGCAAAAATTAATAAGTGTTCACAGGATACAGCATTAAGAGACATTAAAGACTTAGTTCAAAAAGATATACTTGCAAAATCAAAATCAGGAGGAAGAAGTACAAATTATGAATTAATAAACACCAGCAGCTAACTATATCTATGATCAGATATCGTCTCCTCTGCCGTCGAGATGCAACATATTATTCTCTGTCTCTTCAATGGTGATCTGACACTGCAGATGATTTGTGATAGAGTGTAATCAGTCATGCTGAAGCTGTGTATTGTCGATATTATTGCCATGATCGTCAATTTACTTCAAGAGGAGACAAGAGGCTCCACTAGGAATTGATATCTTTACAGGATGTATGATGTATCATTTATTGCAGAGGTGTTGTCGGGGTCTGTCGTTCATAGAGGTCGACAGATTGGAGAGAAGATTTCAGGTTTTGCTCCATTGAATGAAGCCAACGAAGGGCAACTTTCATTTTATGGAAATAAGAAATACTATAATGACTTTGCTGCAACCAAAGCAAGTCTCGTCATCGTCCAAGACTTAGAGGATATCCCTCCGACATTTACATCCAGTGTACTCCTCGTAGCTGATGTCTACGCCGCCGTGACCCAGCTCTATCAGATGCTCAGTCCACAGAAAGTCATTACACCTGGAGTACATGAGACTGCACTGGTACATCCCGAGGCAAATATATCTGATGCCGTCTCGGTCGGCCAACTCACCGTGATCAACTCAGGAGCTCTGGTCGGTGATCACACCCATATCATGGATCAAGTCTATATCGGAGAGAATGTACAGATCGGTAAACGATGTATCATCTATCCGGGAGTCCGTATCTTGGATCACTGTATCATCGGAGATGACTGTATCATTCAGAGCAATACTGTGATAGGGTCTGACGGATTTGGGTATACACCGTCACCTGATGGAGAGATGGTCAAGATCCCTCAACTCGGTAAGGTGATCCTCGAGGATAGAGTAGAGATTGGAAGCAACTGTGCCATCGATCGAGGGAGTCTCAAGGATACGATCTTGCGAGTAGGCGTCAAGCTTGATAATCTCATCCAGGTGGCACACAATGTCGAGATCGGATCTGAGACTGTAATCGCAGCTCAGACTGGCATAGCTGGGAGTACCACTCTAGGTAAAGGTTGTATGATCGGTGGGCAAGTGGGGATCGTCGGACACTTAAATATTGCAGATGGGACTAAGATCCAAGCTCAGAGTGGTATGATCAAGTCAGTCAAGAAGCCCAATACGGCTTGGTATGGATATCCGGCGATTGATTACAGCAACTATATGCGATCATTTGCAGCATTCAAGAATCTGCCAGACCTCCTCCTCAGAGTCAAAGCACTCGAGAATCAACTCAAAGAGAAGGACTAACTCAGATCTGATTCGTTGAGGACTTATCTTCCAAAAAAGAATAACTACCTTAGCGATCAGAGTTGTAAATACAAGTCTCTACTATGAAGCACAAAACACTGAAAAGCCCTGTTAACTTCGATGGAGTAGGGCTGCATACTGGTAGACAATGCAAAGTAACAGTCAAGCCAAACCCCGAGCAATCAGGAATTATCTTTGTCGATCTAGAGCATGAAGGGTCTAGCGATAAACTCTCAATACGCAAAGTCAAATCAACCAATAGATCGACCAATATAGCCGTAGGAGAGGGGCTAGTCCACACAGTAGAGCATCTGTTATCAGCACTCTCTGCACATCACATCAACCATGCAATCGTCGAAGTAAGTGGAGGAGAGATCCCAATACTTGATGGGAGTGCTTCTCCATTTTACGCAAGTATTGCTACGGCAGGCATCGTAGAGCTAGATGGTGAGCAAGAGATGATTGCGATTCACCATGCATTTGACTATTATGACGAAGAGACTGGAGCTACCTATACCTATAAGCCAGCAGAGTCTACCACATACGCTTGTACACTCGACTTCGGTGGCAACGCTATAGGCCAGCAGTATGCAAGTCTATCTGATTGGTCTAGGTATGATACGGATATCTCCAAAGCAAAAACATTCGTACTCGTCCAGGATCTAGATAAGCTCCTCAAAGCAGGACTCATCAAAGGTGGTAGCTTCGATAATGCTCTTATCTATGCTAAGAATGAGTACAAAAAAGAAGAATTGGCAAGTCTAGCGAAGCGATTTGACGTAGATATCTCTAGACTCAGTGAAGGTCCAGTCCTCAATGCATCTATCCAGACATATCGCAATGAGCCAGCTCGACACAAATTACTAGACTTGATAGGCGACCTCTACTTACTTGGCAAGCAGATCCAAGGGGTAATCACCGCAGACAGACCATCACATACAGCTAATGTCAACTTTGCCAAACATTTACTCCAAGTGTACAAAGATGAGCAGAAGACAGGAGTCATACCAATCTGTGATCCCAATCAAGCACCACTCTATGATCACGAAGCTGTCAAGAAACTCCTCCCACACAGGTTCCCGTTTCTGCTCGTGGACAAGGTCTATGAGTGTAGTGAGAGCAGAGTCGTGGCAGTGAAGAATGTGTCAGGCGATCAATATTTCTTCCCTGGTCACTTTCCTGGTAATCCAGTGTTTCCAGGAGTATTACAGATGGAAGCGTTGGCTCAGACTGGGGGTATCCTAGCACTCAGTACTGTCCCAGATCCAGAAAACTATGATACCTACTTCCTCAAAATGGATGCAGTGAAATTCAAGTCTCTAGTCAGACCAGGTGACCGACTCATCTTGAAGATGGAGCTCCTCTCACCGATCAGAAGAGGAATAGTCCATATGAAAGGTACAGCATACGTCGGCAATACCGTTGTATCAGAAGGAGAATTGACAGCTCGTATTCAAAAAAGAACAGCTTAAAAATAATATGAATAATATCCATAAAGATGCTCAGATAGGCGCTAACTCCAAGATAGGCAACTATGTCACGATAGAGAGTGATGTGGTGATTGGAGATGATTGTGTCATCGGTCCTAATGCTGTCATCATCAGTGGCACTCGCATCGGCAATGGATGTAAGATACACTCAGGCGCCGTAGTAGGTGGAGACCCTCAAGACCTCAAGTATGCAGGTGAGACTACATACCTAGAGATTGGTGATAATGTGACGATTAGAGAGTTCTGTACGATCAACCGTGGTACGACTGATAGATACAAGACAGTCGTCGGTAATAATTGTCTACTCATGGCTTATACTCACATAGCTCACGATTGTATCCTAGGTGATCATGTGATCCTCTCCAATACAGTAAATATCGCAGGACACGTAACGATAGATGACTATGCGATACTTGGAGGTGGCACACTGGTCCATCAGTTTGCCAGGATAGGGCAGCATGTGATGATAGGCGGAGGGTCACTGGTACGTAAAGATGTGCCGCCATATGTCAGAGCAGCGAGAGAACCTCTCTCCTATGTTGGTGTCAACTCTATCGGTCTCCAGAGAAGAGGATTTGACAAAGATGTGATCGGCGATATCCAAGATATGTATCGGCAGATCTACCAGAAGTCATCCAACATCGCTAATGGTGTCACAGACGTAACTGAGCTCTTTGCTAAGACGAGTCATCGTACACAGATATTGGACTTCATCTCACAATCAGAACGAGGCATCATGAAAGGTCTCACGAGCTAATCTCTCGTCTATGCAGATTCTGATTGATAATCTCTGTAAGCGATTTGGACGTGACTGGGTAGTCAAGGCATTGAGTGAGACGATAGAGTCAGGCGATAGGGTAGCAGTCCGTGGTGCCAATGGGTCTGGCAAGTCTACCTTCCTCAAGCTAATAAGCGGATTCCTCTCTATGACAAGCGGTACTATAGAGTATCGACAGGATGGAGTGCTAATCGACCGCAATCAGATCAATGCTCATCTCTCGTATGCAGCACCGTACATTACATTCCAACCAGACTTCACACCTGGAGAGGTCTATCAGCACCTCCGCGAGCATAGACAGTTTGAGTCCACTCAGGTAAATGAATTTCTAGACAAAGCAGAACTCAAATCACAGAAGCACAAACACTTAAGAGAGTTCTCTGATGGGATGCGACAGCGTCTAAGCTTAGCGATTGCCATTGACTGCAGATCAGATCTCCTCCTTCTAGATGAGCCCACTTCCTATCTAGACCAATATTACTGTGATTGGTTCTCTGATTTGCTCCGAAGTGAACTAGGGAGCAGGACTCTTATCCTCGCATCCAATGCTCCAGAAGACTTTGAATTGTGTACTTCCTTTATCGACTCTACGTCCTTTAACTCATAGAGGATAGATTTTTTCTTATTATTTATTGTCATTTTTAATATACTGATATACAGTGTGTTATGATATTTTTTCAATGCATTTCACTCCTATTTTGTTGTGGTCTAAATGTATTGGGTACCGCATATATATAAGATTGGTATAATGTTTGCCTTACTATCATCGATGGGTGAAGTCTCTGCGCTAACTCTTAGATGGAGCCCGATTTAATTTTTTATTCAAAAAAGTATTTTAAGTATTAAACATTTAACCATGAAACCGATTAA
>CALLAW010000016.1 GCA_938001865.1 uncultured Saprospiraceae bacterium | reverse complement strand
TACAACATTGGGGTGCCTCTTGGATGAGAATGATTCCTCTCTCAAAGGTATGCAACTTTCATTCCACGCTATGCCTATTGGGTAACTATCTATAATTCAACTCTTATAATAGTTATTAAGCATCGGCTTACCACTTTAATAATCACCCCATCACCCCATCACCACATTCATAGTGATGAATTAGATACCAATCATATTCCCAAAATTTAGTCGATTACGGTGGCGGAGAGGATGCCAAATTACTGTTCGACTAGAAGGAGTTTCATTTGGCTTGATTTTTTGTTTCGTTTTTTTATCCAAGAAAAAAATGAAAAAGCAAGATTAGCCAACTACTCTAAGTCTCAATGACAGAGTCAAATATCGCATCTTCCTCATAAGAAGCATAACCCATAGATACCAATCATATTCCCAAAATTAAGTCGATTACGGTGGCGGAGAGGATGCCAAATTACTGTTCGACTGGAAGGAGTTTCATTTGGCTTGATTTTTTTGTTTCGTTTTTTTATCCAAGAAAAAAATGAAAAAGCAAGATTAGCCATCTACTCTAAGTCTCAATGACAGAGTCAAATATCGCATCTCCCTGATAAGAAGCATAACCCATAGATGCCAATCAATTGCCCAAAATTAAATCAATTACGGTGGCGGAGAGGATGCCAAATTACTGTTCGACTGGAAGGAGTTTCATTTGCTTGATTTTTTTGTTTCGTTTTTTTATCCAAGAAAAAAATGAAAAAGCAATATTAGTCATCTAATAAGACGCAAAACTCTAATTTACATTCAAAGTGTATCTAACTAAAACTCCACCCTCAACCTCAAACTTAACCTTCGTCCAGTAAGGAAGTTAGGGATCGCATATTGTGTATTGTAGATCGTCTTGATCCAAGTGTTAGTTGCTACATTCCTTACATTCATCAGGTTGAAGACATCCAGACTGATAGAGGAGTTAGTGGTACTTCTCAGCCAGTGATCAGGCTTCTTATCCCTCAAGCTTTCGTCCCAGAGTGAGTAAGTGAATCCCATATCTACACGATGGTAAAGCTTATATCTAAATGTATTGCGATAAATTGTATTACTTCCATTGAGACCAAATGGCAGACCACTACCGATATTAAGATTAGTCTGCACCTTGAACCTTTCATTTCCCGGAAGGTAATCTTGGAAGAACATCGATACATTGACTCTGCGATCAGTAGGACGAGGCACACTCTTGAGTTCTCTGTCTACGGTGCTACCTACCTCTCTGATCAGATGTTGTACTCCATCTAGACTCTCTCTTGCTGAGAGTATCGAGACATTTATCCAACTCTCTGCTCCTGGTACAAACTCTCCGTTAACTCTCATATCCAATCCAAGCACATATCCACTGGCATCATTCTCACCACTATATCTAATCTTCACATTATCGATATCGTATGAGATGAGATTATCTAATTTCTTGTAGTAGGCTTCTGCAATGAACTTAAATGGCTGATCACTTATCCTCAACCAAGGAAAATTGAGTGAGAGTCCTGTGACTAAGTGTAAGGACCGCTGAGCACTTATATTGCCAGGATTGAGGCTCCCATCAGCATATCTGAGCTCTCTATAGAATGGTGGCTGGTAATATACGCCTCCAGCAACTTTATAAGCAATATCGGCCTTCGCCTTGAGTGGTTTGTAGAGTATCTGGAATCTCGGGCTGACCAAAAACTCATTGTTATACGTCCAATGAGACAATCTGGTACCAAGTGTAACTCTAAGTTCTGAGACGTCTGGTGTTACCCTTGTATAGGTATCCTGGAGATATGCCGTCGAGCGGAAAGTTTGAATCTCATTTTCTGTAAAGATAGTATTAGCTAACAGTACCTGAGACTGGCTAAATGGTAAGCTGTAGCCGGCAGAGTCTATCCTCTCCCATTCGACGAGTTCGTCAGCTATATTCTCCACTTGGCTCTTGACACTCCACTGGAGGAAGTGAGTATTTTCGTCAGATCCGTTGATTTGATATTCATATCCACCCTTATGTTGGATATTGTAGATTTGACTCTGGAGATAATTCCTCGCATACTTATGCTGCGTCCCTACACCAAGTACTGCCAGTTCGTCTTGTGTATCACTTGAGAGATCTGTCTCTACCTGAGCTAGTCGATAGAACCCTAGGATATCAAATGTCTCTGACTCTTCTGATGTATACGCTGATGCTAAAAACTTGAGATAGAGTGGATTCTTTGCACGATTGGGAAGATAAGTCAGAGATACTCCTCCCATCCCATTGATGAATGCATCTCTCTCACTCCCTTCGAAGACGGTTGAGAGATTAAGCGCAAACCCAATCAAACCAACTCCCGTACTACTAGAAAGTGGAACAAAGTTATAAGCACTCGTATTGTAATTGCCAATAGCGGCGAGCTGCCAATTCTGGTTCAAATCATAGGTAAGATATGCCTGTCCATCAAAAAATTGTGGTGTATACTCTCCCTGTACATCAAGAGAGTTGAGCAAGTACTGAGTGGTCTTATATCTAGCACCCACGAGTATCCTCAGAGGATGGTCTTTGCCAAAGATGTCGGACTTGCCCTCTAGATGTGCCGAACCACCAAGCAGACTGGCTGATGCTGATCCTCCAAATTTTTCAGGTCGTTTGTATCTCACATCGAGTACACTACTCATCTTATCTCCGTACTTAGCCTCAAACCCGCCCGAAGAAAAAGACAAGTCTCTGATCAAATCAATATTAGCAAATGTCAACCCTTCTTGCTGTCCAGATCTGATGAGTTGCGGTCTGAATATTTCGAAGTCATTGACATAGATGAGGTTTTCGTCATAATTACCCCCTCTGACATTGTACTGACTACTGAGCTCTCCTCCATTACCTCCTGATGCCCCTAAGGCGATATGTGGAAGTACACTCTCCAAGTTACCTGTAGAGGTAGGGAGTTTTTTGAGCTCTTCCATCGTCTCTGTGACTACACCGAGATCTTCGATCCGAGAGTCCCTGATGACGATCTCTACATCTGAGGTCTGCGGTACGATGGCAGCATTGATGATTCGTGTACGACCAACAGCAACATTCCTCACTATGACCTCTGTATCTGTGTAACCGATCCTACTGAACACAAGTGTATGGCTACCATCTACACTGATGTCGATGGTATAATATCCATTGACATTCGTCTCTACAGCATTACTAGTCCCCTTCTCATAGACAGTGACGAAGTCGATTGACTCATCAGTATCAATATCAGTGACAGTTCCTTGGACTGTAGTCGTCTGACCGAGCAATCCATTTACCAAGAGTAATAAGAGTGCAACAGTACTGAGTAATCTAGAAGTGTAAATTTTCAATGCCTACATTTTTCAATCGTGAAATGGTGTCTGTTGGATCATCAGACTTGAAGACCGCCGAACCCGCTACTAACACATTAGCTCCAGCTTGCAGTATCTTCTCTGCATTGTGCAGACCGACACCTCCATCTACTTGGATGTGTACGTCTAGGTTACGTGTAGTGATCTCATCCTTTAACGCAGCAATCTTATGTAGAGTACGATAGATGAACTTCTGTCCACCGAAACCTGGGTTAACTGACATCAAGACGACAAGGTCTAGATCTTCTAAGACATCAAATGCTGACTCGACTGCCGTATGAGGATTGAGTGCCAATCCGGCCTTCCCTCCTGCTCCCTTGATGAGTTGGATCGTCCTATGGACATGGCGAGTTGCTTCTATATGGAAAGAGACATAGTCAGCTCCCAACTCTACAAACTCCTCGACATAGAGCTCTGGTCTCTCTATCATCAAGTGGACGTCAACGACCTTAGCACAGTGCTTAGCGACTGGCTTGAGGATCGGTTGCCCAAATGAAATATTAGGAACAAATACGCCGTCCATGACATCAAAGTGGAGCCAATCTGCCTCACTTTGATTGACTAATGAGACGTCTCTCTCAAGGTTGAGAAAGTCGGCGGCTAATAACGAAGGTGCTACGATATGTGACATGGTATCAAATGTATAACAAAAAGTCAAATCTATTAACGAATTGGAAGAAGGAGTTGGGAAAGTGTCTAGTATTACCTTGCTAGGGAAACTGCTCTTAATGTCTTAAATGGATGTAACATCGCATATAAAGTAATCTCTTGATGTTATAAGTTTTTAGGGTATATTTTGGTTGATATGAGATTACGATTGAGAGATATTGCGGATCAGTTATATACGATTGAAGTAAAACATTCTTGCATCTAATGTAAATTAGATATATCTTTATAATACAAAATGATAAAAAATTTGTATTTACATATTTCTGTTTGCTGTTGTTGCTATAGTGTCATACTAAGCAATGAATGGCTTGTGTAAATTATTTAATATATAAACATAATACAAAAGAGTCTTCTTGCTTAAGTAAGAAGACTCTTTTTTTTTGATCAAAAGTTAAAGACAAAATAATGAGTAAAATCTATGTGATTCATGAAAACGAAGCTTGGGTTCATCCTTTGAGAACTGCATTTGACAAATTAAATCTTCCCTTTGAAGAGTGGTTCATCGGAAATAAAACATTGGATCTCAATTCTGTTCCACCTGAAGGTGTTTTTTACAACAGAATGAGTGCTTCCGCACATACTAGGGGACACCGTTTCTCACCTGAAATGACTGAGAATGTCCTAGTCTGGTTAGAAAGACATAAACGAAAAGTGATTAATGGTCGTAAAGCACTACAATTAGAATTAAGGAAATCAGAACAATACATGTCCTTACAGGACTTTGGAATTCTGCACCCGAAAACGATTGTTTCTAATGACATTAGTTCGCTACCCAATGCAGTTGATAAATTAAATAAATTTCCATTTATTATCAAACCAAATAGAGGAGGAAAAGGAGCAGGTGTCCAATTATTCCAATCAAAAGAGAGTCTTAATAAAACAATTGAAAATAATGAAATAGGCGAATCTATTGACGGAATATGGCTAGTTCAAGAATACATTCAACCTGCTAAAGGTCGAATAGTAAGAGCTGAATTTGTTGGCGGTGAATTCATGTATGCAGTAAGCATTGATGCATCAAATGGTTTCCAGTTATGTCCTGCTGATGCTTGCAATGTAGAAGACTTATTTTGTCCAGCAGAAAATAAATCAAGTTCAAATAAATTTGAAATTCTTGATCAATACAAAAATCCAGACCTTAATAAATATAGTTCATTTCTCAAGTCAAATAATATTGGTATCGGAGCCTTAGAATATGCTGAGGATAAAAATGGTCAAAAATGGATTTATGATGTCAATACTAATACTAATTACAATTCACTTGCAGAGGAAAAATCTGAAACAAACAAGGAAGGGATGATCGAAATTGCGAAATTCTTAGAGAGAGAATTGAATCAGATTCCAGCAAGAAACTTTAAATATTAATATTACCATAACGATGCAGAGGGTAACAATAACAAAGGAATCTGTATTTGACTAAAATTTGTATTTGATACATCCATGGTTATCACACTAATAAAACTATAGCATTTCTAACACTTTAGGGGATTTATTCTAAGATACATTATGAAATCATAAGTATTTTCGTCATCTTCAATCAAAAATGTAGATCATGAAATATTACCTGTTACTTTCATTTAGTATTCTTTGCTGTTCCCTATTTTCCCAAAATGTATCTAAGGATGCTGTTGTAGACCGTTTTGAAGTATTTAGACCGACACAGCAAGACTTGAAAGTTGAAGAGTTCTTTGGGAGATACGATACCGAGATGGGTCTTACTCCGGGAGATGAATTTGTCGCTATAAGCGAACAGAAGGGTCTGAACAATTTTAGTCATGTAAGGTATCAGCAAATACATGATGGTATCCCAGTGTATGGGGTTAGCTATATCCTACATACTAGAAATGGTTATGTAACATCTGCTAACGGAAATTTTCTCCCTGCTATTGATATAGAATTGACTCCAGTCTTGAGTACAGAGGAAGCCTTATCACTCGCTATGTCTGATATGAATGCTGAGGAATATGAATGGCAGGCACATAATAGGTCAACGGCACCGACTCCTGAGTTGAATATTATTAATCAGCAGCTGACAAAATTTAATGGCAATTACAACCTCGTGTATAGGTTTGAATTGAGAAGTCATGATCCTATAGAAGCATATGAATACTACATCGATGCACATTCTGGTCTCATTTTACATAAGTTAGATCTGCATGAGGGTCATGGTGTTCCCGGTTCTGGACAGACTAGGTATTATGGAGAGCAAACTTTTGTAGTGGATTCTATAGCAGCAGATGAGTACATTCTAAGAGATCCTACTAGATGTACTAATGGGATAAATATTTTGAATGATGGTAAGGGAAATTTCACCAGCACTACTTCATATTTTGATCTTGAAAATGAAGATCAAAATGAAGTGGCCGTCGATGCACATTATCTGACCTCCAGATATTATGATCTTCTACGAGACAACTTTGACTGGTTAGGTCTAGATAATGAAGACCGTTCTATGAATGTATCCGTGCATGCGAGAGGTGGCTCCAATTTAGTTAATGCTTATTGGGATGGTACTTATGCTTGGTTTGGCAATGGAGATTGTAATCATGGCCCACTCGTAACTGCAGAGGTATTGGCTCATGAGTTTATGCATGGCATTATTGACCACACTTCTAGGCTCATCTATTCTGATGAATCAGGGGCAATCAATGAAAGCTTGGCAGACGTGATGGGGCAATATCTGGAATACATCATCGATGAAGATAACTTTTCGTGGGAGTTAGGAAACTCTTTTGCGATTACTGAACTTAGTGAGCCATTTAGAGTGATGGATGATCCTACTGCTGCATCACATCCTGAGTATTATGGTGGACCTTTCTGGATAGATGGTGCCAATGTACATACCAATAGTTCTATCGGTAATCTCTTTTATGTCATGCTTGCCGATGGTCGATCTGGGACAAATCTAGATGGCGTTGAGTATAATGTTACAGGCGTAGGTGTAGTAGAAGCTGCACAATTTATATTTCATACCAATAGACATTATCTCATGGAGTCGTCTAATTATAATGCCTATTACGAAGCTTGCCTATTAGCAGCAGAAGAGTTTTATGCTGATGACCCCCAAATGACTCTCAACATTCAAGAGGCTTGGAAGGCTGTAGGATTGCCAGCAGAAATAATACCGATAGATGGATTTGATCTAGCTATCAATACTTCGGGTGCTACGATTAGGACCTGTGACTGGGATCAATATTTGCCACTCACCTTTACCGTGACTAATGCAGGTACAGTCCCGTATTCTGGTCTAGATAGTCTTGAAGTAGTGGTCGGAAACAACTCCGACGAAGTCCGTATTCCATTGATCTCAGACATTATGCCTGGGGAGTCAATTACATTGGATGTGGATTCCTTTTTGATTATAAATAGTACCTTCAAGTTTGTGAGTTATGCTCTAGATTTTGATGATGTTGTATTTGAGAACAATAGTGCATCAGATCTGATACGAGCTGCTGAGTTTACAGAGAATAATATATCCGTAATAGCACGTTCGCCAGCAGCAGAGTGCTTTGCTGAGACATTTGATATTGATGTACTCATTTCGAATGAATCTTGTACTGCTCTGCCGATAGGTACTGTTATGGGTGTAGAGATAACCGATGAGAACAATTCGGTAATTCTTATAGATTCTATTGAGTTGTTGACAGATCTAGCACCCGGTGGATCACAGGCTTACACAAAAAAAATAACAGTAGATGCTTCCGAAGAGCTACTCTATAGTGTCAATGTGATACTTGAAAATGATAATGATACTGCAAATAATAGAGGTGCATTTGGACTAGAGTATCTACAAACTATATCTGGAGAGTACTTGAATGACTTCGATTCTGAAGCTGATCTCAATGCAGAGCTTTTCTTTCAAACCAATAGATCTTTTTTTAATTTGGGGATGGTCAGTTCACAAAACTTGAGCAACTCCGCATTCTTTACAACAGGAGCTGCATTATTGGCAGGTCCTCTCTGTCCTGACAGTGAAAAGAATTGGGACTATGATTTGGACTTTTCTAGCCCAATTTCTGCAACCCTTAAGACTTGCCTAGACTTAGAATCTATGGAATCGCCAGTGCTTACATTTGATCTGACGCAATATCGTAATGATGAGATGGTAAACGCTTCAGAGGAAAGTAGTTCCACTCAACTCAAATTGACTGGAGAGAATACTCAAGAAAGCTATATTTATATCCAGCCCGAAGCTGAAAAGGTAAATCAAAGAATAGAGCTGCCTGCTAATTTTAAAGGTGTTCTCGATATGAAATTTCTGACTCAGACAGGATTAGATTTTGGTAATGACTTATCCTTCGATGCAGTCCTTATGGACAATTTCTCAATTATAGAAAGTGTTGGTTCAGACTATCCAACTCTAGAGGAGACAACTCTAGAGGTCTATCCTAATCCAGCAGGCGACATCCTCTTTATTAGCTGCACAGAAGAGATTCAAAGCTATCAAATTTTTGACATCACTGGAAAGTTTATTACATCAATGAGTAAGAATAATAATCTCAAAACCGTGAATGTGAAAAATATTGAGAGTGGATATTACCTCTTGAAACTCCAGACTAAATCAAATAAGCACCTAGTAGAAAAATTCATCAAGCTATAGCTAAATAAGAGAAAGTCATCTAAGGAAGGTTTAGCTTTCAAAATTCTCTAGTCGTTCAATATTTGCAGTTTAAAGATATAGTGTATGTATCTGACCAATATCGATTCTAAAGATTATTGGCAGTAACCCACTATACTGATCTTGAATTCTATGATAATCGCTAAGTTAAATATCTCAATACCTGAGCAATTAGCGTCTCTATCGTAAGAGATCAAGCATACAGCTATCATACAATCTAATAGAGAGTTTGTAATGATCTTATCTGCAATATACAGACGATGAATACACTTAATTGGGTTGGGCTGAGAATAGTGGAATCTTGATCAGTTATTTCTATACCTGAAAAACAAAACCAATTTCATCATATTTGCATTTAGAAGATCAAACAGTGGACATACACCTCTAGACACTACTATGCAATACACAGATATCATAAAATACTGCAACGACAACTCAGTTACCCTCGTAGCTGTCTCTAAGACTAAACCAATCTCTCAGATCCAAGAAATCTATGCCCAAGGCCAAAGAATCTTTGGTGAAAATCGAGTTGATGAATTGGTATCAAAAAAAGCTGAGATGGCATCAGATATCGAGTGGCACTTCATCGGTAGACTCCAATCAAAGAAAGTGAAAAAACTCATCCCTCACGCAAGTCTTATCCACTCTGTTGACAGCACTTCCCTACTCCACGAAATCCAGAAACGGAGCTTGGCAGCTAGCGTGACTACCAACATCCTTCTCCAACCAAAGATAGCAGAAGAAGAGGCCAAGCAAGGACTCAATACGATAGATCTACAACAAATCATCAAAGAGTACAGTCAAGGAAAGTACCCTAACATTATCATTAAAGGACTAATGGGAATGGCGACATTTACAAGTGATCAAGACCAGGTCGCAGCAGAGTTTAAGGGTCTAAAAGCTACTTTTGACTCAATCCGAGAGACTCACCCAATGCCTGGCTTCGAGACACTCTCAATGGGAATGTCTGGTGATTATGAGTTAGCCATTGACTCTGGGTCAAATATGGTAAGGATTGGGAGTTTGATTTTTGGTCAGAGAGCATAATTAGTGAGTGCCAATGATAAATTGAATCTATTACCAAATCCTACATCTTCATTTATACAAATGTAACGCATAAGAGAGCCCGATATATATCCAATCTTGTCAGTGTATCATCTCAGCTGCCACTGAGGCTATTTTGGAAGATTCCCGTGTGAGAAAACGATTACACTTATGTGAAAAATATCATTGAGCTAATAGTTGCAAATACTGTTCAAAGTATGCAGATTCGCTTTCTCTGTTGGATTGATAATACTTGATTGGGAATTGGGTGGGACTTACTTGCGGAGTGATTAGAGAGTTGAGCCTAGCTACGGTACCAGCATTCCCATCGATAATATTGATCCAAGGTGGTAGATAGTACGAGAGTGCCTCTCTAAAAAACAGGAAGTGTGTACAACCTAATACGAGATACTCATACTCATGCCAATCTATCCCACCAAGAGACCTTTCCAATATTGGATGCACGTCTATGTAGTCAAAACTAAAGTTCTCGGCCAATTGGACTAGCTCCTGTAATGGAAGAAGTGTTACTCTTGTATCTGCATCAAGGTCTTTGATGAGATGATGGAGTTTCTCTTCTTGTAGTGTCCGTTGAGTAGCGCAGACAAGGACTCTTTTGTTAGATTGAGTAATCGCTGGCTTAACTGCTGGTTCCATCCCAATGATTGGAAAGTTATAACGCTTTCTCAAATCTTTGACGACTACACTTGTGGCAGTATTACACGCTAATACTAGGGCCTTCAAGTCAAATTGACTCAGAAAGTCAGCTGCGTGATTGACATGTTCCCTAATTTGTTCCTTGGACTTAGTCCCATAAGGTACATGATCTGTATCAGCGTAATAAATATAGTTTTCATAAGGAAGTATCTCTAGGGCACTATGGAGGACAGTCAGTCCGCCTATCCCAGAATCAAATAACGCTACATGCATAATGGCAAAAATAGAAAGAAGAAAGTAAAGCAAGAAGAAAAAGACCCAATACTCACCCTCCTTAACTCATCTGAACCCGTTCTACATTTACCTAGAGTGAATAATGACTAGAATGGATAATTAATCGCAACGTTGACATTACCCAAGACTCCTTGATCCCTCAATCTTACCAATCTCGAGTTAGTCAAAGGATCTACGTATGGATTGAGGATTTTGTATCCAAAATCAAACCTCAGGTTAAAGTAATTGAAGTCGATCCTGATACCATATCCTGCTCCTATTGCTATCTGGGTCAAAAAATCTGCGCCAAATACACTTCCTGGTCGATCGGTGTCTTGTCGAAGAGTCCAGACATTACCTGCATCGATGAAGAGAGCCCCTTCGAAGACATAGAAGAGATCAGCACGATACTCAAGGTTCCATTCTAATTTGAAATCTCCTGTCTGATAGAAGAGATTCCCGATAACTGGAGTCCCTGTGATATGCGAGCCAGGTCCTAATTCTCGAGGTTGCCATGCTCTGATCCCATTAGGTCCACCGACATAAAACTGCTTGATAAATGGCACTGCCACATCATTATAGTAAGGTAAAGCAAATCCAGCAAAGGTTCTAAATGCTAATTGGCTACGTTGATTAATCTCTCTATACCATCGATAATCAAAAGAATATTTAACAAAATTGGCAAAATCTATATCTGGATTACCACTCCCTCCATCGATCATCCATGGAGTATTAGAGAATGCTGAGTTAAGGAGGTATATCTCCAAGCCCGAAGTCTCAAAACTCATACTTATCGTCCGAGAAACACCGAGTTTATCTTTCGGTTTACTCCATACGAGATTCAGTTCGTTGAAGAGAAATCCAGTAAACAGATTATTGTCAAGACTCTTCCGTATCAAGATGTTATTTTGGATTATTTGGAAAAAGTCTGGCTTGATACCATAGAGAAAGAGCCCCACACCGAACTGTTTGAAAACGGTTCGCCGATTGGACGACTGAATATCAAAACCATAGGCAGCAGTAATTGACGTCACATCATAGAAGCTTACTATCCGTTGAAAACCAGCGCCAAGAGAGACCGAGGTCTGTGCTCTACGCCTGATACGTTGATAGCGATCTGGAGTGATGATTCTCAGTGCTCTGAGTGCAGTGAACGTACGAGTCACATCTACTAATCTTGGGATTCTCAGCTCATTTTGCAATCCAAGTGTAATCGTATTAGTGACGAGTGAGTCTAGATTGATTTCGAGTCCAGCATCAGCATTGAGCCTATAAGTCTCACCACCACCAAGGAAGTTACGATTACTCAGACTCCCACCTAGAGAAAAACCAAGTTGCTTCTGGGAGACTGCATTGACTGTACTATAGAAGATGTCATTACCTACGTCCATAATCCACTTATGCTGATATGGAGTCAGATAGATATCATAATCTATGACATTGACTTGAGTGTTATTGACTCTTGGAGTTACTCTCACGAACTTATATGCACTGAGATTTCCCAATGCCTGGATAGTCTGATTGTATGCCTCTCTATTGTAAAGATTGCCTGATTCGAAGAAGATATTACGATTGATCGTCTGTGGCTTCACTACAAAGTCACGATGAACTCTGTGGAAGGACTTCCCTCTCAGGTTGACTGTAGTCAATGAGTCAGTAGGACTTATCCTTGATTGGTCAAAATCTGTATAAACATTGATCTCTCCTATTGTATACTTTTGGTGCTTGCTGCTCCCTATCGGAGTGTCTATCTCGAAGAATACTTCGACTTGGCGTTCGCTGACAGTAGAGTCGCCTTTGATCTTGATGTAATTACTATTGAAGTCAGCATATCCATTATTCTGTAAGACATCAATGATCCGTTGTTTCTCCACATCAAAGGCAATCGCATCGAGTGGCTCACCAGGCTTGATTACTGTCTCTTCTTTAGTGGCAGCTAGTATCCTGATCACTTCATCATCATTGCCGATATAGATCATGGATTGAGTCCGATATGCCTTGCCTAAGTCTATCCGATAATCAATGGAGACGAACTGATCTGACTCTATCGTCTCGTAAGTGACTTTAGCATCATAGTATCCTTTCTTATTGACGAGATATTTTTGGATATTATTGACAGTTTTTTCTGTCAACTCTTGCGAGTAAATGGCTGGGACTTCTGCGACATTCTTTTTGATCCATCTATTGTACCATAGCGTATCACTGGGCTCTTGATTGCGATAATAGTAGTAGCGTGATGGTACGAATAAGTAGCGAGAGTTGGGCTTCTGCTCTAATAATGCCTCTATCTCATACTCAAGCAAGTTGATATTCCTATTCTTCTCCGACTTGATGAATGTCATCTCACTGTCTCTGAGAAATTTTTCGCCGTCACCGAGATACTTTGTTGTATTGCAACTCATTGCTGCAAGACCTGCAAGCAGTACTATGATGTAAAAAGGATATCTTTGAGATCTAATAATCGAACTGTGAGTTTAACGAAGTTATCTAATAATCTAAAAAAATCTGTACGGTCTCTTCACATGAGGAAGTTCAGGCAAAAATATAACAAATTCCTTGTCGAAGGAACCAAATCATGCTTGGAAGTAATCACTACTTTGCCAAGTGCCGTAGACATACTTGTCTGTACTCAAGAGTGGTATCAAAAAAACGAGAAGTACTTAAACAATATTGTTACTGCCATTGCTACCACTGATGAACTCTCAGAACTCACTCTGCTAGATCATAATACCTCAGTGTTGCTCATCTATCACGCCTCTAACTATCAAGAAGTCCAGTATACATCTGATTGGGCTATATATCTCGATGATGTCCAAGATCCTGGTAATGTCGGCACGATCCTGAGATTGGCAGATTGGTACGGTATCATGACGGTATACCACTCTCCTCACAGTGCCAAACGAGACAATCCTAAGGTTATTCAGTCCTCAATGGGAGCTTTCTTAAGAGTCAGATCGGAGGTAGTCGATCAAGCTGCGTTTATCGATCAGAATCTCAGACCTCTCTACATTGCGGATCTCCAAGGGACCGACATCCATGAGATCGATCAAGCTACTCCTGGAATCCTTGTCATCGGTAATGAAGGGAATGGAGTGAGCCCAATCTTCAAGACCCCAAGTCACAAGCCGCTTACTATTCCAGGCAGAGGTCAAGCAGAATCGTTGAACGCAAGTATCAGTTGTGGTATCCTACTCAGCCACTTGTGTAAATAAGTAAAAAATCAAATCAGAATTTTTCAAATACTACTCTTGTACCTTCTCTAGATGGCTCAAACTGTGTACTTGATACTACCTCTAAGATGAGTTGGTCGTCAATCATCAGTATTGCTTCAAGCCCAATTTCATCGATCTTAATGATCTCAAGATCTCCAGATTCCTCTCTTTCATACTTCATCAATTCCATGTAAGTAGTATCCACCTCATAGCAAGGTGTAAATGCCCATGGCGGTACCAATTGGCCATCTATACTTAATTGGTCATCTCAACCATTTGTGTTCAGTAGAAATGTATTAGTGAGTAAAAACTCTAATTTCAACTTGGTCATCTTGCTTCATCCTTATCCTTTATCTCAGTCTTAAAGTAAGTTAATGTTCTGGCACTCATTTGATGTTATGATTATCTTTAAGGCATGAGACCATTTAACAATAACATCAATGTCATTCTACTCCTTGCCTATATGACGCTTAGTCTTACTTCATTTGTAAATGCACAAGATCACCAAGAGACTCAAGTAAATTGGCTATCATGGGAAGAGGCTATAAAGTTGCAAGAAGGCGAACCAAAGAAGCTGTATATCAACATCTCCACAGAATGGTGTGGATGGTGCAAAAAAATGGATAAAACAACATTCACTGATCCTGATGTAGTAGATTATCTCAATGCACACTACTATGCGGTCAAGTTCGATGCAGAACAGACAGAAACGATCCACTTCAATGGAAATGAGTTCATCTTTAGGCCTGGGAAGAAAAGGGGTATTCATGAGTTAGCACTCTCACTCCTCAATGGACAATTAGGCTATCCAGGATTCGTGATGTTAGATGAGGAATACACTCGGATCCTTATATCGCCAGGGTACAAAGAGCCGCCAGCAGTGATCAAAGAGCTAAGGTTTGGTATTGATGAAGCGTATAAGTATAGTTCGTTTGATGACTACACTCCTCGGAATTAGAATAGACTTAAGAGAATTAATCTTCAGCGCTACTGTTGCGGAGTTTGTCCAATAGATTACTCAGTGTAGCCATTTCACTCGATGTCAAATTGATACATTGTCTCATTTCTTCACTTGTGATCTTGGTAAACTCAGCGATCTTGTTGATTCCCTTTTTTGTAATTGTTACATCGATTTTCCTCAAGTCACTTTTACTTGTCGCTTTTGACACTAATTTTTTCACAATTAGACGATCGATGAGTCGGCTCACATCAGCTTTCTTTTCGATCATTCGGCTTTTGATTTCTGCTGACGTCAGGGCACCATTACTACCTTTGAGGATTCTTAGGATATTATATTGCTGATGGGTGATATCATGCTTTTTGTAGATAGCCTGGCACTTGGTGTGGATATAGTTATTAGTATATCTTATGTTGACAATAACTTCATCCCTCTTATCCTCAAATTTTACAGTCTGCTTTATATCGTTGACTAACCCCATCCGATGTTACTTATTAGTAGATTTAGAGTATACATAGAGAATTACCGCCTCAGTGTTTTTCACATTTCATACTAATAACCTAGTAATAAGGACATTTGTTTTTTAAGGATTAGAGCTTTTTGGCCAGCTGCTTTTCCAAAGTCCCTGTCGCTAGAGGCAAATATTATTCCTCGAGAAGAGTTTACAAGTAAGCCAATTTTGGAATTACTCCCGTATTTATAGACCGCATCTAGGTCACCGCCCTGTGCACCTACACCAGGAACCAAGAGGAAGTGATCAGGTATGATTGCACGGATATCTCCTAGGTATTCTGGTTTTGTCGCCCCGACGACATACATGATCTGGTCAGTACTCCCCCATTCTTTAGATTTAGCTAACACCTCTTCATAGACCTTTGAATTGGTTTTGGTCTCTAAGGTTTGAAAATCCTTAGACCCTTGATTAGATGTCAGACCTAGGATAATCGTCCATTTGTCTTGATAAGTAAGGAATGGAGCTATAGAGTCTTCTCCCATATACGGAGCTACAGTGATTGCATCACATGGGAGTGTGTCAAAGAAAGCCTTGGCATATTGCAAACTCGTATTGCCAATGTCTCCACGTTTAGCATCAGCGATGATGAGATGAGTATTGGGGATGTAATTAATGGTCTTCTCCAAGGAGAGCCATCCTTTGACGCCAAGACTTTCGTAAAATGCTGTATTGATTTTGTATGCTACACAGTGCTTGGCAGTATTGTCTATGATTTCCTTATTGAATGTAAATACTGGATCATCACTTCCTTGTAAGCTCACAGGTAATCGTGAAATATCCGAATCGAGTCCAACACAGAGAAAACTTCCAGTCTCCATGATTCGTTGATGAAGCCACTGACTATCCTTTCTTATCATACTTGTATGCCGTTGACTGCTACGATTTGTTTGATTGATGGGACTTTTTGCTTTATGGTTTGCTCGACTCCTGCTCGCATAGTCATTGCTGACATCGAACACGTCTGACAGTTACCAAGCCACTTAACTTTGACAATAAAGTCATCAGTCACCTCTACGACCTCTATATTGCCACCATCTACTGCAAGATGTGGTCTTATATCGTTGAGAGCTTTATCTACGGCCTCTAAGAGGTTTTGTTTTTCAATTATTGACATCATTATTACAAATGTACTACTTATATTGATTATCCTATTGTAAGATCTATTGAGAGCTTACAGATATCATCCTTTCTTAAGTTGTTGTGATTTTGACGACTTGGGAGTGAGGAAGACTTTCATTTCTTTTATTGAGTTGTTTGACAAATTGAGAAGCGATATCAATGAAGTATGGCTTTGCCAAGTTGGATTGTTGGGAGACCGCAGGGATACCTTCATCGCCACCCTCTCCTACTGACATGACTAGAGGTACTTTGCCTATGAGCACGCTTTCACCAAGTTGTGCCAACTTCTCACCACCTCCTTGACCGAAGAGATGATACTTATTGTCTGGCAACTCTGCTGGCGTAAACCAACTCATATTCTCTACTACACCTAAGATTGGCACATTGACATTGGGGAGCCGGAACATGTTCATTGCTTTGTACGCATCGGCAACTGCCACTTGTTGCGGAGTAGTCACCATTAATGCTCCTGTCAATGGGAGTGTCTGCACAAGAGTCAATTGGATATCACCTGTACCAGGTGGCAAGTCTATGATCATGATATCTAGCTCTGGCCACAATGTATCATAGATGAATTGTTTGATGATTCCACCAAGTCGTGGACCTCTGAGTACGACTGCTTGTTCTTCTTCTAGGAGGTAACCAATGGAGATTGTGTGGATTCCATATTTTTCTATGGGAATCATTTTGGGCTTCTCTGCTACCTTCCTGATCTGAGGACGTTCTCCTCTGAGTCCAAGCATCGTAGGCATTGATGGCCCGTAGAGATCGGCATCCATAAGCCCTACCTTGAGTCCCATCTGGCTAAGAGCTATTGCTAGATTACTACTCATCGTAGACTTACCTACTCCTCCTTTACCTGATGCTACGGCGATGACATTTTTGACTTGAGGGAGTGGTGACGTATTTGTCTGTTGCTGTTTTTTATATGTAATAAGGACTTCGGCTTCAGGATAGTGAGACTTTATAGCTTGTTCTGATTCTGCAGAGTAGAGCATCTTGAGGTTATCTTCTGAGGGATGGAGCACTATTGTAAATGAGATGCGGTTATCCCTGACTTGATAGTCATGCATATTGCCATCTTCTACGATATTTTTACCAGTATTCGGATTGACTACTTTGCGGAGTAAATCTAAGACTTTATTGTTATCCAACATTGATGTGTGGTGTTGTGTACGTTTGAGGTAGTATTGAGGATTATGTTTATTTCTTCGTTATTATTAAGCTTCAAATTGCCCATATTGTTCAGTAAATTGATGAATGTACGCCATCACATTTACGGAAGTGTAATCACTGATACTTATTAGCACAATCATCCCATCTCACTTACCTCCATCATTGCATCCTCTACTTGATGTACAAGTTGGGTATAAAGAGGGTCACGCTTGGTTTCGAGATTACGTATGAGGGGTAATGTGACAGGGATATGTCTGACAAATCTTGATGGTGCTGACTTCATAATATAGATATCATCGGCGAGGTACACAGCTTCAGCTATGTCATGCGTGACGAAGATTACTGTACTTTGGAATTTGTGCCATACATCAGAGAGTAACTCTTGCATTTTGAGTCTTGTCTTGATGTCTAGTGCACCAAATGGCTCATCCATGAGTATTATGGATGGATTGGCGATGATACTCCTGGCTATCGCGACTCGTTGCAGTTGTCCTCCAGAGAGTGTAGGATATTGAGCATACTTCCACTCGTGTCCTTTAAGTCCTACAAGCTCTATGAGTTCGTAGGCTTTCTGTTCTCTTTCTGATTTTGATATCCCTTTGTACTTGAGAGCTAAGGCGACATTCTCTAGTACGGTCATCCACGGCAATGATGAGTACTGCTGAAACACCATACTAGATCTATTATTCCTGTCAGCTGGTTTACCATCCAAGATGACTGAACCTTCTGTAGGTTGCTGGAGTCCTGCGATATATCTGAGCAAAGTAGACTTCCCACAACCGGACATACCAAGTATTACGATAAACTGACCTTGATCAGGTTTGTCCTGTATCAAGAAGTCTAAGTCTTTGATAATCCAATTTGCTCCACCATCATAACTTTGGCCGATTCCTTTGAGCTCGACTACGTTATTAAGTTCTGTATCTGGGAATAGACTCATGCTTGGAGTTTTGGTTGTTGTGAGATCTTAGGCATTAATACCTTCCTTCCCTTGTATAGTATGATACTTAAGAATATTGTATGCAACACCCATACTGTATCCTTGAAGAGGTATGACAGTAGGTTGAGCCCACCAAGGATCCCAAAGAGTTCATCTAATGCTAATATGACATAGGCGCCAAGACAGACCCAGATCATAGCTTGGATTATAAAATCTATAACCAATTCAAATGAAGATTCTTTTTTTATCTCAGATGAATATTGATCTTTGACTTGATACTTATGAGGAAAAAACTTCTTATCGAGATAGACAAATATGCGATCTTGTACTAATCCGATAAGAATGAAGATTATTAGGATTGCAAAGACTTTATCTGGTCTCCCCATCCGCTTACCTGCCTTATAGATTAGAGAACCCAATCCTCCTTCGTCGCCTATCCCCTCTGCTACGATAATATATGTCCAACTGATGGCAGTCAATACTCTGACATCATCTGACAGCTTAGAGAGCACTGCCGGGATATAGACCGATCTTATCGTTTGCCACTTAGTAGCTCCGAGAGTATAGACAGTCTTGACATAGACATCATCTACTTCTTTGATTCGCTGTATGATTACTGGTACGAGATAGATCATGATACCAAATGCTAGAAAGTTGACCTTAAGGGCAGATCCTATGCCAAAGGTTGCAAGGAATATTCCAGTCACTGCTGTCAATGGAATAAACCGATATGCATCGATTTGTGACTGAAACATGGCATTGAACAATGGAAATAAACCTATCAAAAATGCAATAGGTAATGACCAAAGCAATGCCTTGATATATCCACCAATATTGAAGCCTAGTGAAAGGCAAAGATTCTTGAATAGTCCACTGTCTCTGTAGAGGTCACCAAAAGCACACAGCACTGAGTTATTTCGTTTTTCTACCTGTTCAGTGATTGTTTCTCCCTTAGTATTGACATATGTCTTATCTACCATCTGGGTATCACAGAGACTGAAGGGCTTGGGTAAGATGCCATTCTCAATGATAGGGTCAGCACCACTACTCATTATCATCCATAGACCGAGTAATAGCAAAAATCCTAGAATACCAAAGATCACTCTCTGACTCTTAGTTACTGATCCTCTGAGCTCAAACATCCACGACATCAATCTGCTAGTTTGCTGGTATTAGCTGGAAATCAGTCCTTCTGTTAGCTGCCTTACATTGTGCAGTAGCATTGGTCTCACAGCCTGGTGTAGGCTTATTAGGCCCATTGCCCACGATGACAAATCGATTAGAATCCATCTTGTACTGAGATTGAAGGTAATTCGCTACAGATTCGGCACGCTTCCGTGATAGCAGTACATTACTCTGTTGGGAACCTACATTATCCGTATTACCCTCGATACGTACCTTGGTACCAGCAAATGCCTTAGCAACATCTGCAAATTGAAGATCGATGATAGTCTTAGCGTTTGCTGTCAATTGATACTTTCCTGTATCAAAGTTGATACTCACAGGCTTAGATGCAATCGGTGCTACTGTCTTATCTTTAGCAGAGGTTGGTTTGAATACTTTACTCTTCTCTGCACCATATCCGCTCCCATTCAATTTGCTTGCATTCTGGATTGCCCCTGTATAGATTACTGACCTCCAACTTGGAGCTACTTTCTCTGCATCACCAGTCTTGACAAAGTTCGTTGCCATCTTAGTATAGAGGTCTTTCCCTTGTTGGCCTTTGTATGACGGATTCAGCCCGAAGAAGTTGACATTGTCACCATGGCTCGTCCACTTGACTACAGACATCATCCCGAGGGCATCGTCTTTAGAGACTCCATTGAGCTCTGCCATATACTTGGCAGCTTTGTCTTGATTAGCTGGATTATTGAGTTCTGCTACTCCTTTCATCCATCCTTCGTAGAACTTGTTGAACATATTCCTCTTAGCATCAATAGTCCCTTGCTTAGCCATCATGATGTCTGCAATGACATGAGTCTGACTTTCTGTGTTTAATAAGATCTTAGATCCTGCGACATCTCTAGTTGCTATGATATCATCTGGGCTCCATACGACTGCAGCATCTACATCATTCGTCCTAAATAGCTCAGCGGCTTTGAGGTTATCAGTAGTCTTGATTACTTTGACATCATTATAGCTCAGACCTGCTGCCTCAAGAGAAGTGATGAGGAGAGTCTGTGCTGGTGATGGTACGGCCACAGCGATAGTTTTGCCTTTCAGATCATTGACTGTATTGATCCCTCTCTTGACTATGATTGCATCTCCACCTCTTGACCAATCCACTTGCATAAATGCTCTTGGATCTACAGCATTGATCTCATCAGGTGCTGTGTAGAGAGGGAATGCATCAGCTGTCTGCACGATGATATCATACTCATCAGCCAACCATGCATCCATCGCATTGAGTAAGTCGTTTTCGAGTTTAAAGTCAACTTTGAAGCCGTAATCCTTATAAAATCTACTTTTGAGATTCGCTTCGGCTCCTTCATTGAAGTAGAGTCCTGGAGCATATCCTCCCCAACTGACCAGTTGCACCTTGAGAGTATTGTCATCGTCACTGCCTCTATTCGTGTTGTTTGTTGCATTAGTATTAGGAGACCCGTTCTGATTTTTACCCACGATAGTGGTCTTATCACCTGTAGAGTTAGATTGAGATGATGTTCGTTCTGTTTGAGGTGATTCTCCGTTATTGACTAAGTCGCCAAGTGCAGTATTGTTCTTCAACCAAGTGAAGCCAAAAAAGATCAAAGCGAGTATAATTAATGTTATCAGTAACTTTGAAAATGTTGTTAATCGTTTTGCCATTGTATGTAAAATGTCTTAGTTGTGAAATATCGTAATGTGTAATGTATACTTATTCAATGTATGCCCTAATCTGGATCAAAGAAATCATCATAATCATTAGATTTTGATGCTGTTGATGAAGGACTTGACTTCACCTTCACTGTTTCTTTGAAGGTACTGAGATCGAGAATATCTTCACTCTCTACGTCTTGGAGTATATCTTGCTTAGCGTCACCAAGGAGAATAGATGTAGATTTCTTTTCCCACTCTTCTAACATCTTCATTCCTTTCTCCTCGAAGATACCATTCTGCACGTCTATAGAATTCATAAACTCCTCGGACATGTCCATAAAGTTTTCCATCTCTCCCACCTTGACTGAGACATCATCGGTGATCACTTCCATTGCTTGATCAAACATCGCTTTCTTGTCTTTATCACCTTTGATAATATTCATGGCTGATCTCATAGCACTGTGGCTAGCCATGATTGCCTTTTGTTCGGCTGATTTGATTTTGATTTGATCGTCGATGTCTTCGACTAAGATATGTGAGTTATCTCTCATTTTGGTGAGTACTCGCTGCATGACTTCCATCTTCTTGAGTAGGTCTTCAAGTTTGACGTTACTTTCTTTGAGTCTACCGGCTTTTCGAGTTTTGAGGATGAGGACTTTCTCGTTTTGTGCTGCTTTGGCTTTATTGGCAATATCCATATTGGACTTGATCTCATTATTATTGAGATAGATAAGCTCCATCAGTTTATGCTTCTCTTTACGGAGCTTTCCGATTTGGATATTCATCTTTTTGAGATTGTATTTGAGATCATCTACATATCCATTCAGGATACTCATCGGATCTATCTTGATGAAGATACCAGTGATCCATCTCATCAGAGACTGATACATATATCCTACGACTGCCCTCGATCTCGAGTCCAATGCCATGAATACAATAATCCCAAGTGTCAATAATCCTACCCCCGCTCCTAATGGAGAAAACAAAAATGCACTCACAGCAGCTGCAAAGTTGACCAAGACTATGCCAATAAGCGCCACAGCACCTACGAGAAACAATCCTCCTACTATCCCCTCTGGTTTTTGCCAAAAAGATTTAGATAACCGTCGTGTAGTCATTCAATTTGATGATTGATGAGTAATGCATAAGTCACAAAGATACAATAAACATATAACGATATTTACTCTATTTAAAATTCCATAGTTCCAAGGGTTTTCGTCTATGGATATTGAGTGTTAATCGATGAAGTATAAGACTACCCGTGCTGATTGATCATTGCGAGATCATTTTTGATTTGATCTACCACGATATGGTAAGCACTATAGAATCCATCTTTGGTAGCTGTTACCTTGGCGTCAGCATTCTCTGTGGTAGTTTGCAGTTCAGAGAGTTTGACTTTGAGCTGTTCGATTTGGCCTTGGAGTTCTTTTATTCTTGCTTCTCTATCTACGATACCTTTTTCGTACGAATTGAGCTTTTCTTGGCGCTGGGTTACTCTATCTTTTTGCTGTTTGCCAAATGCTACTCGGAATTTGTTCTCTTCACCTTCTAATACAGCAAGGTATCTAGATGCTGATTTGGCTAATTGAGAGGCATCAGCTCCCATTGTCTTTGCCATGGCTAGTGCTGACTTGTAGCGAGTGGCATCATCCATGTCTACAGTGCTAAGATTAGCCATTGATTGTTTGAATTCGAGGTAGTCAAAGCCCTTTTCATTATTCGCTTCTATTGCTTCTAACAGTTTATTGACAAATCTTTCGCTAGGTGCTGCTTTTGGTCTAGGTGGCACTGGAGTGTCAGACTTTGGTGATGCTTGTTTAGGCTGCTTTTTGGGACTCTTTTGCTGAGGCGAAGATTGAGACTGTTGAGTTGTTTTAGGTTGGACTGGAGTTGTCTCTTTCCCATCATCAACTATGAACAGATTTTTTAATTTATCGAGCATGACTAATTTACTTTTCTAATCTTTCTCTCAAAGTTAATGGATTTATAAGATATCATGAATATCCATCGGGAAAATCAAGAATTTGAGCATATTTATTCTTTGACTTATCAAACGAAAATAGAAAATTTCCTTTGCCCGTAGATACCCAGCAGTAGGGATACTTCAGTTGATTATTATACCTACTTATCTGATTCAGCACTGACTGATTGACCCGTTCTGTCCACGTCTTACACTCGATCAGCATGAATGGCTTGCCTCCTCTGTTCAGTACCGCTATATCGATCCTATCTTGACCCTTGAGACCTGTACTCTTCTCTACCACGATACTGAGTTTTCGGATATTTTGCTCTGTGATTAAGTACTGTATGATGAGTTGTCTTACGAGTTCTTCTTGCTGATACTTGAGCCACTTACCTCTGACTGTACAGAAGATTAGAGTTTGTCCATCTCTTTGTTCCACATTTACCAGCGAGTGGTACTGCATAAGGTCAATCTTCCACATATCGATCCAATAGTGATTGTAGTGATTGACGATAGACGAGTCTACCATCTCGATTTATATCGATCGGTATATCTATGACCTTGATCCCTGTAGACTCTAACTTCTCGATGAGTTGTGTCTGATACACCCAATCACTGAGGTCATCTATCGAGAGCAATGCACCGATCGTAATTAGATGTACTTCACGATTGATGTCGATGAGGCACTCTTTAAGGCTCACTCTGACGTCATTATGCTCTAGTCTTTCGAATCCATGCTTGGATAAGATCTCTGCCAATTCAAAATTGTCAGACGTCAGTGTTGAGAGTATAATCTGGCTACGACTGATAGATATCTCAAGACCTGGACACTTATCCAATAACAAATCAGCAATACACTGAGAGTTAGAGAGCAGTTGCATATCATTGAGTTTATTGTCTAGATGGAGCTCACTCATGACTGGTAAGTCACTCGCAGTAGAGACCACTTCGTATCCTATTCCATTCTGGACGTAATCGATAAGGTAATTAGGCACTAGAGTAAGTGTTGCCTGATCGATGAGTGTCGGGTCATGGATGAGTGCTGCTCTCTGCTCGATATTACCAATTGACACTCTGAGAAGGTGTTGGCAGTCATCAGCTTTGATTCTACTTGAGTGATACTCCATCCCTATTAAGCTCTGCTCAGCTCTCTGCTTGATCAGTACACGATCCCACGGATGCAACACTTTGTAGCAGGCAAGACGCCAGAGAGAGTCACTGATATCTGGTGGTAAGCTATGGATGATTTGTACCCAATCAAGTAAGCTCTCACTTGTAAGTAAATGGCTAATATGCACCCAATGAGATACCCTCTCGCGAAGATAGTCTACAAGCATTGCAGCATTGAGTGGTTTCTTCAGAGGTGGTATAGAGATCTGAGTGATACTGTCCAATGTGCTTTGGAGATGACGATAGGCATCGTAAAGCTCCTGGATCTGACTGATCTTAGATGAGTGATTCTGTCTTCTCAAGGTAGCAGTATCTAATGTGAGCATGTCCACATTGTACAGCACTGGTAGTATCTGATCCAATGCTAGCTTGATACTCTTCACTTCTTCCTTCAGCACGTTGAGTTGGATGTGATCCCTACTCAATAATCGATCTATCATCGCATAGTCTATGGATGGTTGATAGAGTTGATAGCATTTCTTTATTTTTTCAAGTATCTCAGTATCGAGTACAGAACTTACAATAGATTTGGTACTAGGTAATACGTTGGGAGTAGTCTGATCTACTAATATCTCAAGCATCGTACTGCCGTCAATCCGATCGTTCAACTGAGGTATTGACATACCTATCATGAGTGTCTTCTGAGACGGATAGAGATGTGGCGACCACTCTAGGTAAATAGGTGAGTGTGATTCAGGACTTGCAATCAGTCCGACCTCTTGTGCTCGTTGCAAATATGCTGTGAGTATCTTAGCATCATTGATCAATACATTACACTTGTCACTCTTCTGTAGAGTAAGCAAGGTCAGATCAAGCAGTTGACTCCCCAGTCTCTTTAGGTTACTTCTCTGAAGCAACTTGTACTCTCTTGAGAGTATCAGTGACAGCGATTGTGTTGAAGTCAGCGAGATATGTGGGATTGACTCACTAGTCATACTACCCTAGAGTTAAGGAGTAAGAGATATTCAGTCACCAATACAATCAATTAAATATTGATTTTCTGGTAAACATAAAGGCACCATTTAATTGCTCCTTTTTCCAATGCTTCTATTTTTGCCTTATAGATATCTGTATGCTTTTGCGAAGCACCCTTCCCGAGTTTTTTGTCCACAGTCGCTTTTTTGATATCAAGCTCCTTGATGATATACTGATAGTGACCGATAAGCTCAGGGCTAAAGTCTTTATTATACACTTTCTGCAGACCAGACTTATTGGTGAGTTTCTCTACGTCTAAGTCAGTCCATAGAGGGATAGCATCAGAATGTCCGAATAGATCAGAATGCTTACTTTCATACTTCTCTCCTTGAAGAAAGTCTGTCATCACTAACCTTCCTTCGGCCATTAAGCTGGCGTGATATACAATAAATAATTTTCGCTTGTCTTCTACATATGACATTACCTCTTGGCTCAGCAGGACATTATAATTATCAGTCTCTGTTGGTAGGTCTACGTGCCTCTCTGAGAGATGAGTGTAGAGTTTCTTCTCGTATTCCTTTTTCTTGAGTGCTTTCTCTAAGTGATCTTGTTCTTTTTTGGTTGTGGAGATACTATCGACTCGACAGAGATATGTGTCTACGATAGTCATCGCAGCTGTCCCCCATCCTGCACCTACGACTAAGAATTTTGTTTTCTTTGCAATCTTAGGCACTAGCCTTAAGATCCTGAGTAGCATGAGTTCTCGAGCCTTATCTATCTTGGTATCTTCCTCTTTGTAGTATCCGATATTGAGGTCGTCATTTGCAAACAGCGTATTTAATAGCTCATACTCCCCAGCGTGTCCTTGTCTCATTACTATTGATTGTCATATTGTGTAACGAAAAGCTCATTGATTATAAGTATGGGCTTTTCAAGATTAAGTTTGAATCCGAAAGGTACAAAAAGTTTATTACACGAGGATTGAGACAAAAAATAAGTAAATTCGCTGTATAACTCAAAATTAGAAGAATGACCAAATTGTTTCCTTATCTCCATCGCGATATTAGTTGGCTCCAATTCAATTACAGAGTATTACAGGAAGCAAAAGACCCGTCTGTCCCTCTATTGGAACGGATCAAATTCTTAGCAATCTACTCCTCCAACTTGAGTGAATTCTTCAAAGTAAGAGTAGCTAATCATCGCAATCTCGTAAGAGCTGGTAAGAAGACTTCAAAGCATCTTGATTTTGAACCAGAGAAAGTACTAAGCCAATTGCTTGCAATGGTAAAAGATCAGCAACTAGAATTTACCAAGATCTACGAGCAATCTATCATTCCTGAGCTAGAAGAGAAAAAGATCTTCATCAGACAAAAGGATCAACTCAATAAAGATCAAATAGAATTTATAGAAACTTACTTCAAAGAACAGTTACAGCCCTTCATCCAACCGATTATATTATTAAAGAAGAAGGTTATTCCATTCCTTAATGATGCATCTATCTATCTTGCATTTGAGCTCATCGATAAAGAAAATGGTAAGGTCATCTATGCTCTAATGAAGATCCCTTCCGATGAGACTGATCGATTTGTCCTATTACCCCCGAGTAATGTAGACAGCAGAGAGATCCTATTAGTAGATGATATCGTCAGACACTGTGCCAAGACAGTCTTTCCTGGATTTAAGATTCAAGGGAGTTTCTCTATTAAATTGACAAGAGATGGTGAGCTGTATATAGATGATGAGTTCTCAGGTAATCTTATCACCAAAGTTAAGAAGAGTCTTGATAAGCGGAAGGTCGGAGTAGCCAGTAGACTCGTATTTGACAGAGAAATACCTAAGAAAATGCTCAAATATCTCATGGAGGTATTTGATCTTCATGAGTATGACCTTTCACCAGAGGGAAGGCAACACAACAACTCAGACTTCTTTTCTTTCCCGAGATTCAATCTAGACAACTTACAAGATCAATCGCTTACTCCATTACCCTATTATGCATTGGAAAATCTCAAATCAGTCTATACCGGTATCGCAGTAGCAGACCATCTTATCCATGTGCCGTATCAGAGTTATGAATCCACGATTAGATTCTTCGAAGATGCAGTCAATGATGATACAATCACCGAGATCGCAGTCGTCCAGTATCGTGTAGCCAAGAAATCTAGGATTATGGATGCTCTGATCAATGCCGCTAGGCAGGGAAAGAAAGTCTTCGTATTTATCGAAATCAAGGCAAGATTTGATGAAGAAGCGAACCTCCAATGGGGTGAAAAATTAGAGAATGAAGGGATAAAGGTGAGATATAGTATCCCTGGTCTGAAGGTACATAGCAAGCTGGCACTTATCACACAACGAGATGCAAATGGGAAGAAAAGAGAGTACGCATACTTTAGTACTGGCAACTTCAACGAAAATACAGCTAGACTCTATACTGATCTCTGCTTCTTCACAAGTGATCCAAGGCTCACTAGTGAAGCAAGAAGACTCATGAACTTCCTAGAAAAAAAGCAACCAATCAAAGACAAATTTGAACATTTAGGCGTAGGCCAGTATAATCTGAATGATAAAATAGATGATCTCATTAACTATGAAATCAAACAAGCGAAGCAAAAGAAAAAGGCAGAAATCATCCTGAAGCTAAACAGCATCCAGGATAAAAAAATTATAAGAAAACTCTATGAAGCGTCACAAGCAGGTGTCAAGATAAAGATGGTAGTCAGAGGGATATGCTCAATAGTACCAGGTGTCAAAGGCGTAAGTGAAAACATAGAGATCATCAGTATCATAGATCGATTCCTTGAGCATACTCGGATCTATTACTTCCATCATGGTGGTGACAAACTCACATATATGTCATCAGCCGATTGGATGGTGAGAAATCTTCGTTACCGGTATGAGACGATGATACCCATCTATGATGATCAACTCAAGAAGACAATCAGAGAGATATTAGAATTGCAATTATCTGATAATGTCAAGGCTAGGATAATCTCGCAAAATCAAACCAACGAATATAAAAGCGTCTCTACTAAAAAGAAAAATGAGATCAGGTCTCAACGAGAATCCTATAATTACTTCAAAGATAAGTCTGAGGCAGAACTCTGGATATAACCATGAGATAAAGCAGTCATCGGATAAAAAAATGAAGAGAAAACCGATGCGAAGAATGGTAACACAGCATCTCAGTACTAGATACGATGAAAGTAAATGAATAGAGTCACATACAACAATCTCGATCAGCAATCCAGCATAGCTATCAAGCTTAGCAATCTCGATTAGTAATCAAGCTTAGCTATCCCACTTAGGTGGCGGAGAGGATGCCTGATTGCTGTTCGAGTGGAACGAGTTTAATTAGGCTAGATTTTTTTGCTTCGTTTTTTTATCAATGAAAAAAATGAAGAGAAAGCTAATGCGAAGAATGGTAACACAGCATCTCAGTGCTAGATATGGGTAATGTAGAGTCACATACAGCAATCCCGATTAGCAAACAAGCTTAGCAATTCCACTTAGCAATCAAGATTAGCAGTCCCCGATTAGATATCCCACTTAGGTGGCGGAGAGGCCGCCTAATTACTGTTCGAGTGGAACGAGTTTAATTAGACTAGATTTTTTTGCTTCGTTTTTTTATCAATGAAAAAAATGAAGAGAAAGCTAATGCGAAGAATGGTAACACAACATCTCAGTGCTAGATATGGGTAATGTAAAGTCACATACAGCAAGCTGGATTATCAATCAAGCTTAGAGACAGAACATAGATCTGAAATGCAATACACAGGGATAGTTACATTAGTAATTAATACTAATCTTCCTATCAAGATATATTTACTTGAATATCTTTCTCTCTTTGATCTTAGCCTTCTTACCAACTAAGTCTCTTAAGTAGAATAATCTTGCTCTTCTAACACGACCTCTTTTGTTGACCTCTACGTCAGCAATATTCGGCGAATTGAAAGGAAAGATTCTCTCTACACCTACTCCATTAGAAATTTTACGAACTGTAAAAGTCTTCGTAGCACCTTGTCCTTTAATCTGGAGAACATCACCCTTGAACTTTTGAATTCTTTCTTTAGCCCCCTCTTTGATAGAGTAAGATACAGTTATATTATCTCCTGCTTTGAACTTTGGCAGTTCATTGATCGTAGTTAATTCTTCGTGAATGTAATTCAAAAGCTCCATGATGTGTTATTTTTGCGACTGCAAAGATAGTAATAAATATCAATCTTCCTATCTTAGAAGTATTATTTTTCCTTCGCCACTTTCTGTCTCTCCTCTACTTGACATGTAAGTATACGTATATATGTATGTCCCTACAGGTGAAGGATCTCCAGTATTATTTTTTGATCCATTCCAACCACTATAGACATCATTACTTGTAAAGATAACCTCACCCCATCTATTCCATACGACGAGTTGGTAGTCACTTGATCCTTGGATTATTCCTTCTGGCTTGAATGTATCATTTTTGCCATCATTATTGGGTGTAAAGGCGTTAGGAAAAAACAAGGCATTCAAAGGAGAGATATCGATAATCTTAATCATCGTGTCTGGGCAACCACTCTCATGAAAAGCAATCTGTATCACTTCATAGATTCCAGTATCGGGGAGTGAAAAACTTGGATTGAGTTCCATAGAAGTACCTACACCAGGGACGATCCATTGCAGTCTCTCTGCTAAGAGAGATTGATCAGTAAGAAAAAGATCATTATTGAGAGCATTAAACTCCTCTGGACTACAATCAAAGTCAGCAGTCGGACTAGGTTTGATACTGACGATATTAGGGAAAGTCCGACTATTCTCACAACCGATAGGCGAGATTACTTCTAGACTTACAGTGAATGTGCCTTCTGTCTCATACAGATGAGTTGGAGAGAGCTCAGTACTCGTATTACCATCTCCAAAGTCCCAAAGCGTCAGATAGTCTTCATTAATTGGTGCAGAGAGATTATCAAATCTCAATGTAGCCGGCGTACATCCAATAAAACTACTTGGTTGTGCTATCAAAGTCTCAGCAACTGGAAAATAGTTAAGTTCTTGGGTTAAGGAATGTTCGCAAGTATTGACATCTTGTATTGTAAGCGTGACCAACTTATCACCTGGTGTGGGATAAGTATAGGAAGGGTTTGAGATCAATGCTGTAGCATCAGGGGTACCCTCTCCAAAGTCCCACTCATAACTAATAATACCGCTACTCAGTGTAGTACTGAGATCTGTGAACTCTACAGGGCCAGCAACACAAGTATCATATACAAACGAAAAATCTGGAACAGTCTCTGGAAATACATCAACAATGATCTGAGCAGTATCAGCACATTCAAATCCTTCATTGAGTAACATCGTACCTGTATATTGCCCCTCTCCAGGAAAGGTAAATGAAGCATCTCTTGTCGTAATTGTATCTAATATCCCTCCTCCTAGATCCATAATCCATTGATAACTTACGATCTTTTCAATTTTTACACTAAGATTTGTGATATCAAGTTCAGTTTCGCCACAGAGCTTGAAATAAAATTCCTTATCACCTCTGATCTCATCGGCCTCAAGATTGGCAATTACAGTCGGGTCACACTCGACTACATTGAACTGAAAATCTCTAATCATTTCACCAATCAACACCCCTCCTCTAAATTGCTGCACACAGACTCCTACTACATATTGACCCAGATCTTTAGGCACTCCGGTTATGAAACCAGTATTGGGATTGATCGTTACCACAGGATCACCAGCGAGTGGTGTAGCTGCAGTCAATCCTCCAACCGTCCCATCGGGATCAATAAATACTACAGGAGCATATGGTGGAGTACAGATCGCAGGAGATGGTGTGACACCTAGACAAGAAGTAGCTCCTACACCTACTCCTTCGCTTCCACCTGCTGTAGATGGAGCACAGAAACTATAGACTAAGACATCTCCGTCTATATCAGTTGCAGAATGATCTACATTCAAATTCTGATCTTGACAGATAAATATTGGAGGAAACTCATCGAATGTAGGGCTATTGTCACAAGAGAGCTGTGCCTGTGGAGTGATCACCACATTAAAAGCAGCTCCTGTATCCCCAGGGTCTACAATATTGTTTATCGTACCATTCCTACAACATCGTTGATAAGATATCATATAGTCTGTGTTGATAATATCCAAGTTCAGGCTAAATACATAAGATGCCTCTTCAACTCCAATTCCGCTTGGAATCTCTACACAAGGATTATTGTCATCAAATGGTATCGTATCTCGATCTTGAAAATTGAGACTAGATACTTCTCTAACAAAGGCCCAATCGTTAGGCCCAGATCTCCGATATACTCCAAAGTTAGCATCATCATCAAAGACAGCTCCTCCTGAAAATCTATCTCTATAGACTGTACATCTTATTTCAAATCTTACAACATCATCATTAGGATCACCATCCTCTACACAAGTATAGATCATCTGTCCCCCTACAATATGAGCTCCATATGAATCAAAATTCAAAATGCATCCAAACAAGATGATCAAAAATTTCAATTTGAGTAGACCGTGATATTGTTTCATTAATTTAATTCTCTTGATTATGTAATATTCAAATCAAAAAACGTGTTCCTAGTGTTAATATTCTATGTACATTGCCTCAAAAGTACAAAACTCTACAATCACTCTATCTATAAATATACTATGTTGCTGCCTGATCAAATAGACGATATTGCAAATAAATTAGATGAAGGTGCTATTACATTACTTCCTACTGAGTCACTCTGGGGATTGTCCTGTGATGCCTTTAACACTCAAGCAATTGACAAAATCTCTGCCTTAAAACAGCGAAGAGAGGGTCATCCCTATGTCCTTCTTGTATCGTCTATCGAGATGCTCAATATGTATATAGAGATGATGCATCCTCGAGTCGAGACTTTGCTGTCATTGCACCGCAAACCATTGACACTCATCCATGTCGGTCGCAACCTACCTGAGCATCTGACAACACAAGATGGTACAGTAGCAATTAGAGTCACGCAGAATACCATCTGCCAAGCAATCATCGATGTCATCCAAAGACCAATAGTCTCTACGAGTGCTAATATCTCGGGTAATGATGTCCCAATCTACTTTGATGAGATAGACAAAGTGATTAAAGAAGGTGTCGACTTTATCCCGAATTATCCTAAGACTATCCTGAATAAAAAGCTCAATATGGCCTCGGTCATTGCAAGTTATGATTCTGAAGGAGAATTGGACTTCCTAAGGCTCTGAGACAATGGGATATATGCAAGCCACTTATCCACTTACGATGTGGCATCTTGCAACACAGATTAGTGTATTATCGGATCATCTGAGTCTCTTCAATGATCGGAAGTAGATCCCTTATCATCATACTGCATAAGAGATGATTACGCTTAATCACCTTGCGTAAGTATTGTCCTCATTGTGGGCTGCAGCACCTCGATAGTCTGTTTGATAATATCCTCCTCCCTTATTTTAGCGAAAGCCGCTGCTTCATCACTCATGTTACGTCTTCTAATCTGATAGAGCATATGGGATCGAGTATTTGTGAGACACCGATGATCAGTGACAGTTTGATTTTGATCAAAGAGTTGAAGTAGCTGATTATCTGAGCTCAACTGATCTTCTGTCAATCCGATAGTCAAGTGATGGTAAGCGTAATCAAGCTGATCACACTCCGTATCTAGCTCATACAGAATGTCTGGGATGACACCCTGACACGTAGGCAAGTCTCTATAGTACACTGCTGATTTTGCGACAACTGTGGTGTCACAATGCTCTAATGGATAGCCAATATTTTTCCATTTTTGAATAGATCGACCTGATGGCAGGAGATACTCTGAGACTGTAAGTCTGATCTTACCACCTGATGCGAGATCAAATTGCTCTTGGACGAGCCCTTTACCAAACGATGGCTGTCCGATGATTACTGCTCGGTCCAAATCTTGAAGGACACCTGCTAATATCTCACTTGCACTTGCAGAGTATTGATCAATCAATACTGCTATTTTGTCAACCTTGAAGAAATTTTTGGCTTTGGAGTAGTAATTCTTTTCACTCCCATCACGACTCACTGTAGAGAGTATGAGCTTATCCTTCTCATAGATGAGCTGCTCGATGATCTTAATCACTTGAGGTAAATAGCCGCCTGGATTAGATCTGACATCAATGATAAGATCTAGATGATCTGACTTCGCATCAAGACTCTCGAGTGACTGCATAAACTGCTCATACGTCCTTGAGTTGAACTGTTGAATTTTGATCACTCCGATACTATCTGTCAACATACCATGGATTGTAGCATCAGAGTTCTCGATGGCGATGACTGGCAATGAAGCCTTCTTTATTGCATTAGTTTGATAATCTAGGTAGGTCAGTAGACAGGTATCTTGTGAGGTCACTTCTCTTCTGAGCTTATCGTAAGTGACTTCTCCACCGACCATTTCTTCGTCATTTACCTTGAGTATAATATCTCCCTCATCTACACCTGCAGATCGAGTAGCACTCTGGTATGCCGAATGCAGGATATGAATCGAATCTCCTCGTTTGATCATTTCTATCCCGATTCCTCTAAAGTCAGTGGATAGACTTGCATTATCAGCATCTTTTGCTTCTGGGGGGAGATATCGACTATAAGTGTCTAACTGATTCATTGTCGATGTAATGGCTGCATCTACCATTTTTTTTCTAGAGATGGTGTCGAAGTATCTTTTGTCTATCAGACTTACTACGGTCTCTAACTCACCGACTCCATAGTCTGCTTGATTACCCGCTTGAGACTGGATGAGCCTACCTTGATCCTTACTAGAGTAGGTAAATCCTATCATGACACCCAAAGCCAAGCTGAGTCCGATACAGAATGGGACTAAAAAGTAGTTTGTATTTTTCTTTGTATTAATATTTGGAGTAGCACTAGTCTCTTACTTCCCTTCTCCAAGGTAGTGTCTGAGGAGTTTGCTTCTACTTGCAGATCGGAGTTTATTGATCGCTTTATCCTTGATCTGTCTTACTCTTTCTCTGGTCAAGCCAAATTTTTCTCCGATATCTTCGAGTGACATTGGATGTTCTATGCCAAGGCCAAAGTACAACTTGATGACATCCATTTGTCGTTCGGATAGTGTGTTGAGAGACCTTCCTATTTCTCTACGCAGAGAATCCATATACTCTAGTTGGCTATCAGTACTAGGTGTACCTCCATTCTCTAGTACGTCCAGGAGTGAGTTATCTTCTCCATCAACAAATGGTGCATCCATGCTGACATGTCTTGATGCTACACCAAGTGTAGTCTCGACCTCATCAGCAGAGATTTCTAAGAGATCAGCGAGCTCTTCTGCCGAAGGCTCTCTCTCAAATGCCTGCTCCAACTCTGAGAATGCCCTATTGATCTTATTTAACGACCCTACTTTATTGAGTGGCAATCTGACTATTCTTGATTGCTCAGCGAGTGCTTGGAGGATCGATTGTCTTATCCACCAGACAGCGTACGAGATAAACTTAAATCCTCTTGTCTCATCAAACCTTTGTGCTGCTTTGATCAGTCCTAGGTTCCCCTCATTAATAAGATCACTAAGGGAGAGTCCTTGGTTTTGATATTGCTTAGCTACTGATACGACAAATCTCAAGTTAGCTTTTGTCAATCTTTCTAATGCGTCTTGATCTCCTGCCTTAATTTTTTTGGCTAAGTCTACTTCTTCCTCTGGAGTAAGTAAGTCTACTTTGCCTATCTCCTGGAGATACTTTTCTAAAGATTGGCTTTCTCTGTTCGTTATCGACTTAGTAATCTTGAGCTGACGCATTCCCATAAGGTAGGTAATTTACAAGGTATATGATAGAGTTAACAATTGAAACAAAGTAACATGGGATTTGTTTCGGATTGCAAAAGTACGATAACTTTTTCAATAAGAAATGAACAAAAAAAGTTCAAATTAGCTTATACTCTAAAAAAAAAGGCTTTATTTGCGGACACACCTTCGTGGTTATTACTCCAAGAGGAAGATTAGATTATGAAAAGAACTAAAATTGAATTAGAATTTATCCTTCGAGCATCACCAAAGATTCTTTACAAGTTCCTTGTACTCCCTGAGTGTTTGGTGAGATGGTTTTGTGACTCGGTAGATATTACTGCTGACGAATTTACCTTCGAGTGGGATGGAGACGAGGAGATTGCCAAGCTGATAGATGATATAGAAGAAGAACGACTGAGGTTTGTCTGGGAAGATTCAGAGCCAGACGAGTATTTAGAATTTAGAATGTACAAGTCAGGAGTCACTAACGAAACAGTCTTGGAGATTACAGACTTCTGTGATGAAGGTGATGAAGATACTCAAGCGGATCTTTGGAATAGCCAGATCTCCAAGCTCAAAAAAGAAACAGGAGGATAACTATAACCCCCGTAATCAACCTTAACTCTCTTTACTCAAATATTAAAGTATAATCTCAGACTTGCAAAGAGTTTTATAATATCTTTGTCAACATGACATTAATTAAATCTATCTCTGGGATAAGAGGTACTATTGGTGGTCGGTATGGGTCTAATCTGACGCCATTAGATATCGTAGAGTGTGTTACAGGATATGCATTTCTCCTGAAAGAAAATCATGCTCACCCTACTGTAGTGACTGGGAGAGATGCCCGTATCTCTGGTAATCTAGTCTCTGCACTCTCAATAAGCACACTACAAGCCTGTGGTGTCGACGTCATAGATCTTGGACTGAGTACTACACCTACCGTGGAGATGGCTGTCGTCAAACATCAAGCACAAGGTGGGATAATATTCACAGCAAGCCATAATCCCAAACAATGGAATGCACTCAAGTTTCTCAATGAACATGGAGAATTCATTTCAGCTCAGACTGGAGAAAAAATCTTAAAGAGTATCACAACTAAAGATTGGCAATATAGTGATGTAGATAATCTTGGCTCATATCGAGAGGATAATGAGGCGATTAATCATCATATAGATGCAATCCTTGGTCTATCATATATAGATACTGCCAACATAAAATCCAAAAATTACCACGTCGTAGTGGATTGTATCAATAGCACGGGAACCATGAGTATCCCTCCATTATTAGATGCGCTAGGCTGTACATATACCTTAATCAATGCTGAAATGACTGGGGACTTTGCTCATAATCCTGAGCCGCTTAGCAAGCACCTTGTAGACTTATGTCAAACAGTTGTCAAAGAAAAAGCAGCACTTGGAATCGCAGTAGATCCGGATGTAGATAGACTAGCACTCGTAGACGAAAACGGAAATCTAATCGGAGAAGAATACACTCTCGTACTCGCAGCTGACTACCTATTACCCATAATTGGTGGTAATACGGTGAGCAATCTCTCCTCTACTCGAGCCCTTGCAGATATTGCTCAGTCACATGGAGCAGGATATTATGCGTCTGCTGTCGGTGAGGTCAATGTCGTCAATACGATGAAGGCCAATCAAGCAAAGATTGGTGGCGAAGGCAATGGAGGTGTCATCCTCGCAGATCTGCATTACGGTCGAGACTCACTCGTCGGGATCGCAATCTGCCTCAGCAAACTTGCATCTAGCGGACTGACTCTCTCTCAAATCAGAAATAGCTATCCCGATTACACCATCGTAAAAAACAAAATACAACTCACACCAGAGATCAACGTGGACTTAATCATCTCCCGCTTAGCAGAAGCTTACAAAGATGAAAAATTGAATACTATCGATGGTCTCAAAATAGACTTCAACGAGGGCTGGGTACACTTGCGTAAATCCAATACTGAGCCTATCATCAGAGTATATGCAGAATCAAAAAATGCTGAATCTGCAAAATTGCTTGCATCAAAAATCATGAAACATGCAGAAGACATTATCAACCAATAAGACAGCAAATATATCGGATCTTGAAGCACATTTCAATCCATACAAAAGTCAGATCATCGGAGATGATGCGACCCTAATAGGTCCATATGGTCAGAAAAGAATCGTCTATGCTGACTGGACTGCTAGTGGACGGATGTATGCCCCGATCGAGTCAAAACTGATGAATGAGATCTATCCATTCGTCGCAAATACACATACTGAGACCAATACTACTGGAAGCTGTATGACCAAAGCATATGCTCATGCAAGGTCCATCATCAAGGCCCATGTCAATGCGAGTGATACAGATGTCCTGATCTCTAGTAACTCTGGTATGACTGGTGTAGTGAACAAGTTTCAAAGAATCCTTGGCCTCAAAATCCATGAAAAATATCGTAGTCAAGTCAATATCCCATCAGCAGAGAGACCGATCATCTTCTGCACGCATATGGAGCACCATAGCAATCAGACGTCATGGCTTGAGACGATCTGTGATGTCCGTGTAATCAAGGCTTGTCCTCAAGGATTGGTCTGCCTTGATGATTTCTCTTCGGCTCTCCAAGAGTATCAAGATCGCAAGCACAAGATAGCAGCGATTACCTCATGCAGTAATGTTACAGGCATCAAGACTCCATATTATGAAATGGCTAAGTTGATCCATCAAGTCGGTGGACTGTGCTTTGTGGATTTTGCTTGTTCTGCGCCTTATGTCAATATCGATATGCACCCAAGTGACCCTGAGTCTAGATTAGATGCAATCTTCTTCTCACCACACAAGTTCCTCGGTGGTCCATCGAGTGCTGGAGTCTTGATATTTGATCAAAAGCTCTACAACAATAAGGTGCCTGACAATCCAGGAGGTGGTACTGTCAACTGGACTAATCCATGGGGAGATCACAAATACTTGGAGGCTATAGAAGCAAGAGAAGATGGAGGTACTCCTGCATTCCTGCAGACGATAAGGACAGCTCTCTGTATCCAACTCAAACAAGAGATGGGAGTAGACAATATCTACACCAGAGAAAAAGAAATCTCAGATCAAGTCTGGAGCCAACTAAGTGGAATAGACAATCTCAATATCTTAGCCGACAACATTAAGGAACGTCTTCCAATCTTTAGCCTTTACATAGATGATCTCCACTACAATCTTGGAGTAAAAATGCTCAATGATCGGTTTGGGATTCAAGTCAGAGGAGGCTGCTCATGCGCTGGTACTTACGGCCATTATCTCTTGGATGTCTCGCAAGAGAAGTCTCAGAGTATTACAACTAATATTAGCTGCGGCATCTTGAATGATAAGCCGGGATGGATCAGAGTATCATTCCATCCGACGATGACGAGCTCAGAGGTCAGCTACATCACCACTGCACTCAAGGACTTAGCTACACATCATACAGAGTGGGCTAAAGATTACAATTACATACCAAACCACAATGATTACGTCCATGTCTCTATCAACTGTGATGAAGATGCAATCGTCAAATCATGGTTTGAAGCTTAAGTGACAATATCAATAGAGAGATGAAATCCAATATCATTATTAGAATATTTATCATGCTAGGGATATACTTTGGCATTAGATACTTTGGTGGCGATATTGGTCGTAAGATATTGTATCCGATACAGATGTTGGCAACATTTCTCCATGAGTTTGGTCACGCTGCGGGAGCTCTTATCACAGGTGGAGAAGTCCGCAACATCCAGATAAATCAAGATGGGAGTGGCTTCACCCGTACTGTCGGTGGATCTCGCAAGGTCATCTTGATGGGTGGTTATTTGGGCTCAGCTCTATTTGGTAATATTATCTTTCTTATCGGAGCAAGAGCCAAGAGTCTGGCTAAACCTCTGCTACTACTCCTGGCGATTACTATGGCATTTACTGGAGTATTTTGGTTTAATTCTGCATTTACAACAGTACTCCTTTTGGGGTTTGCCTTAGTCTTGATTGGGATTGCTCTTAAGACCAATTTTGCAAGAGATGTAGTGATGTTCCTCGGGCTCTCTACTCTACTGTACATTATCCAAGACTTCAATGTAGGTCCTTCATCAGATCTTGAAAAGTATGCAGAAGAGATGAAGGTATTCCCATCACACATCTGGATGTATATCTGGCTAGTGGTAGTAGTGATATTGTTCGCTTTGAATCTCAGAATATTATTCAAGTCACTCAGAGATAATGATGACCCAATGCTCAGTTCTGTAAGTGATGATGAGTTCTTGACGATTGACTAACTTCTGACTCAGTCAGTACTCTAATTTATGGGAATACACCAGGACAATTATCTAACCATTACATCTGACACTCTAGGTGAATATAAAGAGAAAGGGAGCAAATTTTACTGTTACCTGCAGCAGATAGACAACATTGATCAATTCGAAAAAAAACTCGCGATTGTCAAGAAGGAACACTTCAAGGCTAGACACCATTGCTACGCATATCGACTAGATTATGATGGGGATCTCTTCAGAGCTAACGATGATGGAGAACCATCAGGGACTGCTGGCAAGCCGATTCATGGACAGCTCATCAAGCATAATATTACATTTGTATCATCAATCGTAGTGAGATACTTTGGTGGAACTAAGCTGGGTACAAGTGGGTTGATCCGATCTTATAAGGAAGCGACCATTGATGCCATCAATAAGGCTAATATCATAGAACTGACAAGAGAGTCTTTACTCAAGATAGCATTTGACTACAGTCAAATGGGTCGAGTAATGCAAATCATCAAAGATCATAACTTATCACTCAAGACTACACAGTTTGACTCCAATCCAAGCTTACTACTGGCATGTCCATACTCCGAATCTGAGCAGATCATGCGAGTATTCAAGGCTGGATATCTTGGTAGATCAGTCGATGACATCACGGATGATGATGTCTTACATGGAGCTACTATCAGTAAGGTAGATTGACTCGATTTCAATAATCTCAAGATATTAGACATTTATATCTCATGAGAGTAAACTTACATCTCTAATAAATGGTTACCTTCCTATTATATACCAACATATTACACATACATGACACCACCTCAAATAAAGACTTTAGCAGAATTGAAAAAGTCAGGGTACAAGTCTAAGACAATCAAAGAGGAACTTAGAGACAACTTACTCAAAGCAATAAAGAACAAAGACAATCTCTTTGAAGGCATCCATGGGTATGATACTACCGTATTGCCTGATCTGAAGAGAGCTATCCTGAGTAAGCACAACCTACTCCTCTTAGGGCTGAGAGGTCAAGCCAAAACACGACTCGCAAGGATGCTTGTCTACTTCCTTGATGAATATGTCCCTTATGTCAGTGGATCCGAGATCAATGATGATCCAATGCAACCACTCTCAATCTTTGCCAAAGATACAATCAAAACTCTTGGAGATAAGACACCGATATCATGGCTATACAGAGATGAACGCTATGTAGAGAAGCTGGCTACACCCGATGTCAGTATTGCAGATCTCGTTGGAGATGTCGATCCAATAAAAGCAGCATCACTAAAATTACCTTTTTCTGACGAACGAGTGATCCACTTTGGACTAATCCCACGAGCTCATAGATCAATATTCGTACTCAATGAGCTTCCAGATCTGCAAGCGAGGATTCAAGTGTCACTGTTCAATATCCTTCAAGAGGAAGACTTGCAGATTAGAGGATTCAAATTGAGGTTGCCACTTGATATCCAGTTCGTGTTCACAGCTAATCCAGAAGACTATACCAATAGAGGGAGTATCATCACACCGCTGAAAGATCGGATAGAGAGTCAAATACTGACACACTACCCTATACAGATCGAAGATAGTGCTAAGATTACACTCCAAGAAGCAAGGATCTCATCTGATCAACTCAAAACTATAGATGCAACTGAGGATTTTGTCTATTTAATAGAAACATTTGTAGCCAAAGCGAGAAACTCTGAATATATCGATGAGAAAAGTGGTGTATCTGCTCGACTAGCAATCTCCGCATACGAAAATCTATATAGCACTGCAGAACTTAGAATGTTGCACAACGGAGAAAAGAAAACCCAAGTAAGAGTTGCTGATCTCTGGGGTATCATCCAATCATTTACAGGAAAAGCTGAGCTTGTCTATGAGGGTGAACAGAAGGGTCATCATACCCTCGCTATTGAACTCCTCAATGAGGCGATCAAAGACAACTTTCACTTCTTAGTGGAAGACTTCAATAAGCTCCAAGCAAATCGGAATTATAAGATCATCTATACCTACTTCGAAGCTGGCAACTCTGTGGATCTGTTCATCAATGCGAGTGATAAACAATATATCAAAGAACTCAAATCAGTGCCTGGTCTGCAAGAGCTAGCCAAAGAAATTGCTCCTGATCTGACGTACCTTCCGTACTATATGGAACTCATCCTACATGGTCTGGCGAGTATCGATGTAATCTCTAAGGCTATTATGGTAGAAAAAGTCTCATTTGGCAACGACCTGGGTGATTTGCTAAGTGGGCTGGAGGATGATATTAGATTTGAAGAGTAATCAGAGTGAATACTCTATTGAATGGAATCAATGTTAAATAACTAGAACAGCAACAGTCTGAATATTAACAAATAAAGGATCATCTACAAAGCAAATGCTGATCTTTTGCGTACACTCCTGTGTTGATTGTTACTTTTATAATTAAATTCCGTTATCTTACATATATAAAACAAACTAATTATGAAGCACATTTTCACTTTTCTTACGCTAACGGCACTACTTGCAAGCTGTAATGGTGATCTCTGTAAGCAAACAGTAACATACACCAAGGCAACTGCCATATACGGCAATTTGGATGATATCAGAAACGAGACGATCAACTCAGAAGTCCAACAAATAGAAAACCCAGGGAAGGTCTATGTTGGAGAGGACTATCTCTTAATCGGAGAAGAAAACAAAGGAATACACGTGATCGACAATAGTAATCCTCAAAATCCAGTGCAGGTAAACTTCATTAATATCCACGGCAACAAAGAGTTCTATGTAGAAGGGAATTCACTGTATGCAGAAAGCTTAGTTGATGTTGTCAAGTATGACATCCAAGACATCCTAAATGTGACAGTTGACTCAAGGGCTCTTGATGTATTTGATTTTAGCGCAAGCGACAACTCGGGGAATGTCATCATTGGGTTCCATACAGAAGTTGTAACGGAAGAGTTAGATTGTAAAGATGGAATTAATGACGGATACGTTGTCTATTTTGACTGGAAGAACGAAATCATCCCAGCATCATCAGTACCAGTCTCATTTGCTGGATCAAGTACAGGAAGCGTAGGTACAGTCAACAGACTCGCATATACTAATGACCACCTATATATCATCAACAGGAATCAACTGTTCACATTGTCAGACGAGAGTAGACTCGAGCTCTTGAGCAAAGAGTACGCTGGTTGGAGAATGGAAACACTCTACCCACACGACGAGTATCTCTTTATCGGTACAGAAAGTGGAATGCTCGTCTATTCTGTAGAGAATGCTGAAACTCCGCAGATGTTTTCAAGATTTGACCATGCTCAGGCATGTGACCCAGTACTCCCCAAGGATCAAGTCGCATATGTCACACTTAGATCAGGAACTGAGTGTCAAGGATTTACTAATGAGCTCGATGTAGTCAACATATCTAACCTTGCATCGCCTAGACTAGAGCAAATAATCGAGCTAGATAGCCCATATGGCATGGCAGTATCAGGTAATATCTTGTATGTAGGTCAAGGTACTAATGGTATCAGCATGTTTGATATCACGGATGATCTCAATCCTCAACTCATCCATCAGGATAGATCGGTAGAAGCATACGATATCATTTTACATCCATCTGAGAGTAATAGAATCCTCATAGCTGGAGTGGATGGGATCAATCAATATCAAATCGGAGATGACGTCAAAGATCTCAGCCTAATAAGTCAGATCAAATACTAATATGAATATCAAAATAATTTTTATTGCAGCAGCCTTAGTTGGTTGCTGCAATTTAGTTTATGGTCAAAAGAAAAAGCAACGACCTCCAAGACAAGATGTCACTCAATCAGAACAACTGACAGCAGAAGCGACTAAATCCAATAGAGCCTACGTCGAACTTCACGATGGGTCGCAATTCATGGGAGAGATCATTAGTGATGATTTGGAACTCCTCAGATTGCGATTGATTGGAGATAATGAAATCAAACTCAAGCACGGCTACATAGAAACAATCAAGAGAGAAGGAGAGAACTTTTCGTTTACAAAAAAAGGTCGTTACAACTATAACTCAGGAGTATTTTGCAATATCATGCCTCTAGGTCTTGGTGTCAATATTGGAGTAGGTGGCACATATATGAGTCAACTTGTACTTGGCTATCAACTCAATCAGAGACTTGGACTTGGAGGTGGTTTTGGGGTGGAAAATTTTTCTGCTGAGATATCTGATACATGGTTTAGTTACGCATTTATCCCGACATTTGCATATGCTAAGTACAATCTCAATCTCAATGGTCCACGTATCTATGCATTAGGCAAGTTGGGGTCCGCTAAGGTTATAAACAATTGGAGGGCACAAAATATCAATTTAAGTCTCTATTCAGCATTGGGTTTTGGAGTAGCTCTTCCGAGTAGGTGGTTTGGGAGATTAGTCTTAGAGTTTAGTAATTCATTCGTCCTAGCTAATGGCATCATAAATGGGTTTGATAGATCTGGCAATTCATTTGTTTCAGAGTTCGATAGTCTGATGAGTAGATCTACTCTCAAAATCGGTTTTGCAATCGGCCAATAAACCGTATTATAACTGTCTCTAGCCTTGAGGACTACACACTACACTCTTTTTACTCAAGAGTGATAATACATTTACTCATCCAGATAGACTAAGCGATTGGTGCTTCTTTAAATTGCCAATTGCATTATCATAAGAGTACAACATAAGCATATCAATACATAAGACGTCTAAGTAGCTAAGGAGAGATCAATAGAGTTCACTCTCTTGGTGGACTTAAATGCAATGCCAATAATATCTTCGATAATCTGATGATCAATAAAATTCAATTTTCTAAAGGCATTCAATTTATGATGATTGCCACTTTTGCATTTGCCGTAATGGGTGCTTTGATCAAGCAGGTTAATAATATCAATGTGGTACAAATCATTTTCTTTAGATCTAGTATCTCAGCACTGATGTGTACCACTACTCTACTCAGAGCCAGACAACCCGTCATCGGACGTAACCAAAAGCTCCTGATACTGAGATCAGTGTTGGGGTTGATCTCGATGTCACTCTTCTTCATCACTCTCCAACGGATACCATTTGGCGTCTCGGTTACTCTGAGATACTTGGCACCATTTTTCTCCATCATATTAGCTGTATGGTTACTCAATGAGAAGGCGAGTTGGCAACAATGGATACTCTTCCTGCTTGCAATCGTGGGTGTATTTTTACTTAAAGGATTTGACACACGTATTGATAATGTGAGTCTACTCTACTCGATTCTGAGTGCCTTGTTCGCAGCTGGTGTCTATGTCACCATCAAGAGAATAGGTACGACTGAACACCCACTTGTCATCGTCAATTATTTTATGGGACTCACAGCTATCCTGAGTGGAATCGCATTATTCCATTACTGGGAGCCAGTCTCATATGACATATTTGGCATTTTGATTCTTATCGGAATGGTAGGGTTTTTTGGTCAGAAGTTTATGACCTTATCTCTCCAAGCCGAGAGTCTCGTCAATGTTGCACCATTCAAATACTTAGAGTTGGTATATGCATTTATCATCGGCTACTTCATCTTTGATGAGGGATATAGTACTCTGAGTCTCTGCGGTATTGGATTGGTTATCACGAGCTTCATGGGTAACTATATATTGTCACAGCGATTAGCTCTCAAGACAACTTCTCCTGAGTAGCAACTATTATTACATCAAGTAGTGATCTGATGAGGAAGAGTGACTTCCCAATGGATAGCTGTCTATTAACCTAATAAATCCTTTTTCATTTCTTTGAACTCCGCTTTACTTATGATTTTTTGTTCGAGGAGTTGTCCGAGTTGCTGGAGTTTTTCGATCTTGTCGCTTGTTGTGATTGGTGTTTCACCAACTTCAGTGCTTTCATACTCATCAATTACAGCATCATCGAAGTCGGTAGATTCAGACTTATCTTCTTTTTGCTGAGCTTCCATATCTTTAGCCATGGTCTTGCCCTGCTCAAATTTTTCTTTGTAAAATGAAGTAAACTTGTCTATATCGAGATCTCCAATACTTCCTCCAGATGAAAAATGATTTTTGAATACTTCTCCAATTGCAAAGGTAGATGCACCTGAGAGTCCTGACATCGTGATCCCTCCAAGTATCGAGCCGATCACTGGAATCACCTTAGTCATCCCAGCAGCTAATCTTGCAATCCCTGCTCCTGTCAGAGCGGAAATAATCGCTTTCGCTTGATTTTTTTGAAAGTCAACATTATAAAGATCTGCAAGCTTCTTGATCATGTCGATCTGTATCCCAGATACGGCCACAAAGTCCACTACGGGCACAGGGATCAATCCAGCCCCGACAGCGAGGTACATATGATTCTTGATGATAGCGTTTGCTCTTACTTTGACATCCATTTGTATAATATTTAATCTGATTTGATGGTATTACGATTGAGATATACTCTTACTACATAACTTGCATTTATCTAAAGTAGTTTCATTGAGCTTGATAGATTCTAATTATCAAGCGGATCTAATGACAATGGTAAGGTCTGAAGTCTCCCATAACTGTCATATGCAGAAAACTCAGGAACATAAAAACTCTGAATCTCAGCTACTCCAGATGTATAGTCTCCAGCTTGCATTACTCTCAAAGCATACTCAAGTGTATGCTTGCCTTTGGGTAAGACATCTAAGAAAAACTCGTGCCCTCTATCACTTGGGCTCTGATATAAGTAGAGACCATTCTGAGCATTATACCCACTTATCTGATTAGATGGCTCTGTACCAGATGGTCTACTATCTGTCACATAGACATATGAGAGCCTGTCAAAAGCCTCTATCTCTAATCTCACTATGAGCTCGTCTCCTACTCTCACATCATGAGAGTCTAGTGGATGGTAAGTGACCTTATTGTCATGCATTGATTTGACATAGATAGATTTGGCAATAGTGAGATTCTGTGCAGCAGGATGGCGACTCACACTCTCTATTGGTTGGAAGAACTGTCTATACACTCCGCCAAATACCGGGTAATCTTCTGAGTTATTTACCTCGAGTGTCAGATCAGAATCATACATAGAGGGATCTATCTCAAGTGTACTGTACGTGATCGAGCTCCGAAGTTGCTGTGACTTACCATTGAGAGTAACGCTTATACCGCTCCCATCATTGATCTTAGCGCCATAGTGTTGATAGAGATGATATACCACGGCCGCAGTGCCCCTCTCATCGTACCATTCATTGCTTCGCTTATTGGCGATCAGCCAATGACTTCCGCGATCTATGACATCACCAGACTCTCCTGCATCTCTGAGGAAGTCTAAGACCAGAGCTTGAGTTGAGTAACTGTTATGGTAGGTATAGTACTCATTGATCTCTCTCCAGAATACTGTCCCATCATCGCGAGTAATTGCCCGTTGGAGGAGTGATTCTTTGATAGACTGAGCAAGCATGTTTTTGTTATTCTTTATCGCTATTTTACCCACAAGTGCTTGATAAGGCAGAGATAGATCGTTCCATTGGCTTTCGAGCTGTCTGAGCCAGTCTCCATGATAGCCAGGTCTCTTGATCTCTGATGGCATCAGACTATAGAGATACAGATTATCGATAAATATTGATGGTAATTGTTCTTTATACTTGCTTCTATTCCTGATAATATCTATTTCTGCATCGATGTAATCGAGTGCATCTTGCAGCTGGCTATGGTGAGACGTTAGCTGTGATGATACTCCCAACTCTTGGATCTGTCCTAGGTCTATGAGTACTCTAGTGGTGGTATGCAATGAAGATCGACCACCGATTATCCAAGGCCAACCTCCATCACTCTTTTGTCTCGTCCAGAGTAAATCTGTCGCTGTGGTCAAGCGTTGTATTGAGTTGTTTTTATTGAAGTATTTTGCGAAGTCACTCACCCTATTCTCTTCACTCATCGCCTGCCTTACCCAAGGTGTGGGGTGCAAAGATTGGATTTTGAGTTCGTTATTTCTGTTGAGTGGAGTACCTTCCTCTTGAATGACATTGGCAGTCATCACTCTCTCGACATCTGGATAATCTTCAATAATCTGCCGACCGATACTCTCCACGACTATCCTACCAGAGAGTGTAGTAGTGACCTTAGTATCTCTCTCAGCCAGCATCGGGAAACTCCTCGCTACCATCCAGAAAGGATTGCTCGCGATCTCTAGAGTCAATGTCTCAGTCTTACTCTCAGTCGGAGCTACGATCGCATATTTTGCATGAGCTCTAGGTCGCAGCCAAATGGGATCTCCACTTGTCAGATATTGATCCGTAGAATAGATAGGAAGGTGACGTGACTCAGCATCTGACCCACCCTCTGATAGATATCTGGTGATGATCTCGACTCTATCCTTGTAATCTGATGGGACAACTAAGTCGAAGCTAATGGTACGAGCTTGTCCCTTAGGAATAGTCAGAGCTACTCTATTGCTGTCGGTGATGAACTGATCCGTAACATCCTGTCGTGTCAGATAACTGAGTACTTGGATACTTGCATGACCTTTACTCTCAGTCTCACTACTATTCTGCACGGTGATTGGCCATTGCACCTGATCACCTTCAGAGAGAGTTCGTGTGGGTGTCTGGATTATTTGGATTGGTTTTCTCGTCTGAGTTATGAGTTCTGCAAATCCAAACCTCATCTCTTGGTCATGTGCAAATGCAAGTATCTTCCACTGAGTCACGGCATCATTAGTCTTGAAGTCTAGGCTGTAATTACCCTCCTCATCCGTATATCCATCTGTATCAAAGAATGTAGTCTCTGAAAAATCAGACCTTACTGGCGGTTGTGATTGGTCCTCATGAGTTGATCTATCTTGATTCTCATCCTCTGAGAATGCAGTATTCTTTGCATTCATCTCGGCATTTTCTGGCATCATTGAAGGTGCTGGCTGTGATTGGTCCATGGAGTACATCACCTGATCATCAGCAAGTCTATTCCTCCCTTTTGTCATCATCCGTCCTGCCATCTTACGGTGATAACCCATATTATCCATGATGCCATACCAGTAAGCTCGGGGGATGAGTTGTAAATCTAGATAGCTACTTGACTGACCATTGTTCCGATGATAACGATCGACATTTAGGACACTTGCTCGGGATCTTGAGAGCTCCTGCTCATACACTTGTGAGTAAAATGTAGGATAGAACTGTCTCTGCCAACTGTGTGGGTACAGTTGGTCCAATGCTGCATCATACATTACAAGAGTAAGATTAGCATCAGAGAGTGGTAGTCCATCGCAGAGTGCTTGGGTCTCTAATTGATAATCAGTACCAGGCAAGAGCAGACTATCCAATTGCAGTGTCAGATCAATATTGGTATCCTCATATGGCACCGCTATTGTCAGAGAGGTTTTCACCCTTTCTCCTTTGAGATTACAAGACAGTTCAAGTGTAAATCCACCCATATCTGCTTTGGCAATTTGCCATTTCTTATCAACGAGAGTCTTCCTTGAGAGCCAACCTTCTTCTAAGATTTTTGCTCCTCTTATTTTCTTATAATAAACGTGAGTTACTTCATTGTGTATGAGTAATGGCAATTGCAACTCACTCCCAACTGTAGCAGTGAGGGCATTCTTTGCTGTATAGAGTAGCATATGTGGTGATTCGTATTCACTATCATAGAGTAGGATTCTATGATTGACTTCTGATTGGTCGCCTTGCTCAGAAGTACCAATGATTGTAAGTCTATAGTCACCTGGTTGGAGTTGTTCAAGGGTATTCCCTAAGGATTGTAATTCAACTGTCTTTTTCTTAAACTTTGGGTCAACCGCTTCACCTTTACCTAGAGTAGGATAATCATAATGTGTCTGTCGCCTCTCAAAATCTGACTCAGTATAGTGTATATAATCTAGGCCGTACCTCCGTGGTCGTACATAGGTCTCTTGTTGGCTCATTCGCTGTATTGTCACTTGAGTCGTCACCTTGATCGGTGCTTCATCTAGATTGAGACCTACGACACTTGGAGTGAATTGATCGGTAGAGTCAAGATTGATGATGGAAGGCAATGTGTGATCTATCCTGAAGTGATCAGGTGTGACATAGAGAGTTTTGGTCTGTGTAAGAGTCTCCCCACTCTGATCGGTAATCACTACATCTACAGTGTATCGCTTACCAGTCTGCTGACGCTTCATGTCATCAGAGTCCGTATTGAAGTCGATCGTGTAGCGACCGAGTTCATTAGTTTTGGTCTCTCCAGCATCAACAATCTTCGATGTCCCTTGGTGAGGTGGATACCACCAATAAGACCAACCACATGGACGCCAATTATTGTAGGATGATTCACTAATCGTGTAAGTCACTTTAGCTCCTTGAGAGGGGAATCCACTCAGTGTATTGATCATCCCAGTGACCTTGACAGAGTCACCCAAACTCACAGTTCCTTCAATGGGACCGAAGGAACTCTCGAGTGTTGGTCTCCGATACTCTTCGACCTTGACTTGCGTCGATGAGTTGCCATCTGGATGTTCAAAGTAGAGTCTATAATTACCCTTGAGACCATGCGTAGGTACTGTCATGGAGAACATAGACACACCGTATCTATTAGTCTTTATAGTCTGAGTTTCGACTTCCTGATTGTTCGGATCTTTAAGCCGAATTACGAGTTCGGAATCTTTCAATATGTGTGGTATCTGATCAGAATCATAGGTGAGATGCACCAACTTACCGTGCAGCATCTGACCAGGACGATAGATTGATCGATCCATGAAGACATGTGGTTTTGATCGCTTTGGCCGCTGAGTACTTCTTCGTTGATAATACAAGTCAGTCAACAAGACATCGTTACCGATTGTAGATACGAGGGACATATTTTGCCCTTTGTCACCTCCGTTAATAGTTGCTTGTCCATCTCGATCAGTTGTAGCTGTATGCTGGAGTTTCTCAGAGTAGTTTCGGTTGTTTCGGTTGACAGTGTAGAGTTCGATTTTGGCACCTTGCTGAGGCTTGCCGATGAGTCGATCTGTGACCTGTATGTTGTTACCATTCTCTGATACCCACTTGACTACATCTTGATTACTTACTTGAAACAGTACAAATTTTTCGATGTCTTTAGACTTACTATGAGTACTACTCTTACCTGAGACAAACATGGCATAATGGCCCAAATCGAGAGCTGGGAGGATCAATTCACTCTTATGATCTAAGTAGTCAACAGGTAGGGCTAACTCTTCAACCCACTCTGAGTGAAAGGTCTTACCCTTCAGTGTTTTGGGTAGATTCTTATCATGGCTATTTCGTATTGCCTCTTGGTACTCTTGTGTTGTCAGCTTGTATAAACTAAGGTCGACCTGTGAGATATTCCTCGCATCGAGTGCAAATGGCAAAGCAATCTGAGGAAGGACGACATCATCTATAGCAAAATGAATATGCGAAGAGTTAACAGTAGATTGAAAAGCAGAAACAATACTCTTAAGCGTATTATTGGTAGGTCTCAATGCTGTTGCAATATCTAGCGCTTGCTTGGCGATATTAGCATATGCGGGATCATATTGATTTTGGTATTGAAACCTCAATGCATAATACAACTTTGCTAGAGTGATCCCGTAGACTGCTTGTTGATTTGGATCTTTGGATTGCTTCATTCCCTGTCTCAATGCATTGAAGTAATCAGACTGCAAATCTGCGATCGTTTGCTTCTGTGACTGATAAGTCTCCTCAGCGAACCGCAATCTATTGAGATCAGCTTTAGCTGAGATTACTGGTTGATCAATGTAATAGGCTAATAGTCTCTGGTAGAGAATCAATGTATTATCCTTCCGGCTACCAATAGACAGCTCACTCTCAATCTCTCCCTCTAGGAACTCTTCAAGTGGAGCTAATCCAAGACTCTGCGGGAGAGTACTCCCATCTCCGATCTTAGTCATAGACGTGATATCACTTTCAAAGTGATAGATTCCCTGTTGGATGAGATATGGCTTGAGTGAGATGGGTGAGACTTTCGATTCACCAGCACTATGTAGCTCAAAGTCTTCAAGTGAAAGGTCATCTATGTCAGAGAGTTCTAATGAGCGGAGGATCAACTCATCAGCTCTCTTCTCAATATCTGCAATTGACCAAGTATTAACATCACTGCCTAGGCTGTCCAATGTGATGCGGTCTTTGAGCCTATAGGAGTGATTTATGACATATCTTGTGTACATAGAGGCAGTGGCACTTTGGAGTAATGCAGTCACTTCTTTATCTTGAGAAGATGCGATTTCTTGCTCCATGCGTTGGATCAAAGTAGCATATTCGATCTCTTCTATGGTTAAGGTGATCTTATGCCTCATGATGATACTTCGTAGGATGTGAGGTTTCGCTTTTACATTGATCGCTGCAGCATAGATTTCTTCTATCACTTCGAGAGCAGACTTGGGTTTGCCTTCATCCATATACTTCTCCGCGGTATTCCACTTAGCCTTGAATGGAAAGTCAGATTTAGATCCGCCACCCATTCCGGATTTACCTAGAGTAAACAGAGCCACAGTGCTTAATAATATCATATACTTCAACATAAAATTCTATCAATTATACTTACTAGACTATTCATATCATAAGATGCATATCGGCATCTCTATGTTGCATGTCACTGTGATAACCATGATTATCTCATGATTAGTTTAACGACAGGGGGATTTTGTAATATCTTAAGAGCATCATCACTCTTATGTATCTTAACTTCAAGATACAAAGTAAAGACGGATAGCATCATGGATGGAGTAACTCCAATGGAATCTACGCTAATACTCTTAGGATAGAGAAGACTTATTCTTTACCAACTGTATGATAAGATACTAATGGTATATCTTCAATTTTGGTAACTTTGTCACTATGTCAATGACAGAGAAGCAACATGTAATTAATATCTCAGATCACCTCTATGATGCATCAAGATCTATTAGAATCTTGAGATCTGTAGCTTGGTCATCTGATGTGAAAGAGGAGTTCTTTCGACGGAAGTGTCAGGTGCTTCCGAGTGTCGAGTACCCAACGATAGATCCTACCGATACGTTACAGAAGGTCGATCTTGCTCGGAGGCAAATCCCAAAAGATTTTCGATTTTCAAATTGGGCAAATCAGATCGCTAACATCCTTGAAGAGAGCAGTAGACTATTGAGTAGCCTTGGTACCAAAGAGTTTCATACCTACTCCAAACGTCTCTATGGTGCTCCAAAAGACAAGATACCAGATGATAAAAACACCTCTCTTGATCTTGCTAATCACTTCGAGGAGATGTATATCAATATCCAGAAGTTAGAGATAGGTGCAGTGAGTCAAGCTACATTTGACGATAAGGCTATGCAGAGTAAGATACTCGCAGAGGTTACTCATCTCTTTGGCAGTGAAGCTCCACAAGTTATCATTGATAAAGAGGTCTCATCGAAGGTCATCGCTGGACGAAGGAGAATCAGAATTAGGGAAGGTGCAATGTTCTCTGATATGGATCTTAACCAGCTTGTACATCATGAAGCATTTATCCATGTCGCTACATCACTCAATGGCCATCATCAGACCGATCTGAAGATCCTCTCTGCAAGTCATCCTGGCACCACTAAAACTCAAGAAGGGTTAGCTGTATTTGCCGAGTATATCACTGGCAATCTAGACTTAGATAGGCTGCGGAGGCTCTCTGATCGGATCATAGCTATACAGATGGCTATAGACGGAGCTGATTTCATCGAACTCTATCGCTACTATCTTACCAAGACCGATATCCCTGGTGATGCTTATGAGAATGCAAGAAGAGTCTGTAGAGGTGGAGTGATTACGGGAGGAGCACCATTTACTAAGGATATTGTGTATCTAGATGGCTTACTCAATGTCCATAACTTCCTCAGAACCGTAGTAAGTGATGGTCGGGCTGACTTGCTTCCAATGCTGTTTGTCGGTAAGATCAATATAGAGGACTTAGGAGAGATGATGCAGTTCAAAAAAATGGGGCTACTCCGACCAGCAACATATCTCCCTCCTTGGATAAAGGACATTAGATTCCTTTTGACTTACCTTGCTTATTCTTCATTTCTCAATAAGGTCAAGCTGAAAGACATGAAGGAGTATTATCGTAAAATGCTCTATGAGCTATAGCCACAATCTCCGATTGCCGAGATTTCTATGAGGTCACAGTTCAGAGGTAGTCTTCACTCACAATACACAGAGTTCCAAGTATAGCTGGATAAACAATCGAATACTCACTACATCTAGGAGCAAGGATTACTTATCATTCCTCTCTATTAGCGAGGACAACATCCTTTGATCTCACTGAGATTGATTCCCATTTCTGAGTCTGTCTTGGTATCGCTTCTTATCTAGTCTCCAAGCACTCGCATTATAATTTGCTTCGATCTCTGGTGTACTTGCTGGTAATCCAGCAAAGAAATCTAAGCCAGTCATCTGCTCGACTGCATCTATTGATGTTGCAAAGTGGTCAAGAGTCTCAGTACAGAGACGATGTGGGATCACATAAGCTATTCCTTCATGATCAGAACCAGTGACATCTAAGATGATCTTATAGAATGCTTCAGGGACGGCTATTTGAGTTTTTTTACCAATGCGCTTTTCATTTCCTTTGAGGATTGGTCCACTTACGATATAGAGCTCTTTTCTCTTGATTGCCCAGTCTCTGACATTCTCTTCGAGTTCTTTCCACACTCCAGCATTGAATACTGCTAATTGTGGTGACATATTGCTCATCATGAATGACTCTCGCATTGCTTCTCTATTGAATGCCATATCTCCCGCAGGTGCTAGGTGACCTCGTGTATAGCCACTCCTTGTATAGTCACTGTGCTTTGCACTCCTCGTACTGACTAGACTATCAGCTGTAAACCAATTACTTCGCTTGACATTGGGTACATATATTGACTCGGCAGTGAGAGGGTAAGCTACCCAAGCAGCTTGCTCTGCTACCTCATTGTATCCTAGGCTATAGTGATGATGATGGATGACTTCATAGGATCCACCTACGGGCAATATCGCATCTCGATCACTCGCTTGACTTCCGTGTTGAGTAGTTGATCTTTGGTCAGATCTGTCCTGGGATTGTGTCACAGGGACATATCCCGATGGTGTCTCTGACACTCGATGCCTCAGAGAGTACCCTATCAGTACAATTGCAATTACCAATACAATGAGAAAGATACCAAGCCTTGTGGCATATCCAGTAGAGCTTCCTCTTTGGTCAGATGCATGATTTCTTCTCAACTTGGTCATAGGTAATATTGGTAAGGCTTATTGGGACTAAATGTGGCACTAGACATTAAACCTAAAATGCATCACATCTCCATCTAATACGACGTATTCTTTGCCTTCGATCCCCAATTTTCCTGCATCTTTCACTGCTGCTTCTGATCCGTACTGGACAAAGTCTTCATAGTGTATCACTTCTGCTCTTATGAATCCCTTCTCAAAGTCAGTGTGTATGACTCCAGCTGCTCCAGGTGCTTTGGTTTCCTTGACGATCGTCCAAGCTCTTACCTCTTTCTCCCCAGCTGTGAAGTAGGTGATAAGATTGAGTATTGAGTAGCATGCTCTGATCACTCTATTGACACCAGGTTCATCCAAGCCCATTTCTTTGACAAATTCTAAGCGTTCTTCTGGATCATCCAGCTCGATAATATCAGCTTCTATGGCCGCAGAGATGAGGATCACTTCAGCATTTTCATCCTTCACCTCATTTTTGAATGCTTCGGTAAGATCATTTCCTTCTAGAGCAGATTCTTCATCGACATTACAAACATAGATAACTGGCTTAGCTGTTAAGAGCATCATTTCATTCATCACCTCTTCAAAGGCTGGCTCTACTTCCCAACTTCTTGCAGGCTTTTCGTCTTCCAAGTGTTGTTGGAGAGATTGACAGAGTTCTAATTGTTTGACAACGATTTTGTCACCTGTCTTAGATGCTTTACGCAACTTATCGAGTCTCTTCTCGACGGTATCCATATCCTTAAAGATTAACTCCATATCGATAATCTCCTTATCTCTCACAGGATCCACATTACCATCAACATGGACTACATTGTCATCGACAAAGCACCTTACGACATGTACGATCGCATCGACCTCCCTAATATTGGCAAGAAATTGATTACCGAGACCTTCACCCTTACTTGCTCCTTTGATCAGTCCTGCGATATCGACAATTTCTACAGTAGTAGGAATGACTTTTTCAGGAGAGACAAGCTTTGCTAATTCATCCAATCTTGGATCTGGCACAGTAATAATACCGACGTTGGGATCTTTGGTTGCAAATGGATAGTTAGCAGCAAGTGCTTTAGCAGCAGTGAGTGCATTAAATAATGTAGATTTTCCGACATTTGGTAGACCTACGATTCCACATTTTAGAGCCATGGTAGAGTTAGATTATAAGGGAGTCATTAAAAGATTGCAAATATAGGTTGTTGAACGGAGAATCTAATGACAAATCACTTTTCCTCCTCATTCTTCCAATGTTTGCCATATGCAAATAATTTTCTCTGCA
>CALLAW010000015.1 GCA_938001865.1 uncultured Saprospiraceae bacterium | reverse complement strand
CAAGTATTCGTAGAGAGACCAGATCTTACTGAGATCATGTTCCCTGCTGCAGTAGACATAGATTGTACAGAGAGTATTGATCCAGAGAATACAGGATTCCCGACATTAGCAGGTAATCCGATCTTCCCTAATGTGCCAAGTTCATTGTGTAATGTATTCTTGACATATACGGACTCTGCGCCAATCCCATCTAAGTGTAATAATTTCACGATTATGAGGACTTGGAGATTAGTAGAGTGGTATTGTGGAGCTGAATTCACAGCACCGAGTACTTTCCCACAAGTGATCAATGTCACAGATATGACAGGACCGACATTGACTACACTTCCAGATGTGACAGTGAGTACTGTCCAAGATTGTAGTGTAGATTATGCATTGCCAATCATAGAGGCTACAGACGATTGTAATGGTATAGATAGTTATCTAATCAATACGGGAGTCAATCCAGTGTATACTAATAGTGGAGAGACAGTGACACTTACCCATGATGGGAATAATGTGGACGGAACAGTCTATACGATAGATTATGTAGTGACAGATGGCTGTCATAACTCGAGCACAGAGTCATTCAATGTAACAGTTGTAGATGACAAAGGGCCGATAGCAATCTGCGAATTCTCTACAGTAGTCAATCTAGCAGATGACGGATTTACACATGTGTATGCGGAGTTCCTAGATGATGGTAGCTTTGATGGATGTGGACATGTAGACTTAGAAGTCAGAAGGATGACAGACAACTGTGGCAAACCAGAGAACTTAGAGTTCGGAGAGAAAGTCGCATTCTGTTGTGCAGATAAAGGTACAGAGCAGATGGTCGTACTCAGAGTGACAGACAAGGCTGGCAACAGTAATATCTGTATGGTTACAGTCATCATAGAGAATAAGGATGAGACGATGTTTGCGATACCAGATGATGTAACGCTTACTGATGCAGAGTGTGCAGCGATAGATTTCAGTGATCTCCAAGCATTCGGAGCAGTCACTGTTACAGACGAGTGTCTTGATTGTACAGATTTGAGCTGTGTCACTGCAGAGAGAGGTGAATCAGTCTTTGAGTGTAATACAGAAGTCTATACGATGACTTATACACTGACAAGACCTAATCTTGATCCTATCGTACTGTCGCATACAGTGACATGCTTAGGTGAAGCTTATGACTTTGATGATATCGTCTGTCCAGCATCTACAATAGAGATTACTGATCCTTCAGTAGGCGGCTGTTTGGGAGATATTAGCCCTGAGGCGCTTAACTCGATGCCTATACTCAATGCTGGGCCACTTGACCAAATCGCAGTCAACTTTGTTGATGAGGTATATGATCCTGTAGCGGCAGACGGAGAGACATTCTACAAGAAGATAGTCAGGACGTGGACGATACTTGATTGGTGTGCAACAGGAAGTATGGAGATCGTCTCAACGACGTGTACGCAGACTATCAAGTTGAATAATGCACCGTTTGATGCATGTATTGATCAGTTAGACTTGGATCTAGATCCAAGTTGTCAGGTTACGATTCCAGCACCGTTTGCGACGAATCCGGGATGTGTCACTTATACTGTAGATGGTGGTGCTGAGAATTTCCTTCAAGTAGGGACTTCAGTATCATTACCATTGACGGAAGGTCCTCATACAGTGATCTGGAATGCGACTAACTTATTCGGTGAGGACGATCAAAGCTGTACGATGAATATCAATGTAGCTGATCCAATGAATATCTGTCCGATGTTGATTTCTCAGAATAGAATTCAAGGAAATATCCATACAGAAATGAGTCTTGATGTCAAAGACGTCGAAGTGAAACTTATGGGATCTAATGAGTTTGTGATGACAGATGATGAAGGTAACTATGACTTCGGTTACATGCCTTCTGGTGGATCGTATGTCATAGAACCTACGAGTGATATCGAACCTAGAAATGGGGTGTCAACACTTGATATCGTGATCATACAGAGACACTTGCTCAATATCCAATCACTCACTTCTCCATACCAGTATATCGCAGCTGATGCGAATAATAGTGGTGACTTGAGTGCATCAGATATCGTAGATATCCGTAAGTTGATATTGGAGATTAATGACAGATTCCCTAACAATATGAGTTGGAGATTCGTAGATGAACAACAAGTATTCATTGATCCAAATAATCCATTTGCACAAGGATTGGATGAGACTTATCAGATACCGCAGTTGATCAACAATATGAATGCTAATTTCATAGGTGTGAAGATTGGTGACGTCAACAATAGTGTAGAGATGTCACTCGAGAGTAGTCAAGTAGAGCAGAGAGGAGGACCGATCAAGATTGGTTACAGTCCTAGTGCTGGTAGACTAGACTTGGTTGCAGACGAGACTATAGATCTGAGTGGACTTCAACTCGAGCTCGTATTTGACCATGAGGTCGAAGCGATCAACAGTGTGTTGCCAGGATTCGATCCAACTCACTATGTGATCTCAGGTAATACTGTCAAGATCTCATATGCACCTCGTACTACTCAGAAAATTACTAAAGGACAATCACTCTTCGAAGTATCGACAGAGAGTAAGTCTGTAGTAATCTCAGATACAGGTATCGACAGTGAGATCTATACTGGTGAGACAGTATTATCAATCCACTCAGTACAGTTAGAGAACAAAAACAAGGGTCTCTATACTCCTAAGATGGTTAACCAGCCAAACCCATGGTCAGAATCAACAGATATCGTCATCATGACTCCAGTAGCTCAGACGGTTGACATTGTATTCACCAATGATCTTGGTCAGGTTATCTATACATACAGTGATTATGCTCATGTAGGGATCAATAGATTTACACTCTCAAGAGAGTCATTGAATACCTCTGGAGTAGTCTACTATACTACACAAGTAGATGGCAAGATATTGAAAGGTACAATGCTCATCATAGAGTAATTGTAGTTTGAGAACATACTAAACTATTATTCGAAGAGGTTATCTTTTTTAGGTAACCTCTTCGTCTATCTGATACTTATCTAATTACTGAAATGAAGTCAATCAAAATCGTATTTTTCTTCTTAGCTATTACTGGTATTTTTGGATCGAGCTGTGCTTCTAAGAAGCGAAGTATTGCCAATACTGCAGATCGAGCATATCAATCATCAATTAAACAATCATCTGTGAGATACTCAGAAATACACCTCCCGATTACATTCAAAAAGTCAGTCCTCAGTGAGCTGATGAATATGTCACTAGACTCTCTGATAGAGAGTGGGATACTGAGTGAGATAGATGGTATGGAGGTAATTATACAGAGAGCTGATGACTGCTATATCGAAGCTTCGGAGAGGGACATCCTAGCCAATATTCCTCTGAAGATCACTGTCGTGAAAAAAGTACTCATGACGAAGGTCAAAGCAATGGGTACTGTCAATCTCATGACTACGACTGCTGTTGACATTGATCCATTTTGGAATGTAAGCACACAGACTGAGCTCATCGATTATCAATGGACTAAACCAATGAAAGTCGTCAGTGGTATTGGGGGATTTTCGATCGAGGGTATCGCAAATAGTATTATCGAGAGGAGTAAGCAGAAGTTTACTGATCAAGTAGATGATGCACTCTCTAATAAGGTAAGGATCCAAGAGTATGTCGATAAAGTAGCAAATAATGTAAGACATCCGATCAAGATAGATGACCCTTACAGCGGATACATCCAAGTCTCGCCAGATACTATCATGCTTGCTGGATTTCAAAATGACGCTGAAGTCATCAGTAATGTAGTGACATTCAATATCAATAGTAAACTGCATGCTAATAAGCCAGCAGATGGGATATTCAAAGGGCTGCCAAGATTCGAATGGACTGACATAGAGGCTGACTCCTCTACTTTAGCACTGCCAGTTGAGATTACGTATCAACAGATTAAGGAAGTTGTCAGTAGCTACATTGTCGGTCAGACATTTACCGATAACAAGCGTACTATTACGATCAAGTCACTAGATATCAGAGGCTCTGGCAGACATATCCAAGCGATCGCTGATGTTGAGGGATCGTTTAATGGGACTCTCTTGATTAGCGGAATTCCAGAATACGACAGAGAGAATAAACTTCTTTATGCTAAGGATATCGATGTCAAGGTACAGACCAAAAATGTCATCCAACAAGCAGCTGCATGGATTGGCAAAGGCATCATCAAAAGTAAGTTAGCGGAGTTACTCCAGTTTTCTTTGAAGGACCAAATTGGTGATATTCAGCATATCATAGATCGCAATCTAGAGTCAATGGTCGTAGCCAAAGGTGTGGATATGCAGGTAACTCTCAATGAGATCGATATAGATGAGTTCCTCTTATTGTCAGATTATATCCAATCTACTCTGCTCATAGATGCAGTCCTCAAGGTCGATGTCAACAATGTGCCAGATCTGAAGTTCTAAGATCATTATGATCATTGTACTCAGAGATGTATCTGTTCTGAGAAGAGCCATTGTGTAATATCTAAGGATGATAATCATCAACTGTGTTATTGTAATCGATTAACTTTGAGAGATATAATGTATCTGATATGTCACAGCTCAACCTCTTCAATCAAGGTAATCCTAAGACCCACTATACTCTTAATGGTGGCGAGTATATCCATATAGATAACTTTTTTGGTATTGCAGAATCTAAGCAATATCTAGAGGTACTTACTGACACGATCAAGTGGAAGCAAGAGTCGATGCAGATGTATGGCAAGCAAGTACTCTTTCCACGGCTCACGGCATGGTATGGTGATACAGGGATGGATTATTCTTTTTCAGGGATCACATTTGAGCCTCATCCATGGACGCAAGAGTTACTGAGTATCAAGAGCAAGATAGAGACACAGACAGTAGCCAACTTCAATAGTGTACTGCTCAATAGGTATCGTGGAGGACAAGATTCTATGTCATGGCATACTGATGCAGAGAAAGAGCTAGGACGTAATCCAGTCATAGCTTCAGTTAACTTCGGTGCATCTCGGAAGTTTCAACTCAAGCACATGCAGACTGACGAGAGGGTAGAGATACTCCTTACACATGGTAGCTTACTCATCATGCAAGGTGAGATGCAGCATCATTGGCTACATCAAGTGCCTAAGACAAAAAAGAAAATCGGAGAGAGAATCAACCTCACATTTAGAGTGATCCATCCTGTATGATGGTTGATATTATTGGTACTCAACCTGTGATGATAATCTAATTCTCAATTTGGTCACGTATGATAGACAACAGTCACTCTATAGAGAGTTGAGAGACAACGAGGGATTGGGTATTAGGGAAATATTGACAGTTACTCAGGAAGTCTTGTCGATGGATATCACCTCAGATTGCAAGAGATTTGTAATATCTTATTAAAATCAAAAATCTAATAACATGAAAAAGAATAGCAGATTTGTCAAGTCCATCATTAACACCTTCATCATAGCCTTCGGTATTACAAGTGTCACTCTTGGTCAGAGTATCGATCAGGGTTTCTTCAATAGAGTAGACGCATTACTCTCAGCAAATGTGAGTAATGGATTAGTCGATTATAATAGTCTCAAGAGTGATGCAGCATTCACTACATTGATCGATGAGATTGCTAATGCGGACATCTCACAGCTCGACGGTAGATCACTGCAAGCATTCTATATCAATGCCTACAATCTGCACGTAATCAATCAGATCATCAAGCACTCCCCACTCACCTCTGTAATGGATGTTCCTGGATTTTTTGATAAGAATCTAGTAACTGTTGCTCAGAGCCAAATGACTCTTAATCAACTCGAAAAAGAAAGACTTATCAGTCAGTTTAATGATCCGAGATTTCACTTTGTACTCGTCTGTGGAGCTAATGGATGTCCTCCGATTACTTCTACTGCATATACTCCAGATCAGTTACAGTCTCAATTAGAGCAACAGACCAAAGCTGCGATTAATGATCCAACATTTATCAAGGTTAGCGATAACCAAGTGGAGCTTTCGCAAATATTTAACTGGTATGCATCTGACTTTGGTGGGAAGAGTAATGTCGTCTCATATATCAACCAATATCGTCAAGATCCCATAGAAGTATCTACAGAGATGAGCCACTATGAGTATGACTGGAGTCTCAATACCAAGTAATAAACTTAGGTAAGCGCTAATTCATCCGTAAAAAGTAAATTGGAAAGCCAAGCGACTCTTCTTTGCTGATTACTCTAAATCCAAACCGTTCGTAGAGTTTGACATTGGCTACATCGGCAGCATCTAGGATGACTGGGAGTGTATTATCTCGATAGGACTGATGGACTTGTAAGAGTAGTCTCGCAGCAGATCCTTTTCCTTTAGCCTCATGACTAGCACCTAAGATTACAGGTCTGATATGGGGTGTATTTGGATAGTGTCTGTTGACTATTCTCTGTCTTCTGAGAGCTCCAAATACTCGGGTGATCCCTATACATTTACGTACCAGTGTAAGATCTTCTCTTATGCTTGTGAGACTGAGAGGAGGTGAATGTTCCTCTCTGGTGAGGAGACATGCTTTATTGTTGTCAGAGAGATAGACTGCACCATACCGTATGGATCTTACGAAGAGATACTCCATCAATACATGCATCCTTTCGAGTCTCTTCGCATCTTGCTTGACGACTAAGTTGATAGAGTTCATCTTGGTCAATGGAGCAAATGCTGAGACAAGGATCTCCGCTACGAGTTGCTTGTCCGATAAGGTTGCCTTTCTCAATTTGAATAGAGATTAGTGAGCAAGCAAGATACGGGTTATTAGCATTTGCATGCAAATGCAGGTACAGATACTTGCATCCATTGGGAGGAGTCATATTACTATAAGCAAGAGTTCAGTTGTTAATCTTTGGTCAATTGAGTGGTGAATTAAAATATTTATCAGGCTCTGTAGCGTTACACATGTATGAGATCCATACTACTCTCATATTACTATGGATAGGAAGCAATTTATATATAAGTCAACGATGGCTGTCTTAGGGCTGTCAACTTATGGGTCGGTAGTCAAGATGGCTGATGGTACTTACCTCGGTGATTGCGAGACGACTAATGATATCTTGGGTCCGTATTATCGGCCAGATGCACCATTGCGGTCAGATCTTACATACGATGGATTGGAGGGGTCAGAGATTATACTCAGGGGAGTAGTGTACGGAGATGATTGTATCACTCCTCTGAGAGACGCAGGAGTTGAGATCTGGCACTGCAATGCTGACGGAGAATATGATAATGATTCTCCAGCATACAATCAGCGAGGGAGATTGATCACTGATGAGAGTGGGGAATACTCCTTCAGGACGATCATACCCGGTAAGTATCCAAATGCGAAGCTCTATCGACCATCCCATATCCACTATCGGGTAACTCACAACAGCTCCAAGGAGCTAATCTCTCAGATCTACTTCAAAGGTGATCCCAACATCGAAGACGATCCATGGGCCTCTAAGCCAGAAGCTGAGTTGAGAATCTTAGATATCGTACCACAGAATACCGCTGGTCTTCTGGTGGTAAACTTTGATCTCTCTCTTAGATCAGTATAATCTTAAACTGGTGTTACACTCTAAGCGACAAATAGATTGACACAGAGTAGGCCGACTCCACCTAGTACTATCGTATACGGTAGTGCCATCTTGACCATCTTACCATAAGAGAGATTGATCAATGGTGCTAATGCTGATGTCAGTAGGAAGAGGAATGCCGCTTGACCATTAGGCGTAGCTACACTCGGGAGATTAGTCCCTGTATTGATCGCAATAGCCAGTTTGTCAAGTTGATCTCTAGTGATAGCACCACTATCAAATGCTTCTTTGACTTCTCCAATATACACTGTTGCTACGAAGACATTATCACTGATCATCGATAGGATACCATTGGCAAGATAGAACATCGACGGTTGCTGACCTACAGGCAGTGCTAATGCCCAGTCTATGATAGGCTTGAACAGATGCTGATCATGTATCATCGCTACTATTACGAAGAATACTACAAGCAATGAGGTAAATGGGAGTGCCTCTTCAAAGGCATGACCGATCTTATGCTCATCTATAATACCCATAAATGCTGTCTGGATGATGATCAAAGCCAAACCGATAAATCCAACCGGAGCAAGATGGAGTGCTAATCCGATGATCAAGAGGATACCTGCAACGGCCTGAACTCTAAGTCCCCATTTCTGCTTGTCAGTTCGATTTCTATCTTCTTCTTGAGTATAGTTTTCTATGATTGTTCTGACGGTTTCTGGGAGCTCTACGCCGTACTCAAATATCTTGGTTTTCTCGAGGACAAATGTTGTAATCAATCCGAATACAAACACTGGGAGGGTAACAGGTGCCATCCGCTTGAAAAATTCAATAAAGTCCCATCCCATCTCTTGTCCGATGAGGAGATTTTGGGGTTCGCCGACGATGGTCATGACACCACCTAAGGCAGTACCGACTACACCATGCATGATGAGTGACCTCAAGAATGCTCTAAACTGCTCAAGAGTCTCCCCACTGAGTTGCTTACGATCGAGAGTACCACTGTCATCATAGTCTGCATCACTTGAGTGGATCTTGTGATATACTCCATAGAATCCCACAGCCACACTGATCAATACAGCTGTCACTGTCAGTGCATCCAAGAATGCCGATAACACAGCAGCAAGGAACACAAAGAGGATAGAGAGAAACGTCTTAGACTTAATCTTGGTAAATACTTTACTGAAGATATACATGATTAGCGGCTTCATGAAGTAGATACCCGCGACCATAAATACGAGGAGCAAGATGACCTCTAAGTTGTGATGGACTTCGTCATATGCATGCTGCGCAGTAGTGAGATTGAGCAATATCGCCTGTATCGCAAGTAGACCACCAGACTGCAGAGGGTAGCACTTAAGAGCCATAGCCAGTGTGAAGATGAACTCTCCGATAAACAGCCATGCTGTGATCATCGGTCCAAAAGCAATCAATGAGATAACATTGAAGATTAGAAATCCGATCATCGTGTACTTGAACCAAAGTGGGCTATTGCCTAAGAAGTATTTCATCTTGCAGTGTAAGTTTTAGTTAGTTTTTTTTGAGTTTTGGATTTGCCATAAGGCTGTGACCATACTCGGCGTAAATTTAGGACTTTTTCAGTTATTCGGAGTGAATATGGCTCTTGGGGTTAGAGTTGGTCTGTTTTTAGGGTTATTGTGTAGGGGATTCTTGGATTTTTCAGGGTAGCCTTATCAATGATTTCATAGTGTTCGGTCTTTTCTAGGTCTAGAAAATACTCGAGAAGCAGGGCAGGAGGTACTGCCATTTTGCGTAAGCTCAGATCTAATAATCCGAAGGTAAATTCTAAATAAGCACTGAGTGTTCCACTCGTATTGTACATATGCTGGACAAATCTAAAGTATCTATTGTCCTCTGACTTCCCAGCAATATAAATCGATACGTAGACTTCCGCATCGCCATAGATTTCTTTGATGTAATAAAAGTCTTCTCGGATTACAACTGGACCCAGATTGAGCTCAAGGAGCTTACTGAGTGGAAATCCACTTGCCTTGAACAGTTGCATCCTCGCATCGACGAATGTGTCGCAGTATGCGGAGTTACGGACGTGACCATTAGGATCTAGATCACTCCACCTAAACTTGAGCTTGATTGGTTTTTTCATTTTCATTATTGTATCTTAAAGCAACGTTACTACTAAGAATTGGATATCTCATAGCACATTTAAGTATTTTTTTAGTCTATATCACCCAACCAAGTTCGACAATGTTACGTCATTGTAAAGTGTATGGTACCATAAGTCCTTTAGAGTATAGCGGGACTCCAAACGATCAACAAATAAGCAAACAATATGAAAAAGCACCTTTTCTTGTCACTTCTCTTCACTGTAGTAGGAACTCTCGTGTATTCTCAAGATCAGCTATTGCAAGATTCTCTCGGTAAATATCCTGTAAGAGTCTATGACCCAAGTCTCTTAGATAATGGTGTGACCTTGGAGAGTTGGGTTGCAGACGGAGCTAAGTATGAAGAGGTGCAGCTTATCACAGACACGAGTCGCAACACCCTTAAGCTAGAGTTTGGGGTTAATGTCTCACCTTTGCTCCAGAGGATAATATCACCGGCTACTCCATTCAACTCAGCTAATCAAGAGTTGATCATGATCAACTTCAAAGTAGGCGATTCGGTCTACTGGCGTAATGGGTTCAATGTTTCACTATCACGGAACGAGGATATCCAAGATGTTTCATTTAACTCCACATTCCATCAGATATTTGCACGGACAGGAGTAGAATGGAGACGACCACTCACACGGAGTTTAGAGCTTCATTATGGAGTGGATGCCATCTTTAACATTTTTGAAAGTAATTTTGATTTTGATGGAGGTGTTAATAATACATCGACGACGGAGAGACGGACTAATGGGATAGGTGTAGGATTGCCACTAGGGCTTACTTACTGGGTCAATGATAAGATTGGATTTTGGGTGGAAACTGCTCTGGTTGGTACGAGGAGAAAGAGTACTGAGATCAGCAGTGTCAACGAAGAAGAGATCACAAATCAAGAGAGGACAAATTCCAACTTTGCAGTAAAATTACCGATTTCAATATTTGTAAAAATGGCTTTTTAGTCATAATTTTAATCATCTTCCTTCAAAACAAACAATTATGAATATTACTTACAGACTCTTTTTGTGCTGCTTGATGGGTATAGTTATGCTCAGTTGTAGTAAGGAATCATCTCCAGCAGTAAGTCATGCCCCGGATGTACCTATTCTTCCTGAAGTTCCTGATGACTATCTCTCAGCGATGGAAACAGAAGGGTTGTTTGTCCACTCTAATGAACCCTTTGACAATGTGACCACTAATGAAGGTGCTCAGTTAGGGAGGGTGTTGTTTTATGATCCAGATTTGTCTCTCAATGGAAGGATCTCGTGTGGGACCTGTCATCTCCCTGAGTTCTCATTTGCAGATGGTAGGCAATTTAGTTCTGGGTTTGGCGATGAACTCACTCATCGCAATACACCAAGCTTGATTAATCTCCAATTTTCTAATACGTTCTTTTGGGATATGTCTCAGTCTGTATTGGAAGAGCAAGTATTACTCCCTGTGCAGAATCATATCGAGATGGGGATAGAAGATCTTGATTACCTTGCGGAAAAGCTGTCAGCGAAAGATTACTATCCTAACCTCTTCAATCAAGCGTTTGGAAGTTCGGTCATCACTCAAGAAAACATAGGTAAAGCGCTTGCTCAATTTGTCAGGTCTATTAATAGCAATCAGAGTAAGTTTGATCTTGCAAGAGACAACGATTTTGAAGATTTCACTGCTATAGAACGTGCCGGCATGCAAGTATTTGCAAGGGTGGGGTGTAATGACTGTCATAGCGTATTAGGGCATAATTTAGTCTTTGGAGAGGATGGTGGATTCTTCCCAGGAGGTGACGAAGGATCATTCTATGGTGGTACTGGCGGAGATGCTGCCAATATAGGTCTCGATCTCGCTTACGCAGATCAGGGCATGGGACAGGGGATCTTCAAAGTGCCATCACTGAGAAATATCGGTATGACTGCTCCATATATGCATGACGGAAGATTCAATACACTGGATGAGGTGCTAGATCATTATCAATATGGTGTCCAGGATCATCCCAACTTAGATAACAGATTGAAGTCCTCCAATAGAGAGATGAATACTGGAGATCGAGAGGCACTTAAGTCCTTTTTGATGACTCTACAAGATGAATCTTTTGTGCTGCAGGAGAGATTTTCTGATCCATTTGTTCGCTAACGTGCAGTGTCTAATAGGACTACTCCTGTAACGCCTCAGTTACTTTGGCTTGGAGTATCGGCAGGAGATCCAACTCAAACCACGGATTTTTATTCATCCAATGGAAGTTGCGAGGAGAAGGATGAGGAAGGACGATTGTGCTCGGTAGGTAGTCTTCAAATTGCCTCACTGTAGCAGTAAGATTACGCTTGGCTCGTGGTCCTAGATAGTACTTCTGAGCATAAGTACCTATCAGTAGAGTGAGTCTATGATTAGAGATTTGGTCTAGGATGAGATCATGCCAGAGCGGGGCACACTCCTTACGAGGAGGGAGATCTCCACTCTTCCCTTTGCCTGGATAGCAAAATCCCATCGGAAGGATGGCAAAGTTATCTGGATGATAGAATTGCTCTTCATTGACACCGAGCCATCTCCGGAGATTGATTCCACTCTTGTCATGCCAAGGTATACCGCTCGCTTGCACTCTAGCTCCTGGAGCTTGACCGATGATGATAATCTTGCTCTGAGCCGAGTAAGAGAGTACTGGTCTCACCTGATGTGGGAGATGTGGTTGGCACACTGTGCAAGCTCTGATCTGATCTAGTAAGGGTAACTCTTTCAAAATATGGATTGCTCTGTTAATGAAGTAAATTCCTCAAGGAATAGCATCCCCTTGTAGCTATTGCCTTTGGCATTGAGCCTTGGACTCCATACTACGATCGCATACTGATCTGGATGAATCGCCACGATACCTCCACCTACACCACTCTTACCTGGTAGTCCTACCTTGAAGCTAAACTCTCCCGACTCATCATAGAATCCACATGTCTGCATGAGTGCATTGATTCGCTTAGATTGACTGAGAGTCAGCACATCGGTGCCGCTGATAGGACAAGTGCCATTATTAGCAAGGTACAAGAAGAGCTTAGCAACAGCCTCACAAGACATTTCCAATGAGCATAGGTTGAAGTAAAAGTCTAAGACTTCATCTGGTTCATTATTCAGATTGTCAAATGATTTGATGAGATTACATAAGGCAATATTGCGATAGCCTATTTCTTTTTCTGATTCTGCGATCTGTGTAGAGTATGAGAGTGTAGGATTATTAGCGATTGTTTTTACGAAAGTAAGAAAGTCCTCCTTAGGGTCATCCAATGCAGTAATCAAGATATCACAGATGACCATAGCACCTGAGTTGATAAATGGATTACGGGGGATGCCATTGTCAGCCTCTAGCTGTAAGAGTGAGTTGAATGCTGTGCCAGATGGCTCCACGCCGACTCGCGACCAGATCGATTCCCCGCATAACTGATAGGCAAGACTCACTGATAAGACCTTAGCAATACTCTGGATAGAGAATGCCTGTTCATAGTCGCCTACACCGATACCAGTGAGGTCAAGATTCGCTACATATACTCCAAATCTATCTGCATCCACCGTCAGTAATTCGGGTATATAGGTTGCCTGCTCACCTTGGTGTGGTAGAGATTTGATCTTAGTGTGGAGTGAGTTGAGTATTTCTTTGATATCCATAGCGTGCTCTTAGATACACTAAGCTACAGACTAAGGCTGACTCTAGTGGTAATAAGGTGCAATAATCTGAGGTCTTATCCCATCACATCTCTCTCTCACTCTAGTCTGTCGCTATATGCAAATGTTGGGGGGAGTACGCAGTCTTGGAGATGGATAATGATCGTCCTATGGATACTCTTTGAGATCTGGGGGGAGAAGGTTTCTGAAGTGCCCATTTAGCTGGACTTTGACTCTCATTTCTTCCATTTCTTTGGCCTTGGGGATGAAGTCATTGAGGTGCTCTACGATGAAGAGTTGTCTCTCAAGCTCTTTGTCCAATTTGATGAATTGGATCTCTTGTTCGATATTGAGGGCTGCATGAGGGACTAGCTGATATGTGGTTAGTGTCTCATCGATATGCGGGAGTGTCTTATCGATGGCAAAGATATCAAAGAGCATTTGGATTTGATTGGTGATGACCTGATAGAGCTCAGGATCGGCTTCGTAGCTCGTGACAAGGTAGTCTACATTAGCTGAGTCATAGAGTTTGCCATCATACAGATGATGATATGAGTTGATCCTAAATCTGCGGACACCCATTGTCTTGATGTCAAGTCTCCCATCGTCATAAGACTTCTCGATGCCAATGAGCTTCATCTCAGTCCCGACCTCTTGCAGCTGACCATTCTCTAGCACAGGTACGATACCGAAGTTGATTCCAGTATTGTTTGCATCAGCGATTAGATTGCGATACCGCTCTTCAAAGATGTGCAGATTGAGCCCAACTGTAGGATATGTGACGATCTCTAATGGAAACATCGGTAAGTATGTCGTATTCGGCATGGAATAAGTATTGGTTGAGAGTTGAAGTCATAAAGGTAGCGATAAGAATGGTCTCGTACGAGAGCTTCTCATGCCCATTAGATCTCTCCAGCCACAGACTCGTTGATGTTGACGATGTGATCACCTATCCTCTCCAGTGACGAAAACATATTGGTGAACACCATGGCGGCATTGACGTCGTAATCTCCCTTACCTATATTGTCTTGATTGAACTTCCGCATCGCATTCCGCTGGATGTTGGTTTCGTCTTCTAGATGATAGCATTTGGTAAGACTAGCTGACTCGTAGCTTGAGAGATTGAGGTTGTGGTTCATCTCTTCAAATGATCGTTCTACGATATTCAATAGATCATTGAGTTGATTTCGCTGTTCTGGAGTGAAGTAGATTTTTCTATTGATTTTGCTTTCCATCGTCTTAGCGAATTGATAGAATATATCACCGATCCTTTCCATATCATTACAGATATTGAAGAAACTTCTCAGTCTGATGCTTGTCTTATGCGTCATTTCTTTGTCAGACAGATTGGTAATGTAGTCAGTAATCTCCTCTTCGAATTTGTCAGTGATCTCCTCATACTTTTTGAGCTTGGCGATGAGACTTAGCTTCTCTTTGTCGTCAGTAGTATTGAGTAACGTCCGACTGAATCCCAGCATCCGAGTAGTGATCTCACCGTACCTAGCTACTTCCTGTTGGAGTTCTACAGTTGCTAACTCTGGTGTCCGGTTAGCAGAATTGATAAACTTCAACTTGTCTATACTATCATCACCTGCCTTATCGGGGACTGTCTTGATCGACATCCTGATCAACCAAGGTACGAATCCAATGAGCAAGGTAACATTGAGAATGTTGAATGTCGTATGGAACGCTGCAAGGATATAAGTATTCATGGTATTAGTAGCACTCAAGTCTGCAGTGTCTAGCTTGGCATTACTCTCAAATAATCCCGTAAAGTTCTCGACAAATACAGAGAGAAAATCTATCCACTTAGGCAACAATATTACCATCCATATGACACCGATGACATTGAAGAGTGAGTGAATACGTGCAGATCTCTTGGCTTGTGTATTACCTATCATGGAGGCTACTTCTGCGGTGATTGTCGTCCCAATATTCTCCCCGAGTACCATGGCTGCTGCGACGTCTAATGGCAACCAACCAGCATACAAGAGGGTCAGTGTGATAGCCATCGCTGCTGTTGATGACTGGACTAAGACTGTCACTAGGGCTCCTATCATGACGAAGAGGATCCTAGAGAAGATTCCATAATTAGACCATCCCTCAATAAATGCAAGTGCTTCGCCTCCAAGATCTGGTACTGATCCTTTCAAGTAAGAGAGACCCAAAAATAAGATGGCAAATCCAATCAAAAATTCTCCCCAATGTCTTTGTCGACCTTCTTTGGAAAACAGCATCGGTACTCCGATAGCAAAGAGTGGGATAGAGTATGCACTCAACTTGACCTTGAACCCAAGCACTGCAATGATCCATCCAGTCACTGTCGTACCGATATTGGCACCCATCATGACACCAGCTGACTCTACAAGTGAGATGATCCCAGCATTGACAAATGAGACGGTCATCACTGTTGTAGCTGAAGACGATTGGACAAGTGCTGTAATAAGGAATCCTGTAAATACTCCTAGGTACCTATTCTTAGTCATGCTACGGAGTATTCTTCTCATCTGAGATCCTGCAGCTCTCTGGATGCCTTCACTCATCATCTTCATACCGAAGATGAAGAATGCAAGCGACCCTGCGATATTGAGGATGGTCCATACTCCGAATGTCGAAGCGTCACTGCCTGCATAGGCTAATGTAGGTAGGAGGAGAAGAACTACCAGTATTAAGCTTACTGGTATGATAGAAGACTTGTTCATTAAGGTTGGTTCAAGACTTAAAAGTAAAGTGTAAAACTAAAAAATCTTTTGTTATCTCAATGTTACTTCTGTGGGATTCCAATAGGTAAAAAAAGATGTCTCTCACCATCGTCAAATAGAGATGTGTCATGGAGTTGAGACCTGATCGAGTTATCAGAGTGTCTGCGATGTGGATACTTAGTGAAATATCAGATCTGAAGACTTCATGCTTTTAGCGAAAGCATCCATATCTAATCCTGTCTCGATTTGATGTGTATGGAAGTAGTGCAGCATCTGTTCAGTAGGCATATTGCCTGTGAGATCATCCTTGGCCATCGGGCAGCCTCCATATCCTTTGATTGCTCCATCGAAACGCCTACAGCCATTTGCGTAAGCGGTATGGACCTTCTCCTCCCACTTATCTGGAGTCGTGTGGAGGTGAGCACCAAACTCTACATCAGGAAATGAAGGAATCAAGTTACTGAAGAGGTAAGAGATACTTTCCGGTGTAGAGACGCCAATCGTATCGCTGAGAGAGAATGTCTTGATGCCCATCGAGTAGAGTTGGCTGACATACTTTTCGACGATCTCTACATTCCATTCGTCTCCATATGGATTGCCAAATCCCATCGAGATATAGAGTACCATCGACTTACCATTCTTGATGGCTTGTGATTGGATATCTGCTACACGATCCATGGACTCCTCTATTGAGGCATTGGTATTACGCATCTGGAATGTCTCAGAGATGGAGAATGGATAGCCGAGATAATCAATCTCTTCAAATTCCATCGCTGCCTTAGCTCCTCGAGCATTAGCCACGATAGTAAGGAGCTTGGATTGGGTCTGCGTGAGGTCAAGTGACTTGAGCAATTCGGCGGTATCTCTCATCTGGGGGATCGCCTTGGGTGAGACGAAGCTACCGATATCTATCGTATCAAATCCCACCTTGAGTAGGGTAGAGATATATGTTGCCTTTACTTCAGTAGGGATGAAGTCTTTGATGCCTTGCATCGCATCACGTGGACATTCTATGAGTTTGAGCTGAGTCAATGTCTCTGTTGAGATTGAAAAGTCTCTATTTTTTTGTTAAGCATTAGACTTCTGTCTTATAAGATTTCTTATCTACTACCATCTTGGCGATGATCTCCTTGAGTATCTCTGATGTACCACCACCGATCGGACCGAGGCGACTATCCCTAAACATCCGTGCTAGGGGATACTCCTCCATGTAGCCATAGCCACCCAAGAGTTGAAGGCACTCATACATGACATTGTCTGAGACTCGTGTTGCTTGGAGCTTAGACATACATGCTTCCTTGACGACATAGACTCCATCTTGGAGATTCTTGGCTACTTGATATGAGAATGTCTTGACGATCTCTACCTCTGTCATCAGGTCAGCGATCTTGTGTCTCAATACTTGGAATCGGTCAAGCGTCTTGCCAAATGCCATCCTCTCAGTCATGTACTGTAGGGTATACTTGAGTGCATACTCCGCTCTCGCATGAGCATTGACTCCCATGATGAGTCTCTCAAGAGCAAAGTGTTGCATCACATAGTAGAATCCTTTACCAGGCTCTCCCATGAGATGACTGCTTGGGATCTTGACGTTATCAAATGCTATCTCTCCTGTATCAGATGCTCTCCATCCAAGTTTGTCTAATTTGCTAGCACTCACTCCTGGAGTATCTCTATCGACGAGAAAGATTCCCATTGCCTTTGGGTTCTCTAGTTCTGGCATTTTGGCTACGACCACGAGATAGTCTGAGTAGACACCATTAGTGATAAATGTCTTGCTGCCATTCAGTACATAATGATCACCATCTTTGACTGCAGTCGTCCGCATTGCTCCTACATCTGATCCACCATATGGTTCAGTGATACACAGACAACCTACTTTGGTACCGTTGATACTTTCTCTAAGGTATGATTGCTTGATTTCTTCACTGCCTTCCTTGTTGAGGTGTGTCATCGCGAGGTAGCAGTGTGCCCAGATCGCTGCCGCAAATCCTCCAGAATTGATACACTGCAACTCTTCTAACAAGATGATGGTGTAGAAGATGTCTAGATTCATCCCTCCATATTCCTCTGGATAATGTACACCAAGAAATCCCATCTCTCCAAATTTTGGCCAAATCTCCTTTGGAATAGTACCTGAGGCTTCCCATTCGTCGATGTATGGTGTTACTTCTGTTTTGAGAAACTCTCTTAAAGATTCTCTAAACATCTGATGTTCTTCTGTGAAAAGGTGTTTGTGCATTGCAATTTTGTTATTGAGTCATATCCGTCCGATGAGAATTAGGCAGTCCTAATTGTGAATCGAAGTGAATATATCGTTTTTTAAAATTTTGTAGGATACGGTTATAACGATAATTTGTCATCTATGTTTGCCATATCTGAATAAGACCGTAAAAATAGGATGAGATTTTCGAGATTTTGGTGTTGTTGGTCTAATATGTCACCCAACACATAAGAAGTGAAGTGGAGAACTGATGGTAACAAGCGATCTTTGCGGTAAACTGAAATTCAATTACCTACTCTATTTAGCATAACACCCTTAAGAATAGTCCAAACTTTGAGGCTGTTTGATATCAAATCTTGCTTATTATTCGTTATGGATTTCAGTCAATTACTTGTGTAAAAGAGATTTATTTCAAATGAAAATAACATTGACTCCAATTATTCTATTCTGTTTCCTTATGAGTCATGCTACGGGACAGTCTCTCGTCATCAATGAATTTATGTCAGACAATGAATCAAGGGTTGCAGACGAAGATGAAGATTACAACGACTACATAGAGATCTTTAATAGGAGTCAATTTTCAATCAATCTCAGTGAATATTGTCTTTCAGATGATGGTGATTTGCTTGGTAAGTGGAGTTTCCCGGATCAAATATTAGCTCCATTGGATTACTTGTTGGTATTTGCATCTGGCAAGGATAAAGTTAGTCCAATTGAATTGCACACAAACTTTAAGATTGATTCAGCCGGAGAAGAGTTGTTCTTATCTAAATCTGGACAGGTAATTGATCAAGTTGCCTCAGTTTCCTTAAATGTAAATCAAGCATATATCAGATTGCCAGATGGGAGTGGAAATTGGGTAAAGACACCTCAATCAAGTCCTGAGTCGACTAATAATCTAGCGAATCCGTTCTCTTTTTCACATCAAGAGGGATTTTATGATTCTGATTTTGAGTTGGTTGTTTCACCCTTCTTAACAGATACGATATTCTATACCTTAAATGGTGACATCCCTACACCGGAATCTGCAGTGTTCAATGAGAGCATAGTAATCAGGGAAAGGATTAACGATCCAAACTTCTTTTCGGAAATCAAGTCATCTCCGAATCAAGACCTAATCAGCTTTCATGCTTGGGTCTCACCAAACGAAAACTTACATAAAGCTTCAATTTTAAGATGTGCTTCATATAAGAATGGTGAACTGACGAGTCCTATCTATACTCAGACTTACTTTGTCGATCCTGATCTGTCGGCGAAGTATACCTTACCAGTTATCTCTTTAGTAACACAAGGAGATAATCTTTTTAATGAAGAGGATGGTATCTATGTACCTGGGGTGCATTACGATGCAAACAATCCTGAATGGACAGGTAATTATTTTGAGAAAGGAGATGATTGGGAACGAGATGTACACATTACTTACTTTGAGGAGGATGGTGAGGTTGGATTTAGCCAAGATGCAGGTATTCGAATCCACGGAGGTAAGACAAGGCAGGCTGCCCAGAAGTCATTGCGTCTCTATGCAAGGTCTGAGTATGGGAAAAATTCATTTGACTATCCACTCTTGCCTCAAAGGGATGAAGATGAATACAAACGTTTTGTGCTTCGAACTACAATGGGTGATTGGGGTAAAGAAACGATGATAAAAGATGCTCTAGCGCAGGATATTTGTAGTGATATGGAACTTGAGTATCAAGATTTCAGACCAGTAATCGTATATATTAATGGTGAGTATTGGGGAATCCATACACTCAGAGAGAGGGTAGATAAGCACTACTTGGCTTCCAATTTTGAGATCGATGATGACGATGTAGAGATTAAGAAATGGACTAATCTTGATTATGATAATATGATAGATTTTATCACTGGTAATGACTTGTCGATCTCAGCCAATTATGATGTAGTAAGACAACAGATTGAAATCGAAAATTTCATTGACTACTACATTGCTGAGATGTTCTTTAGTAACTCTGATTGGCCAGCGAATAATATTAAAGTTTGGCGGCAAAAGCCAAGTGGAAAGTGGAGGTGGATATTATTTGACTTGGATGCAGGATTTCGCAGTAGGGATTTCAATATGATGGAGTATGCTACCTTAGATGATAGCAGTATCACTTCTTGGCCTAATCCTCCATATTCTACATTTTTATTCAGACATTTATTGAAGGAGTGAAACCTTTACACAACAGTTCCTTGATCGTTATGCTGAACTCTTAAATAGTGACCTGAAGACTGATGTGATGCTAGAAAAACTCGCAACAATTAAGGCAATGTATCTTCCCGAAATTCGAAGCCATTCGAGTCGATGGCACTTTCCAATTACTCCATCGTTGTGGGAAGAAGATGTTAAATCCGATTTAGAAGACTATCTGATTGATAGACCATGTTATGTTCGTCGCAACTTAATAGCTTATTTTGAGCTGTTGGATTTCGGATTTGATTGTGATCCCTTGAATCTTACAGATGCTCCTGATTTTTTACTTTCTCCAAATCCCAACCAAGGGAGCTTCCTGTTGTGGAATAACTATAAATATTTAGAAAATCCTACTATTAAAGTGTATCAATTGAATGGCAAATTGATCTATTGCCAAGAATTTACTGATTACCAAAAGACTGATAAAATTGCTATAAATATGCCCGAAGTATCGAGTGGTATGTACATTGTCAAAATTGAATCACTGGACTTTAATAGTACGAAGAAAATGTTAGTGATTCGGTAAGAAATTCATCTAACGGTAAAGTTGTGAGAGAGTTAAGTAAGCAGTCCATACACCTTCTTCGCACTTTCTATTTGCTGTGCCTCTGTTGTCTCAGGATAGAGGAGATACCTTGGAGCAATGATTGGCTTTGCAGATAGGAGAGTAATCTCAGTGATGGTTACGCAGGGATACTCGCCACCTGTCATCTCTAAGATTAAGGATTCCATTTGTATAAATGCAGTGTCTTTGTTGTCCATAAATTTTGCTGTTCCTTTGAGCTGGTACCCAACCTATCTGAACAAGGATGTCAATGAAACTGAGACAGACCGATTGATTCGCTTTGATATTGAGTATGCTACAATTTACATAAGTGCTACAATCCATTTGTGAGTGTATTTACTGCAATGGAAGTTGAGTAGTCATTGAATCTACTGAGTCACTGGCAAACCAATATATCCTTTGTACTTATCATCATCTTCAAACACAGTATCGGTATAATCATTAATGACATTGTAAAGAGTATCTCTCTCTATAGGCTTACGACCGACTGCTCTGATGAGCTTGACGAGATCAGCAGTAGACAGAGCTGGGTTTTGTTCCTCAGAGCCTGCCATAGAGTAGATCTTAGTCGTATCATCTATCGTACCATCTATATCATTGACGCCGAATGCAAGCAGAGTCTGGGCACTCTCTCTCCCTATCATCGGCCAGTAAGCTTTGATGTGATCAAAGTTGTCTAGGTAGATCCTACTGATGGCGTACATCCTCATATCTTCAACAGTTGTGCTCTCTGCGATGTGAGACATCTCATTGCCTTTGTTGCGGAACTTGAGTGGGATGAATGTCTGGAAGCCACCCGTCTCATCCTGCAGATCTCTGAGCTTAGTGAGGTGATCTACTCGGTGCATGGAGTTCTCGATGTGACCATAGAGCATCGTCGCATTAGATCGCTGTCCGAGCTTATGCCAGATTCGATGAATCTCTAACCACTCTTCGCCACTGCATTTGCCACCAGCGATCTGATCTCTGATCTCTGGATGGAAGATCTCAGCGCCTCCACCTGGCATACTATCGGCACCTGATGCCTTGATTGCTTCCATCCCTTCTTGATACGAGATCTTTGCTTTCTTGAAGATGTAGTGGTACTCGACTGGAGTAAGCGCTTTGATATGAAGCTCAGGGCGGTGAGCCTTGATTTTGCTGAATAATGTTGTATAGTACTCAAGGTCATACTGTGGGAGTACTCCTCCTACGATATGGACTTCAGTGACCGGTTGATCATCATATTTCTTGACGATATCTAGGATGTCATCGATAGTGTACTCCCAACCTTCGGATCTCTTCTTGATGAGTCTGGAGTACGAGCAGAAGGTACAGGTGTAGAGACAGACATTGGTCGGTTCGATATGAAAGTTGCGGTTAAAGTAGGTCCTATCACCGTGGCGAGACTCTCTGATGTGATTAGCAAGGTAGCCAAGATAGCCAACAGGAGCATGGTCATAGAGATAGATGCCTTGCTCAGGTGTCAGTCTAGTCGAGCTAAATATGTGATCAGCAATCTGATGAAGGACAGTATCTGAGGTCATTGACTTGATGAGCTGCTGTGGCGCCATAGTGATTAGAATTAGAGTGTAAATAAGTGGAACACGTGTACCAGCAAATTGATTAGCAAATTTATACATATTTTTACCGATGCTTTCGATTTTGATCCCAGTATATAATGTTGATGTGACCAAATTGGTGAAGAGTCTCTTCAAACAGTGTTCTAGGCACAAGATTAGATTTGAAATCTTAGTGTACGATGACTGCTCAGAGGCAAAGTACAAAGCTAAGAATCAAGAGCTGAGTAGTCTCTTTGGCGTCAATTACTTAGAGCTCAAAGAGAATCTCGGCCGATCAAAAATCAGAAACTGGCTGGTCAAGTCGGCGATCTATGACAAGGTCCTCTTCCTAGATAGTGACAGTAAGCTCGTAGGCAAATCCTACATCAAGGATTATCTCGCTGTGATCGATGAAGCAGATGTGGTAGTCGGAGGGAGGATATACTCTAAGAGACCGCCAAGAGCTAAGAGTAAATACCTCCATTGGCTCTATGGGAGTAACAAAGAATCGAAGTCAGCAAGAGTACGTAATCGAGATAAAGCTAATTACTTTCATACCAACAACTTCCTAGCGAATCGACAGATCTTCGATCAAGTCAAATTCAATGAAGAGATCGTAGGCTATGGTTACGAGGATCTCGCATTTGGACATATTGTAGTAAATTGCAATATGTCTATCTTGCATATTGATAATCCAGTCGAGCATGTCGGTCTAGAGACTAACAAAGTGTTCCTACAGAAGACAGAAAATGCAATCGGAAACCTTATCGAATACCAACGTCAAGGTATACTCACTACGACTCAACTCCAACGCTATGCGAAACTGATCACTGCACTTGGACTCAGAGAGTTCGTCTCTAATCAACTCGAGTTGCGTGCTGATGGGTACAAAGCTAGACTTGTTGATAATAAGGCAAGGCTGTACGAATTTTCTCTCTGGAAACTCTACTTATATTTCCGAGCCACACAAGATTAGATACTATGGAAGTAAATATGCAAGCTGTAACTCTATACTCTAATGATACTCTGAAGAATCTCTCATCGATCCCTCACGGCATACTTATCTCACTCTTGCTCCTCATGCCACTGTCACTCTTGCTTGGTCAGACTATCGTTGTCAATCCTTACCTCCAAGATGTATCGTCCAATGCAATCACCCTCATGTGGGAGTCTGATGCTGTCGGTCAGGGATATGTAGACTATGGGATCAGCCCATTTGACCTAGATCAGAGTCAGACTAGTATCAGTGTGGTAGGGTCAGGTCAGTCAAGGATACATACTGTACTGCTCTCATCACTTACTCCTCAGACTAAGTATTACTATCGAGTAAGGATGATAGATGGTCAAGAATCGACGCTTCGTCACTTTGTCACTCTTGCACATCCATCTGCTCATACATCTACGCAGATTGTTGCAATCTCGGATATGCAGTCCGATAGTAGCCATCCTGATAAGTTCAGAGAGATTATTGAAGAAGGTATCATCCCTACTATTTCCCAAGATATCGGTTCAGAGTTGAGTGATTTGGAGGCTGTAATGATACCTGGAGATTTAGTAGTCACTGGAGGTACTTACTCACAATGGCAGGAAGATTTTTTTAACCCTTCAGACAGCTTGTTTGGTTATGTGCCATTCTATCCTGTGCCTGGCAATCATGAGTACTTAGGGAATGGTCTCAGTAACTTCAAGAAATATATGACCATGCCAGATAACGGAGCTGCTGATCTAGAAGATGAGTGTTGGTATAAGGATATTTCCAATGTCAGGATCATAGGACTTAACTCTAATAGTGGCAATTCTGATCAGATAACTCAACTTAACTGGCTCAGTACGGTTCTCGATCTCACGATGAATGCTGCTCATATTGACTTTGTGTTTGCTGAGTTGCATCATCCATATAAGTCCGAGTTGTGGACACCTGGCGAAAATGACTTTACAGGTAAAGTGATAGACTCTCTACAATCATTTACTACGTTGAGTGGCAAACCATCGATACACTTCTTTGGACATACACATGGTTACAGTCGAGGGCAATCACGTGACCACAAACATCTGTGGGTCAATGTCGCTACCGCTGGTGGTGCGATAGATAATTGGGGGGAATTTCCCAATGCTGATTATGAAGAGTTCGTCAAGAGTCAAGACGAATATGGGTTTGTACTGCTTGATGTCGATGCTGGGATAGAGCCAAAGTTTGTGCTGAGGCGATACTCTAGAGGTGATCAAGATGTGACCTTGGAGAATGTAACAAGGGATGAATTGACAATATATCGACACGAGTATGCCCCACATACTCCTCGCAATATCTTCCCTATAGATGGTGATACTGTCCAGGCAGGTTGTCTCGAGTTGAAGGCATCACAGTTTTCTGGGGTGATGGATACTCTCCAAGGGGCTCATTGGCAGATAGCTACTTCCAATAACTTTGTAGATGCTATCGTAGATGAGAAATGGAGTCAAAACGAAAATTTTTATAATGAAGTCAATTTGCAAGCAGATGATGACTTAACTGATCAAGAAATTGCTAATCTGGGAATGGATGCAGAGTATTACTGGAGAGTAAGATATCGTGATCAAAGTCTCGAGTGGAGTCAATGGTCAACACCTACAACATTCTATTATCAATCTCAATCAGATACCCTCTCACCAAACCTTATTGTCAATCAAGGGGCAGAAAATGGGATTGCTAGTTGGATAGGTGATATCGAATCACTAGAAAATGCTGAATGTAACTCTGTAAGTCCTTATATCGGCAGTCGCAATTTTGGTGTAGGAGGAATCTGCGCTAATGAGATGAATGTCGGATTGGCTTATCAAGTCATCGAACTCTCACAATATCAGGCAGAGATCAGTCTAGGACAGGCACTCGTATCGTATGGTGGCTACCTCCGCAACTTCAGTGGTAGTGATGTACCAGAGGTCTACATTGAGTACTATGACAATCAAGGTGCTATCATCTCAACTACAGAAGTCATCTCATCGTCTACTGATAGTTGGACATTGGTAGAGAATATCACTGCAGTACCTCCTGAGACTACTGTGTGCCGACTCTATCTGAAAGGAAACCGCAACTCAGGCAGTGATAACGATTCATACTTTGATGAGCTCAGAGTGTATCTGTTAGCTGGGAGTTGCTCAGATTGTAATGGTGACTCATCAATAGATATAGATGGCGATGGCTTCTGTAATGATATCGATTGTGATGACAATAATCCTGATGTCTATCCTGGAGCTAATGAGGGATGTGATAACTTAGACAATGATTGTGATGGTGTATATGATCTTACTGATACGATCACATGGACTGGCAACGGGACTGATACCAACTGGGGTAATCCTGACAATTGGGATCATCAGATTGTTCCATTGAGTTGCCAATATGTAGTAGTCCCACCTGATGCAGTAATCCTAGTCGAAGGAGTATTTGCCTGCAAAGGCATCATTACTGGAATCAATAGTATGCTCACTATCCCACAGGGAAGCTTCCTTAATATTGACAGTCATGAAGAGAGTACAATAGACCCTGCATGTATCAATGGTCTACTCTCGGTAAATGGTAAGTGGCAAGTAAGATAGATCAAGACTAGTAGGTTGCAGTCTAAGCGGATTAGGGGGCATAGCTGGCAATAAGCTTGGCTATCCACACTCATTGATCACGACAGATACATCTCAGAGAGTCGCTACTCCTGCACATCTATTTCATCATATCTTCCTTACCATCATGAGTCCGTCTCTGATGGGGATAAGACAGTTAGTCACTCGATCATCGGCATTGATCTCCTTGTTGACCATATCTAAGTGTGCTGCCACTTTCCCCTTAGTCTCTTGGAGGACTTTGCCGTACCAGAGGATGTTGTCGATGAGCATGATGCCCCCGCTTCTGAGTTTGGGGAGTAGAGCCTCATAGTATTGCATGTACTCTTCTTTCTTTGCGTCGATGAATGCAAGATCGATTCCATCCTCGAGAGTAGGGATGAGGTCAAGCGCCTTACCGTGGCGGAAGTCAATCTTGTCAATTACTGAAGATTGAGAGAGGAGGTCCTTGGTTTTTGCTTGGATCTCTGCGTCTGATTCTATGGTGACTAATGTTCCATTTTTTGCGAGCCCTCTGGCGAGACAGATAGCACTGTAGCCGGTAAATGTACCTAGCTCAACGATATATGTCGGAGCAATCATTGAACTCAATATCTGGAGTAGTGATCCTTGCCATGCCCCTGAGACCATCTGTGGCTTAGTAGTATTGAGGTGGCTGTAGTGATCGATATCTTGGAGGATCTGATCGGGTGGTGTAGAGTGATCAGTGCAGTATTGCTCGAGTAACGCAGGGAGTAGAAGTGTATCCATATGGTGATATATCTGTGGATGCAAATGTAATGATAAGATGAATAATCGACTTTCGTCGTCAATCTATACAATAGATATCGCTGTAAGTACGTAACTTAGTGTATTAGAGAAAAATTAGATATGAACAGAAAAGAATTTATCGGAAAGTTGGGAATCGGTGCTGCATTTGTATTGACTACATCGTGTCTTGGTGGATGTACTCGAGACAAGAGAGAAGTGAATAATGTGGACTTGACGATCGACCTAGATGATCCAGATAATGCTGACGTACTCGTAGCTGGTGGATATATTATCGTCGATGGTATCGTGATAGCTCAGACATTGAATGGTGATTACATCGCTGCGACGAGGACTTGCAGTCATGATCAACTCAATGAGATTCTCTATGATGCATCATCTGACGAGTGGTTGTGTAGTGCCCATAGTGCTAGATTTACACTTGATGGAGAAGGCCTCAATGCCAATGGAGCTAACGGGCTTGCAGTCTATCAGACGCAGCTTGATATCAGTACCAATGAGCTATTAGTCTTTTCGTAGTCTTTGACTAGATTCACGTTACTATTTTTTATTCAACTTTTTGGCCTTAGCCACTTGGAGTCCCATCGTATGTAGGATATTGAGTTGTCCTCCGTATGCCTTGCTTATCGTGTCATCGTTGAATACCTCACTTGTCAGTCCAGCTGCGATCAGCCGTTGGTTGAGTAGGATGACTCTGTCGAAGTATTGGCTGACTGTACTGAGATCATGATGGACGACTAAGATTGTTTTGTCCTGTGCAGCTAGCTCTTTGAGGATCGTAATTATTTTTTCTTCGGTAGCGATGTCTACTCCGACGAATGGTTCGTCGAGGAGATAGATATCAGCATTCTGAGCTAGGGCTCTGGCGATGAATACTCGCTGTTGTTGACCACCTGAGAGGTTGCCAATCTGCCTCTCACTCAACTCCTCGATCCCCAAGGCGATAAGCGCTTCATTCGCTATCCGTCGATCCTCAGCATTGAGTCGTTGGAAGATACCCTTATATGGATATCGACCCATCAGTACGATGTCCATCACCGTTGCCGGAAATGTCCAATCTACCATATCTTTCTGAGGGACATATGCGATACGCTTGCGAATCTCTTCGATAGGTTGATCAAGCAAGGTTATCGTCCCAAAGTCATAATCAATCAGCTTCAAGATACTCTTAAAGAGGGTAGACTTACCAGCTCCATTTGGTCCAATCACTCCACAGAGAGTACCTGTGGGGATACTGATATTGATATTGGTCAGTATCCTTTTATTCCCATAAGAGTGACTCAGCCCTTTGATGGCAATCGCAGTTTGGTGTGATCTAGATTTCATCTTGGATTACTTATTGAGTTTGAGGAATACTAATCCCATGATCCCTAGCAATACTAACCCAAGTATCAAATACAGATAGCTGTCAGTAGTCTCATCGCCAAATTTGATATCCGTAGTATTGGCGTTGGAGAGAGCATTGACGATGACATCAGTATTATATGTCATCATGCCGATATAGGTATCACCTGGTGAGCCTTCTTCTCCGAGAGAATCAGCATAGAGTTGGCCTCCAATCTTCACTCCGTTATCCTTAGCAATCTGCTTGAGCATCTTGGGGTTGATCGTGGACTCGATAAATACAGCAGGCACTTGATACTTGGTGATGGCATCTGTCACTCTGATCATGTCAGAGGTCTGTGCTTCTGACTCAGTAGAGATCCCTTGGATAGCCTCTAGCTTGAGACCATATGCCTGTCCATAATACTTGAATGCATCATGTGAGGTAATCAAGACTCTTTGCTGCTCAGGCACCTTCTTGACGGCAAATTTGATATAATTGTCTAAGCCCTCGATGAGATCGCGATAAGCCTCATAGAGTCCCTTGTAGTAGTCTACATTAGCTGGGTCATGTGCTATGATTGCTTCGTGGATAGCCTTGATATAGAGGAGGCCATTAGCTGCATTCATCCACGCATGTGGGTCGGTTGCATCCTTATAGATGTCACTCCTGATAGGCTGTACTTCATTGGTGATGACCACTGTCTTGGCATCTGTCCCAGATCCTGCGATGAGTTCGTTGATCCACCCTTCGAATGTCAGGCCGTTGACCAGTATCAGATCAGCATTGCTTACTTTCTTTGCATCCCCTGGCGTGGGTTCATAGAGGTGAGGATCGCCACCAATAGGGACGATGACATCGACTATCGCTTTGTCACCAGCTAGATTCTTAGCCATGTCAGCCCACATGGATGCTGAGGCGAGGATGCGATATTTAGGAGTGTCCTGGCTGTAGCCAAATGTGAGACCACAGGTATAGAATAGGCCAACGATAAGTATGAGTATACGGGTATGCATATCGAGTAGTATTTATAATGAGTGTTTGATGCTATTTTTGAAATTTTACCAGAAGATTTTTTGCTACTTGATGGGTAATTGTAAGGGTCTCTGCACCGTCTTTTTCGAGAGTGATTGACTTGTCATAGTCCGTGACAGCCATCACTTTGAATGCAGTTCCGAGTTTGACCTTGAGTTGGTTGAGATACTTGAGAAAATCTACAGAATGCTGAGTGACACCCACTACGAGGACTCTCTGACCACTATGCACCATGTCAAGAGATGTCTGATTACGCAGCATGAATTTGCCTTCGGAGTTAGGGATCGGGTCACCGTGTGGGTCAAATCTCGGATTCCCCAAGAAATTATCCAGTCGAGAGATAAGGTCATCGGAGTTAATGTGTTCGAGTTGTTCTGCGATCTCATGGACTTGCTCCCAGGGAAACTTAAGCTTATCATGCAGGAAGACTTCCCAGAGTCGATGCTTACGTATCAGCTGTGTTGCGACTTTGACGCCAGTCGGGGAGAGGGTTGCACCCTTATATTTTTCATAATTAATGTATCCTTTGTCACTGAGTTTTTTGAGCATATCTGTGACTGATGCAGCAGAGGTATTGACTTGCTCTGCTACCATATTAGTAGAGGCAACCTTCACGGCACGTTCTGTAATCTTAAAGATAGCCTTGAGGTAATTCTCTTCAGTAAAGGTAAGTAACATACTTAGTTGTATTGTATTTTTGACAAATATAATCTTATTTTTAGACTTGTCTAAATGTGTAATGCTGTAGTGTGCAAATCTAGGACCATACGATAGAGAAAACATTCATTACAATTACACCTACTTTTACATTCAAAATGAGATGTTATGAATATTGATAGAGAACAGCAAATCCGAAAATATCGAGCACAGAAGAAAGCAATGACTGCAAGTGGAGAGGCATGGAGGATTAGATATCAAGTAGAGGAGGACTTCATAGAGCAGTTAGATGCATTGATCTCCGACTATCGCAATGATCTCTATATCAATGCCTTTTATCGAGAGAGTACTTTAACTCTTGGATTAGAGATTCTGCACCAAAGAAATATTTCACAAGAAGAAATGGTAGCACAAGCAAATATGCTACAAGCAGCGAAAAGAGAGTCGTTTATGAAATATGCTCCTGCAATTAAAGAGTATGTGAGTAGATTGAAGTCACCATTGTCTCAAAATGATCAATCCAACATCTATAGATGGATATCTCGTGATCAGATCGCATTGGATGACCTTCCGACTGAAGTCAAAGCAGAATGTCTGCAATCAGAGAGAATTATGAAATTGGTGAATAATAAAGAAGCATAAGCAAACACATTACCTCTACGGAGTGACAGAATTAGGTAGTCTTTCTGACTGGTCAACTTTGGGGTCTTCTTCTCTTTTCTATTCAACAAATCTCTTATTGCGAAATGCAATTCCTGATCCTGATTTAAGATACTTCTCAAATTGGAATGCTATGTATTTTTCAGGAAATACACAATACTAGGAAAGCGTTAATGGGAGTAGATTGTAGAGCAATTCTTAGATTGAATTAATTCAAAAGTTCTATTACTAAATGCCTTCTAATTTTACATTAACCCTAATCTCACCGTCGTTCACTTCACCCCACAATCCTTCATACCCATACTGTGACCAATGATAAAGATTACATTGGAAATCTATTACCATACTATAGTAAACACCATTGGGCTCTATGATTTTTTCTGCTTCAGTGAATTGTAAATAATTATTTTCTTGCTCACCAAAAACTGAAGATATTGTAAAAATACTTCCGCCTGTTTCAGTGACTAGATCTTTGGAATTTATCTCAACTAAAAAACCTGTCAAGTATCCATTGCCTGACTCAATAAACTTTATTTCATCATCACTTGCCCCCTCTGGAATCACGATGTCTTCAGCTCCCAAAACATTATATGTAGCCACACTTAATATCGAATCTAAATAATCTATAACGTCAATACCAATTTCAAAATCAGGAAAATGTATAACGAAATGCTCATTCATGTGAATACTATTATCACCTAATGTTAAAATAAGTCCTTGTCTACCATGTAAACTAGATTCATTTGAAGGTGACGAGGTCGAAAACTTAGATACTGCTTTCAATGAAAAATCTCCAACGTAATCCTCATATTGGCAAAACTCTACTTCATTAATTTGAGCCGATATTACATTACTACTTTGGCCTTCAACACAATTAATATCTATCTCTTCTAGTATTATTGGGTAGATTTCAGCAAAATATGGATTTATCTTGGATTCTTTTTGACAAGAAATAATAACCAAGATGGATAAGTAACATATAATATTTTTCATAAACTATTCAATTATTGTAGTAAATCCGTTGAATTTGACAAAAACACCAGTTGGAGGGTTGCAAGTTTGCTCATTTTCCTCTAAAAAATCTTCTAATGTATTAGTGTCACATCTCCAAATATTTGCATTGTATTGCCATCTTCAAATTTAATTTGAAATTGGTAGACATAGACACCTTGTTCTAAAAGGATTCCATTACTATCATGACCATTCCACCTAAATCCTTGCTCAGGTACATCACTGTTTATTATACTGTAGACTTGGTTACCCCAACGGTCAAAAATCATAGCTTCTACTACAAAAAAAGGAGAACCTGTTGCTAAAACAAAGTGCTTATTAATCTCTTGACCAGAATATGGACTAAAAATATTAGAAGTAAAGACAGAAGTTTCGATTTTCACACTGATTGTATACAGCTTTTGACAATTATTTGGGCAAGTTAAAACCACATCAAATTGATACTAACTCGAACCATCAAAGTATAATGTAGGGTTTTGACATTCCAAACAAGACAGTAATTCATTTGCTTCCCACATCAATTGATAATCTTGAGGCAGATCAAAGTCAAAAATAAAACTATCAAGTAATGCATTTCCAATTAACATAGCATCTTCCAAATAATCATCACTACAATTTAATTCAGTGATATCATAGAGTACAATAGAATCACAAAGATCATCCCCGATTTCTACAATACTAAAGAGTCCTTGCTGAGAAAAACTCATTCCATCGATGATCAATGTATCATTCTCACAGAGATTGTGAGAATTGAATGTTGTATCAATTTGTCTTACTTCAATATTTACAGAAACAATTGAATCACAACCATATTCGTTGATCAGAAGAACATCACCAACGGGATTACTCGAATCGAACACTTCCTCACCAACGACCAAACTAAAGTCGTCATCTTCACAAATTGAGTACTCGACTTCTTTGGTTGATTGTTGAAGTTCAGTAATACTAATTGTGATGATTGAGTCACAACCTAGCGAGTTGATCAAAGTATCAACTCCTATGTTATTATCAGGATTGTAAATTGTTCCATTGATTTCAACTTCAACAGTTGAACCTTGACAATAGTAAATGATCGTATCCATGTATGTGGCATCTTGATAGACAAGATCTACAATGATTACTGAGTCACAACCAATCGTACTTTGTAGAGCTACTTCTCCAGAGGAAGCGAATTGGCTAAATACATCATCTCCTACTTGTATTTGATAACCATCATCTACACAACCTACATAGTCAACATAAGTAGTATCATTAGGAATGTAATTGTACTTCCATATAATAGTGGAGTCACATCCTTGTGAACTGGTTAAGTTTTCTTCTAAGGTTACTTCTTCTGTTATGACAGATCCATCGTAGCCTAATAATATATCTCCATTACAAAAGAAAGTATTGACTTCATAGCTATAAGGTGAACAAGGCGGGCAATCTAGTTGAAAAACTTCAACGCCAGAACCTAAACCATTTATTCGTGCTACTAATCGATCTCCCTTAGAGTTTAATTCCAGATCTCTTGTGGAAGCGCTGGCAATTTCCATTTTTAGTTCGAATTTGTTTGAACTTGAGTTGAAATCTAGAATTTGGATAATAGGACTATATGGGAATGCACTTTCTACGTTTCTTATTGCGATTCTATTGCCATGGTAGTTCATAGCTGTTTGTTTAGAAAATAAGCTTGGAGCATCGACTTGTTCTTCAATACAACTACCTTCCTCGACCCAGTCTAAACCATCATACCTATACAGTTGCAGAATGCCATCTGCAATAGAAGTGGCAGTTCCTTCATGACCAAAAAACACATATTCCCCGTTCCCAGATAGTGATATTTCTTGAACTAATCCATACGGCTGGGGAAAGCAAAACACACTTCCTTTTTGTTCCCATTTACCATTGATGTAATGATATGAATATATAGGACAATCAACTTCTTGCGAACATGCCGCCACAAAAGCATTTCCATCTGATTGTAGCCCAATCTCCATAAACAATCCGCTGCATCCAAGAGATATCTTTTCTCCATCAAGAATCCAGTCTTTCCCGTTAAATCTATAGATACGGATATCAAAAGTATGATCCGAACCAATAATAATTACATTGCCATCATAAGATAATTTCACTGTACTTCCAAATGACTCAGGAGGACTTACTACAAATGACTTCCCTTTTTGAATCCAACTTTCATTCTGCCATTCAAAAACTCTAACTAGCTCAGGAGAATTGCCAACGTCTCCTAATGCGATGACGCTTCCATCTCCAGAAATATCCATACCAATTCCAGCTGCTGCTCCAGGCCCAGTCCCATCAATATCATTTCCCATCTGAACCCATTCATCACTTTGATATTCAAATACTCGGACATGCCCCGCATATGCTCCATTTTCAGAGTTTAATTGATCGGTTATCGCGATTCTATTCCCATTAGCATTTATTGCAACATTGACACCAAGGTCTGAAGCTGCATTTGGAAACTCTTGAAAAATAGTTTGCCCAAGTTGAGTTTGAGAAAACAACTGTCCTAAATTCAAAATTAGGAATAAACTTAGTATGGGAAGTATTCTATAGAGTTTTAGCATTATGGGCAATAACGTTGATGAATGAAAATTACAACTCCTTTGTCACAATCTATGGTTATTGTGTTAGATTAGTAACAAATATAGCACCAAAAGTAAGTGCATGTAATGAATTCAATTGGTACAACCTTATGGCGTAGTCACAATAAGCTTCAAGATTCTCTTGTCTGAAAAGGTATTAAAAGAAATTTCATTTAAAATCGGTGGCTTGAAATATAACTTAATGTTAATCTTTACTTTAACTTCTCTTTCTCTAATATATTAGTCACATCTCCTAATAATTGCACTGTGTTTCCATTGTCCAATTAATTTGAAATTGGTAAATAGACAACTTTATTCGAATAGATTGCCATTTTTATTACTAAGTTGCTATTACCAGCTAAATACTTGTATTCTATATTTAAGGCCTATTCCAATTCCCAATAGATCAGAGGTAACTAAGATATCATTAAAAGTGACATTGCTTTCAGTATATTCAAAATTCGAACCATCAATCATTAATCTGTAAATATTGTCTTTCCTTCTAGAAATATTCTTTATTAACGACAATTCTAAAACAACATTATCAATAATATGATATTCAAAATTTAAAGCGAGCAAATTATTTGCAAAACCTGAGGCAAAAGGTTGTATTCTTTCATAGACTGAGACAGGTAAAATTACATTGTTATTACCATCGAAAATAAGATGAAGTCTGCTACCACCAGAATGAATTTCTGAATACTCAACAGTTAAGGGATAATTCAATTTATAGCTGAATAAACAATTAAATTGTTCAGTAATGGCAAAACCTATTTTTGGTCCAAAACCAATCGTTTTAAAAATTAAATCATAGGAAGCTCCATCAATAACTTCAGATTGTGGCTGGCCGCTTTGCAAACGAAAAGAGAAATCGTGACTCCAACTTTGATAAGAACCAGAAAATGAAAACAATAATCTATTAAGCCTTCCTTCAACAGAAATACCGTATGAAAAATAATGAGGCCTATTATGGTCAAACTCATAATACCCAATAGCATATTCATTATAGGATACACTTGAAACAGGAAAAACACAACTTACCTCAGGATAAATAGCAAGGGTATTTTGCGACTTCAAAGGAAGCCACAAAAATACCCCTACAAATATTACCATCAAAGATTTTAGCAAGGTGCTTATTTTTTTTTAAATCATGTAATAAGTATAAATAAGAACATAAAAGTATCCCTAGCTAAAGCATACTGTGTCGTCTCTAAGCGATTGATACTCTGCAACTCTTCTATAGTTAGAGCTGTCTTCAATGAAGCCACTATTGGTACCCTATAGCTCAATACTTGAGGGTCAACTTTCAATGAATCTATTTGTGCCTGGCGCAAAATGGTTTTTAAGAACTTGATATACTTACTGCTCGTGTTCACTGACTTCACATTAGGTAAGTCATCAATGTAGGCATGGAATTTTTTCAACCATCTTAAGTCAATATTCTGAATCAATATCTTAGGATCGAAATCCTCTACCTTGGATAACAGATTAGTATACTTTCTTGCTGCACTAAACTTCTTAATCTCTAGAAGATCATCTCTATGTCTTGTTATAAAGAAGACTAGGGTTTTACCAGACTTCTTCTTCTCAAAGAGTGAATCTAGAGTAACGATCCTATCTAACTTTTCTAGTTCATAGATTTTTCATTTATCTGTCTAAGCTGTTCATGAATCTTAGCATTTAGATTGTCTGCATTGTGGTGTCTTTTACTAACCCTAGACTTATCTTTAAGAAAGTGTTTTGGATCAATCTTAAAAAGAGTAATATACTTTGATTGTCGATTGATTGTTACTCTTATTCTGACATGACAGTTTGAGTGCCATCAGAATTTTTAGTTGACTTGAGATTGACTGATTTTGAAATCATGCTATTGTTACTTTTGAGTGAAACAAAAGTACAACATGAGTGCAACATGAGTAAAACAAATGTTGCACTTTATCGTAAAAAGTGCAACACATAATTAAACTTTAACATGTGTTGTAACTTATTTTACAATATGTTACAACATTTTAAAAATTACTTGTGGAGCTGCCGAGAGTCGAACTCGGGTCCAGACAAAGCATTCGAGTGCTTTCTACATGCTTAGCTTGTTCTTAGATTTTCGTCATCAAGCAGGTGTACAAGCAACCAACTATCAGCTTATCTTCTTAATTTTCGGTCGAT
>CALLAW010000014.1 GCA_938001865.1 uncultured Saprospiraceae bacterium | reverse complement strand
ACAAGTTCATTCGGTAGATTTGTAAACTCAATCCTATAATCTTCACCATTAACAATAGAAGGATCTGTAAATGAATAACTACCATCAGCATCTGTAAGTACTGATTCTATTAATATGCTTGCTCCATCTTCATTACATCCGTATATAAATACTTCGACTCCACTAAGATCTACTGAAGATGCTCCGTCATTATTCTGACCATCTGCATTAGAATCTACGAACACTGATCCACCCATCTCACCAGTAGTACATGGTCCTGATACCACCGGGGTATAACATGCCTCCGGTGCTGTATAGGCAAAAGTATTACTACAATCAGTATCTGTCGTAAATGATATTATTACATTATGTTCTTGCCCGTCAGAGGCTAACCCTTCTATAGTATATGCCTGCGGACTCGTAAATTCAGTTAAGGTTTCTACAACTATACCATCGACACTAATTGTTATCGACCCGCTACTCGGCGGCTCAGAAAACTCAATAGAGCCTGACAGATCATAATAATTTCCATCAGCATTTTCACAATCAGAAGGTGTACCTGTCGCAGTCATAGAACACGCTACTACAACAAAAACGATTGCTGGATCTGCGTCATCTTCATCTGTAAGACCATTCTCATCTAATGGAGCACCCCCAGCAATCCTTGAATCTCCAAAAATTACATTGTCACTGGTAGACATAACTAGTCCACCTTTGTCGTTGGCAGGATCTGAATCAGGAGTACTGTCTTTATCTGGTGTTGTATTTGCCACTGAGCTAATCTCAGCAAAATTGGTAATGGACTCTCCATTAAAATTAGAATCTATTGTAAATTGTATAGGAATAGAAACTGATGCTCCAGGTAATATAGACGCTATAGGATTGACCAATTCTGCATTCGATCCTATCATGCTCCATATCCCATCAGTGACGAGTGTTAAATCACTAGAGACATAATCTGTAATCTGAACATTTAGTGCCTCTTCTGTCCCTTGATTAAATATTGTTATTTCATATTGAACTGTAGATCCCGCAGTAACTGAATCTGTCTGCATTGGAGCTAAAGTCTTCCTAAGTGCTAAATCAAATATCGGATCACTAACAACTTCTAGACATGCTTCCGCAACATCTTCGTTAGATGTACCTACTCCACCACCTGCTAGATTTACTTCTACTATTACTGCATTAAATGGAATGCGGTTACAGTGAAATCCAGCTGCTGTCGCCTCGACTTCAACCTCTATAGTACATACACTATTGCCAGAGATAATAGTACCTGCTGACAGACCCACTGCCTCAGTGCCTCCAAAGGTAGTAACACCACTACAAGTACTTGTAGGTGTACCTACGATAGATAGGCCAGTAGGTAATTCATCAAAGAAGTCAGTCATCAAGGTGATACTTTCGGGATTCCTATTCTCAATAGATATCGTTACCATCGTGGTTTGTCCTATTGCCAACATATCATTGGAAAAAGTCTTTGACAGCATCGGAGCTATCACATTCTCATCAGCTATGTTGACCTCAGCATATGATTCATTGGCATTACTACATGAAGTCGTTACTAGATCTCCTGGTGCAATGATATTAACATAATCTCCATTCGCTGGAACAACTACATCAACCAATAACGAATTGAGACCTGGCTGCAATACTGTGCCCGCAGGAATCACAACTTGAGCTGAACCTGCATCAGCTTGTATTCCTGGCAAAGCTGTAGTAATATTAGGGATATTTGCTACGACCATCTGAGCAGGTGTACTAGGTAGGTTATCTACAAAATCTTGAGTCAACGCTATAGGGGTAGCCTCATTATTGAAGAGCTTTAAACTTAATCTTATTGGAATATTTGCTCGAGCAAATGCAGGACTAAATGCTTTTTCTATACTTGGTAGATTGACACCAGTAACTGTGACTGAGGCACAATCTGAATCATTACTATCATCTGGGTCATTAGAAGGTGATACTTCTGATACTTCTACACAATTTTCATATGATCCTGCCTCTACAAATGAAGCTGTTACTGTCATAGTTTCTAAACCATTGACTGCAAGCATGGGCAGTGTCCAATTTATGGTACTAAATCCTTCTAATGGTGTTCCACTTGAAGTTGTTATATTACCGATGACCATTTCATCTGGAAATTCGTCTAAGATGGTAATATCAGTTGCTGCAAGATCGCCTATGTTTTCCACGGTTACAGTAAAGACAAAGTTAGTTCCTGAGCCACTGGCATCACAATTACTTCCTGTATTTTGATCTACGACTTTAGTTAATTTTAAATCAACTTTCTGATCTGTCTTACAGGCTTCTCCTTGTCCAAGATTATTAGCATCATTTGTCTCTTGAGAATCAGTACCTACTAGCTCAGCACAGATTACTTGGCAACCATCACAAGATACAGGACTCAATGCAACGACTCTATCTACGATGCAGAGCTCTGGATCTTCAGACCCATTGAACATTCTAATTGTGTAGTACTCTGTACACGTACCCGAAACTACACCATCAGTACTATCAAAGGTAAACGACGAATCGCCTCCTAGCTCGATAGCTCCTGCGTAGTCAGGTCCTGAGTATGTCTGTCCTGAGGAGATCCCTACCCTATCCATATCAACAATATCAGATAATACGATGGTTGCATCATCCTGTAATACACCACTAGAGCAAGTCGCTGGTATCGGAGTCGTCACCGCTATAGGAAAATCACATGTATAAGGACAAAAGACAGGAGGCATTACAACCACTGCGTCTATATAACAATCCGATCTAAATACACGTACTGTATACTCTGTCGCCTCTGTCATCAAAGGCAGGTCATCAGCAATAATTCCGTCCGTGGGAATATCGGTAGCTGTAGCAAAAGTTGCTGTTCCAGAGTAGGTAGAGCCTTCATTGAAATCATATTTTTCGCCTGCCGAAAACCCAATCACTTCTAACTGACCATCAACTCCACCAGACTCACATGTAGCAGGTGTCGCCTGCACATCTGCGGCTGCCTGTCCCTTCACACCATAGATGCAAAGGTTATCTATTCCAGACCTTACTGATTTATTTCTTTCTACCAAGGCAAAGGCAATTTCCCATAATACTGTAGTAGAACCATCAGTTCTGAAATCTGCAGTATTTGGAAAATTTACAATTAATGGATTATCTGAATTATTTACATTTACTGCTGTTAAAGGTAAGGTCTCTTCATAAATTCTAACGCCATTCCTATACACTGAGACTCCCCACTTCTCAAATGCTACAACACCACCGTCTCTATAACCATTCTGGATAAAGTCGTATTGGAAAGAACTTAATGACCCAACTTGCCCGGGCAAAAAATTATAATTTATCCAAATATTTCCGCTTTTATTATCTGGGTTGTAATCAGGAGAGGTATGGTCATAACCTGGAGCTGTAAAATACTTGTTACCGCCATTTCTCCAAAAGCCAGCTATACACATAGCCTCTTGAAAGTCATTGGTATTACCAAAACCTTTCTCGTAGATCATAGCCTGTCCACAGCCGTCATTGTATTGAGGACAATACTGATTACCTCCTGTCATTAGAGGCACATTGGGCTTCCAGTGTTTAAATTTATTCGTTACAATCCCGTTGCATTCTTGTGCATTGGTAAAGTCCCACTTGACGAGTAGAGATGGGTCAGAAACACATTCTTGAGCTAAGGATTGAGTATATATGCCTACGAATAGGGATATAATCACAAGTGTTGCGATTGATTTGATTTGATTACAGATTATGCAAGTCATAATGTTAATATTTTTGATAGGAAGAATTCGTTTTTTTATGTGAGCTTATGATTGTTATTATTTCATACGATAGATAATCTCCAACTGATGATCACCTAGCGGGACCAAATCAGCAGACCAAAGTTGTGTACCAGGGCTGTAATCACCTATACTCGAAGAACTTGACAACAGCTCTAGTCCTGCTGGAATATCCACTTTCACGTCTACGTTTAATGCTGGATCTGGACCTGCATTTGTCAATGTTACCATATAGGTAAGTTGCTCTCCTTCATTAGCTGACTGCATAGGAGGGGATACTGATAATATTAAGTCTGCTACAGAACAAACTTTAGGATCTATGGAGACAACATAATCCCGATACAGGGTTTCTGTTGCATAGGCTCTTACCGTATAATAAGTTGTGTAATTTGGATTTGGCAGAGTATTTACAACAGTGAATCCTCCACTTGTATCCGTTACATCAGCAGCTGAGGCATATCCGGCGCCATTGTATACTGTTCCAATATTATATTCTACTTTGGTAAATACATCATCTTCTGCAGTAAGAGTAATAGTCCCGAGAGGATTATCTGTCGGATTAGCACATGCTGCTTGGCTAGATGTCACCGTAGCAGTCAAGTCGGGATTGGGTATAATGAAATCTTGAACACATGGTACATTCTGATCAACAATCATAAGTGAGACATCACCAGTACCAGCAGAACCCGCAGATAACTCGAAGCTTGTGACTTCACCATAAGTACCCGTATCTGGGGTTATAGTCCAACTACTCGTAGACTGTACACTGTAAGTACCAGTGCCTGGTAGCGGATTCAAATCAAATTGGAGTAAGTCATCAGCGAAGACACCTGGTGTACCGTTATCTCCAATACTGATATTTTCCACTCCACTGTCAAATACCTCTACATCAAAATTTAATTCATAGAAGTTTTTACCAAATCTGGTATTCATACTATTTGCAAATACACGATAGGAACTATATGCAACAGTATTAGATGCAAACGGGAACGTGTATGCTCTTACTCCAGGACCATATTGTGGTGATCCGATATTGAGATTTGATCCAAAGGTAAACGTGGCACTAACAGCTGTGTATGTCACACCATCATTACTTCCTTCAACAATATATGTCCCACCTGTAATAGGCTCAGTTCCAGATGAATTCACTACAACTTCTACCCCTTTCAGCACTGTAGCTTCAGGAAAATCCATTACTAGAAATGGTAAATTAGAAAAGCTGTTACTCTTCGTACCAAATCCAGAAGACAAATTTGAATCTACTAACACCGCTAATGATCCAGTAGTCGCCGAGGTAGGTGTTCCAGGAACATCCCAAAACCCAGAAATATTAACTTTCTCAGATGCTAGATTCCAATCCTTTCCACCACATGGTCCAGGGATACAGGCATTCTCAGTATTTGGAATTGTGACCAATTGGTCACAAGGCACACTATTGTCAGTTAGAGTTAACTCCAAATTACCAGACCCTGAAGATCCAGCAGAAACCGTAAACGATGTTACTTGACCATAGGTGCCAACTTCAGGACTTATCGTATATCCACCACTTATCGAGACTTCATATGTGTTACCTGCTGCACCAGGAGTTGGATCTAAATCAAAAGTTAATAAGTCGTCAGTATAATCAGAGAAAGTCTCATTATCAGAACATCCAAGGTTACTTAATCGAGCATCGAAATGATCATAATCAAAATAGATCTCATCAAAACTTCGACCAAACCGTGTACTCATACTTACCGCGTATATTCTGTAATATGAATACGCTACAGTATTTGATGCAAAAGGAAAGGTATATGCTCTTTCACCTTCGCCATACTGTGCCTCACCTACCGATAGGTTGCCACCGTGTGTATAATCAATACTCACGCTTGTATATGTCACTCCATCATTACTCCCTTCAACTCTCATCACTCCTCCTGTGATCGGTTCTGTACCAGAGGAATTGATAACTACTTCCATCCCATGCAATACTGTTGCTTGAGGAAAATTCACGGTAAAAGCTGCTGTATTAGAGTATGAATTATTTTTAGATCCGACACCTGATTCAATATCCGAATCCACTAAGATGGCAAGAGGACCATCAGTACTCCCAGTTCCTGGTATATGGAAGTCTCCTGTAAGCATTGCTTTTTGACCTTCATCATTCCAATCGGGCTCGCCGCATGTAGACATAACTAATGTACTACGACTCAATACATTTAATTCTTGTAATTGTAATATTGCAGTCTCAGAGTCATTATTAGACTGAGCTGCTAATAATGGTTCTATTACTGGATTGAAATCAACAGAAAAATCTGTGGCTAATAAAGAAAGTGTGAGTGTACACACAAATACAGATACACTGTACCTAAGGGGAAAAGTTGCTTTGCGAATCATGACTAATTTTTTTTAAATAAAAAATTGACAGATCCTACTAGCTATCACAGGTTGTAAGGTTATGAAGGCTTGGACTATTATGGAATATCTTTGAAATACTCCAATCAACAACATATAGTCCCTCCCCTACTACACCTATTTAACTCTATGGTATATAACTGTAATAGAAGATGACTTCATTCTCTGTGCAAATATATATATGTTAATTTCTATATATAAGAGGAAGTAGCACATTGGTTTATATATGGGTGTAATTGGTATACTTTTGGGCATAATTGAAAATACAGTGAGAGACATCCCCCAAACAAGCAATTATTATTTAGCAATAACTAAATAATACTCATGGATATTAAATGAAAAACCGGTGAAAGGCGGATAAAATCTGATGAATGAGTCTTAATCACAAAGGAAAAAAACTAGAAAGGCCTTCGCGAATAGACGGCCCATCAAATAAAAAATTCTAAATAAAAGGAAGATAGAACAGTAAGATGAAAAACCTTACACAATAGAAAACAGATCAAACAATACAGCTTTGTATTTTCTGCTATATGGAATACTTTGCTCAGACTCAAAGCTTATTTCACTACGATGGGTATTGATTGATTCAACTCGGGAAGTGTTAGCAATGTAAGAGGCATGAACTCGTATAAACGAAATTGGCATCATATCGGACATAGCCTTAAGAGATTTCCTTACTGTATAGACCCTATCACCTACATGTATGTTTGCATATTTACCATCCGCAGAAATAAAATCTATTTCATTTTTTGAGATTTTTTTATACTTGTTATTAATCCGTACTAGTAGATCTTTTTTGAATCGATCTAATTGAGAGTCAGCTAAGAAAATTTGATTATCGGTAGATTGCATTTACAATAATTGTCTAATAAGAATATTCACTCCAAAAGAATTTTGTAAAACGACCTACAAATGTCGTTCGTCACTTATAATGTGCCGTTAGTCAGGAATCCTAAAATTGAAGCGTTACAGCTCGTAATATACAGAGTTCCTTAACACATATATAGTTTTTTAATGTATGAAAAACGAGATTACTTAATTCATGGTACTCATTAATCAAATAAAAAAAAACAGCGTATTTCAACAAAAAAAGGGCTGTCGTATTACTACAACAGCCCTCTCTATGTTACATCATTTGTTGTGTGAGATCTATCTCTATCTTACATAGAACATCCTCTTCACAACACTCTGAGATCCGTCAGTCAATTCGTAGTAATACATACCACTCGCTGTAAAGTTAGACTTCTCTAATTGGATAGCATTGAGTCCTCTCTCACCTTGACTTACTTGCGTATAGATCACCTTACCGGCGATATCAAAAACCTTGATTGATACTTCTTTAGCATCATCTAGTTTGTATCTAATAGTCGTATAATCGCTAAATGGATTTGGACTATTCTGATAGACAGCAAATTGATTAGTACCAGAGATACTAGAGAGTGTAAGTTCACTGATTCCATCAGTTGTGTACAGCTCACTCATGTATGTGTCATCAATATCTAATACGTCTAGGATATCGACTTGAGATTGTCTTGCACTTAGCGTCACTGTTAGAGCTCCACCTTGGATACTCGTAGCGTTAGGTGTGTTGTAACTTACAGTTAATTGACCATCCTGATACGTATAGTGCTCTGGACCGAATCCTGGCAACTCACTACTTACTGAGATCACATCTACCAATTGAGAATCAAAGTTCAATCTACTCTGGAATCCAAAGTAAGTTTCCTTAGACTCAAGACTTAAGACTAGCTCTTGTGATTTACCTGGAGTAATCGCAGCATTGCTGTATGTCAGTAATGACTGATTCTGTCTCGTAACCGTAGCTATACCTGGACCTTGTGGACCAGTTGCTGAGTCATTGACATCACCAATCTTAACCCCTACGAAGTCAATCTGCATGTCAGATGCAAACTCATAGATATCATACCGCTCTGGATAATTTACCTCGAGTGGATTGATACCTTCTGCAAATTGATATCCTGCATCTACCATCCTCCAACTCGTATTATCAGCGAATCGATCATCGATCTCTAGGATCAACTTTCGGAGTTCTGAGATATCTTTAACTGTAATACTCTGACTACTATTGACATCTGCTGCGATGTATTGATAAGGAGAGTCTAATTGTTGTAGTCCGAGGATGTGTCTCTGGATCATGATGATATCTAGAGTCGATACACCATTACTATGATCTACATCCTTTACAGGAGTGACTCTATAGATTCCTCCTGGGTTGAGACCGCTAAATCCAAATTCACCCTGATCTGTAGACATGTCCATATCGGTCATATCACCAATAATGCCTACTTGCACATCTGATACAATCGTCCCTGACTCTGTAGCTATCTTACCTGCGATCTGGCCTAAGAGGTTAGATCCTTCATCATTGCCCATAGGACAGTCACCGATATCATTACCATCTGCATCTAATGCTCCACTCTCGTCAACAGGATCAATCTCCGCGACACAGAACTCATCCGTGTATTCACCATCTTCAAAGAGACCAATATAGATCAAATAAGGATTAAGGTTAGCACACACAAGTTCCTGATTAGGCAGTATTGTAATTGGCTCTGTCGGTGCAACATCCGTGCCTGGAGTCCCTGCTAAGAAGAAATATTCAAATCCAGTATCACTACAGTTAAATCCACCGAAAGCAAGTGCTTCTGGACTAACAACCGTTGGCCCTCCTGGACCTACTTCAAACATTTCTTTGAGACATGAGATTCCTGGAGGCACTATAGGCTCTGCTACTGTAAACTCTAATTGCTCTGATGTCACATTGCCACACACATCTACTGCGACAAACTCAATCGTGTACGATCCAATATCAAAGTCATCGCTTGCATCTAGGCTGTTGATGATCGTATCACCATTGATCACATGATAGATAGAGTCTATACCACTACAATCATCTGCTGCCATCCCTACGATACTTAGATTCACTAAGCAACTCGGAGGCAATACGTCATATGTGTTGTCCAACACTGGTAATCCTGTAATCGTTGGTGGCGTATCATCAATAAATGTAATCGTCTGTTGGTGAGTGAATACTCCATCACTCGTCAATGCACATGCGTCCACTACAGTCCATGTCCTTGTAATCACCTCTTGACATTCGTCATCAGCTGGTACATCGTCTTCAAATGTGATGCTCAATCCTCCACAGACACTTGCGTCACTGTCTACTGTCGTCGTCCCAGTCTCTGCTGGATCTGTCGAGTCGTCACAATTAGCCAAGACTACATCCTCTGGGAAGTTGATCTCTGACTCTTGCAACTCTACAGCATTGACAGTAATAGTCTGAGTACACATATCTGTATTGTCATAACAATCTGTGGCAGTGTACATAATGATGATCGTACCTGTATTGCACTCATCATCGAGACCACTCATATCGACTACAGAAGTGATATCAACAGGCTCACAATTATCTGTAGCCTCTGGTTCAAATGGCTCAACATCTACATTACCATCCGCATCAAAGAATAGTGTATTACAGTTAACTGTAAAATCACTACAATCTAACACTGGTGGTATCTCATCGAGTTTTGTGATTGTGACCACACAGCACTCTTCAGTACCCGCTACCACATCAAGTATTGTAATCTTTACTTCTTCAGTATTCTTTGGATTACAAGCGATCTCGTCTTTGTCCAATGTGACAGTAAATGTCGCTTCACATCCCTCAAATCCAGTTGGAGTCACTGGAGTTGTCGACAACTGTACCATATTATTATCATCTACGAATGGGAAGAGAGATACCGGAATATCCATCGACACTGGCAATGATACTGTAAAGTCTAGTGACCCACATGTAGGGATCGTACATCCGATAGGGACAACTACTTGATCCTCATCATCATCATCACCATCCATATCACCGTCTTCATCGACATCATTGCCTGTCATCGGATTACTATCAATGTCATCTCCGTCATCAAGTGTTATCATGACATCATTAGTCAATGTCGTCCCGACAAAATCAACATCTATCAGGTAACTTACTGTCAATGTCTCACTTGCACCAGGTGCTAATGTTGCTATTGACCAGACGCTACCAGCAGTGACTATTGAGATATTAGCATTCCCCATAGAGTTGTCGGCACTAAACGTCAAGCCTGACATTGCTGTATCTGTAAACTGTATTCCATTTGCAGCTAGACTGCCTTCATTCGTAATCACTATCTCAAAGTCTATAATATCCCCTTGGACATATGGTGCTTCAGAGACTAGACTCTTAGTAATCGCTAAGTCATAAATATCTACATCGAACTCAGCTGGATCAAAGTCATCATCCTGTGGTGATGTCCCATCACCATCGCCAAATGAATCATCATTCGCTAAGTCTGGTGCATCCATACCGTTGTCTCCATACGTACCATCTTCATCAGTGAGGACTGCTACTCCATTGTCCTCTGCTGCAGTGATTTCTGCATTGTTGACTAGTGTCAGACCGTCACTCAGATCTATACCATTCGCTACGAAGTAATCATAATCCTCAAGGGTAAATGTAATCGATACAACTGATGACATGCCCGCAGGTATAGTCCCTATCGGCGTAGTCAATGTAGCTACATTACCCACTGCTGTCCAGTTGGCGTCGTTCAAGATGAGCTCTGCTGGGAAGTAATCACTGAGGACTACATTCGTCGCATCTAGTGTCCCTTGATTCAGAACTGTCAAGTCAAATGTGATGCTACCCCCTGGGAGTAATGGACTATCGCTTGAAGCTTCGTTCACTTCTTTGATCAATGCAAGATCAAATACTTGTACAAGTGTTACGATCTCTACATCATCATCATCTTCATCATCCGAGCCATTGCCTGGATCACTATCTACATCCATGCCATCATCAGTCGTAATCTCTACAGAGTTACTCAGTGTGTTACCCATGAAGTCCATAGCAATCATATATGTCACCTCTACTGTCTCTGATGCTCCTGCAGCGAGTGCAGCTATACTGTACAGTGTACCGCCAGTCAATGCAGTGACATTACCATTAGTACCGCTATCATCACTTACGAAGATGAGATCCTCATCTGACATATCTGTAATTTGGATGCCAGCTGCATCTAATGTACCTTCATTGGTAACAGTCAAGCTAAATGTCACATTGTCGCCTGGTGCATATGGACCAGCTGTAAGTAATACCTTATCTATCGCTAAGTCATAAATGTCAATCTCAAAATCACTTGGATCGAAATCATCATCTTGACCTTCTGTACCATCTCCATCATCAAACTCATCATCATTAGATAAGTCTTCACCATCATCATCATTGTCTCCAGGTTGACTATCTACGTCATCCGCTGGGCCATTAGCATCTTCTGCTGCAGCGATTTCCGCATTATTGAAGATAGAGAGTGGTTGAGAGAAATCATATCCATTTGCATCAAAGAATGCAAAATCTTGTACGGCAAATGTAATCGTCGTAGTTACGCTTTGGCCAACAGGAATATTCGCTATTGGAGTATTTAATGTAGCTGTACTTCCGAGTGCTGTCCAATTTGCATCATTGAGTACTAACTCCACTGGGAAGTAATCTGCTAATTGCACGTTGAATGCATCAGTATTACCTTGATTCATCACAGTAATATCAAAGGCAATGGCCCCTGATGGCATCAATGGCTCATCAGTGAGAGACTCATTGACTTGCTTAATCAAAGCAAGGTCAAATACCTCTATAAATATTGTCTCAACATCATGATCATCTTCATCACCATTAGTAGGATTAGAGTCTATGACATCATTAATAAATACGTCATCATTGAGGCTATCAGGATTACTATCAATATCAGTCAATGGATCATTATTAGGATCATTTGATACTGAGGTAACTTCTGCAAAGTTGTTAATATTTCCTGCTGCATCTGCATCTATGAGGAGATCGATCAATACCGTAGTAGAAGGATCAGGATCACCAGATGCTACCGTAGCAATCGGAGTACCCAGTATTGCTGTATTGGCATCTACTGATGTCCAATTTGCATTATTTACTGTACCTGTAGCGAGAGTCATACCATTAGGGATATAATCTACGAGACCGATATCAAATGCATCAACATTACCTTGATTGAATACTTCTAATGCGAATGTTACAATATCTCCGCCTCTATAAGGACCAGGAGTTACAACAGTTTTGCGCAAAGCAACATCTAACATCTCACACATATTGAGATCAGTCACTTTGATTCTCTGATTATATGTCAGTTCATTGTGATCATTACACTCGTCAAATATTGTCCACGTTCTGATTATCTTGATTCTCCCGTCAGGAGTCACAAATGGCTCAGAATCGCTAAATGAAGGATTCGTAGCGTAGTGGCAAGGGCTAGAAGGCACGACTGGGAAGCCATACTGACCTTCGTCTACCTCTGCGAGTACCTCTGGAGTCAAGTCTGTCAAACTACAGTCCACCTCAAAATCAAGGTAATCAACAGGCCAAATAATATCTTCAAACTCTAATGGATCATCATTTACAATAGTGATCGTCATCGTACACTCAACTGGAGCTCCATTACTGTCTAAGATCGGACTTCCATTGCTCGTATTGAGAGCAGAGAAGGTACGTGTAATTACTCCTACTCCACAGACATCTAGATTCCATACTGTAGTAGGTACTATCTCAGCACCACAGACATCAGTACTAAATGTACCGTAGAGATCATTTAAGTCTTCTTCTGTAGTCGTGCCCTCATGTAATGTGCTCTCGCTACATGTCAATTGCACGGGGTCAGGACAATCTAATAGAGGCACCACCTTATTCTGAATGTGTACGTTGACCGGGATACACTCACCGATATTACCAAATGCATCAATCACTCGTACTGATACTTCTACATCCACAGTAGTATTATCCGCATCGTAATCTTCACAACAGAAGTGAACCTCACTGCTCCATCCACAAGGATCCTCTATCTCAACAATAAATGACTGAAGAGCTAATCCACTATCAGTAGAGAGTGTACCACCGCTCAATGTGGTGAAGTCTGGTCCTCCAACATAAGCGTCGACCATCATCAGATTACTGATAAATGCTTGCTCTGCAGCGTCATCGAAATCTACCAGGTATCCTCCATAAGCACTTGAGAGATTAACTGCAAGGTATCCTCTCACCATCCTTACTGAATTGTAATAATAGTGTGTATCACCAGCTGCATTATCATAAGTACCTAAGAAGTTAAGTCCATCAAATGTAGGTGCTGGACAGTCGCAGATCGACTCTCTCTGGACGAGTATCTCTACGTCACTACAATCATCATAACTCCCATCGTCAAATACAGTAGCTGGTGCATATGCAGTACCGTCTTCATTGAGACTTACCACAGTATTGCCCTCACAGATCGCTTGAGGAGATGTGTTATCTACTATCGTGATGACAAACATGTCTTCAGCAATATTATCACATCCGTCGAAGGCTGTATACATTATCTTATTGTCGCCAAATGGCAGTGTAATCATGATTCCTGCAGTAAAGTCATCAAGTGTCAATCCATCCAATAATGTAGGGATACCAGCTTCTGTAGTGTAGACCACATTGTAAGTAATGGCTGTAGCACAATCATCTGAAGCTACTGGTATCGGGAGTTGATATGAAGCTTCGCAAGCGCTTCCACTTGATGTAAATATCTCATTGTGGATATCTAATGCAACATCAAATACTGGCGACTCATTATCTTCTATAATGATGAGTTGTGTAAAGTTTTCATAATTCCAAGGAGTACAATTATTCTCGTAAAAATGCCAAGTACGCATATACTTAGTCTTACACTCCCCTACATAATAGAGTACATCAGTGTATGAGAAGTTAACATCACAATAATCATATTGCAAATCACTTTCGCATCCATCTTCACCATAGAGGCTAGCTCCGAAGAGTGTAGGGACACCAGTGAGACATGGAGAAGGGAATCCTTCAGCATTCTGATTGGCATCAAACTCTGTACAGGTAATTGTTACTTCCTCATCTGGTCTCGTAATTTCCTCATAAGGGAATCTCTTCACTAAGATAGTCTGACTACAAGTAGACGAATTGCCATACGTATCAGTTGCTCTATATGTTCTCTCTATTGACTTGACATAGTCTTCATCACACCATATCGGTGTAGGGAAGTCTGCTATTATTTCGACTTCAACAGTTGTACATGCGTCGAATGCTATAGGCTCATAACTGTCTATATCGTAACATGGTACTTCTATTGATTCGCAGATGAGTACTGGTGCAGTTTTGTCTTCTACGATAACATTAGACCAGCATGCGTTACCAGAGCAAGCATCGATCACTTTTACTTCAAGTGTTTGTCCTAGATAGTCACCTGTGATAGTACTTCCTGGAAGTACATTGCCATGCTTATCAGTGATCATGATACCGTAGGCAGCTCCAGCAGTGAGAGGAGTCGATAGTATCATTTGAGGAGTGATCTCTACACTACACTCATCATTAAGGCTAACATTGATATCCAGTGGACAAGCTAATATCCCATTGCCAAGTCCCACATTTATTGGAAGACTTGCAACTGGAGTACATGTATCATCTGTGCAGATAGGTGTAACTACTATGGTAAATACGCCAACATTTGGCCAGACGATACTTGCAAAAGAACCATCAGGAATTATTGGAGTAATCATGCCAGGAACAGAGTTACCTGATGCATCTAACACCTCCCAATCATAAGTACAATTAGGAGCTTTTTCTATTTGATATGTCTCCTCTGCTCCGGTACATACAGCTGTAATACCAGATGTCGGGATTATTGCCGTCTGGTTGACTGGACACGCTGCAGCTTCGATTGAGCGGAATACACCGTCATCATTCATTACTCTTATGATCATGTTTTGACCAAGGAGTCTAAATCCTGACAACTCATATGTCGCAACATTAGTCTCAGGGTCAGTACTTACAAAGATAAATGGAGTATCTATTGGATACGGCACACCCGAAGCATTCACAAAACCGCTATTAAAGTCAAGTATCCACTCCTGATTCGGTGGTCCTGATACAACAATTGTTTCTGTGATTATTGGTTGTCCGCTGGCATCTAAACCAGTGCAAGTACACGGATCACTGATACTAATCATACTGAAATATAATCCCTCGGGATCTTGATCATCTTCGTCGTCTCCAACTACTCCTGATCCATCTAATCGGTTGTCATTATTTGAGAAGGCCTCTCCTCCGAAATCGTTAGTTCTGATTTCATCGGGTGTTGAGTCGATATCTTTTGGGGAGAAGTCGACTCCTGACATGTTTTCGGTATATGCAATTTCTGCGTAGTTTATTTTGACTAGATCATCACCTTGGTCAACAATAGTAAGCGTAATACACTCCTCTATCATTTCACCTGGTTGGAGCCCATTGGCAAGGTTGATGTACAGATAAGCTGTCATACCATCTGCTGCAAGCGTCCAATTGGGGTCATTCAATTCCATCCCTGTTGGGAGGTAATTGACAACCTTGATATTATTTGCAGTAATTTCTCCTTGATTTTCAATTTCTATGGTGTATTTGACATCTTGTCCTTCTACTCCAATCTTAGTATCTGAAGTAAGGATAAGTGCTAGATCAAAATTTTCAACCAGCGATAACCCTAAGTCATAAGAGTAGTCATTCTGCCCATTACCTCCTGTGAATACGGGTATAAATGGTGAGCCATTCGTTATTGGGCTTGAGATATTTTGACCAGTAGTATTGATCGTGCTTGCTTGGACACTGACCAAGTTAGAATCATTGTTGCCGACTTGAGTCGTTATTGACGGCTGATATACAGTACCATTTAACAGGTATGTGCCGTCGTCTGCATTGTACAGTGCCGGGTCAATGATAATGTAATATTGTGTATAGAAATCTAACCCGTGCTCTGAAGATGTAAATGCAAAATTACCATTACTGTTAGTCGTAGTAGTAGCCACGATATTGCCATTGCTGTCCAACAATTGTAATGGCAAACCATCGATCGAATCTTCTTCTGGGTCTTGTAATCCATTTGCATTCAAATCAAACCACGCAAAGTTTCCAATTTCGATTCCGCTATATGCACACTTCCCTATAATTCCACCAAATCCTGTGGCTTTACCAAAGTACTCGTCGCTATTGTTACCATAGAGCTGTACTGCTTCGACTAGAGTCCCGTCGTTGGTATCATACCTATGTAATCCTCCACTATAAGCTTCAGTAATTGGATCGAATACTGCAGACACAATAGTCCCTGTACTCGGGAGAGCATAGATGCTACCAAGTGAAGTCTCACCGTGGTAATTAGGGTCAGTCAACCATAAATCTTGTCCAAAGAATTCTCCGCCACCAGGACCTTGTCCATTATTGACACCAGATCCTTGATATCCACCGACTTGACCATTATTCTCTAGTGTCCACTGTCCATTGACATTTGCTACTAATAAGATATCGCCTTGTTGATCGTTGAGTATTTCACCTGGTCCTTCGCAGAATCTATGGCCTTTCCTATCAGCAAGAGCTAACACCATATTATTATCATCTGTGAATTCTATATCGGTTAACCAATGACTATTCTTATTACTCGTATTAGGAGTATCTAACCAAAAACCATCTGTTGCAGTAGTACTGAATATCTCAGTAAATGTTTCTGTATTGGGATTAAACTCATATACTGTAGCTGCACTTCTTGACGATGTTCGTGTGCTTTCTGCAGTACATGTTACACCTACATAGAATCTTCCATTGTATTCTGTCAAGGCAAAAGGTCTATTCTCGTTAGCATCACAGCCTGGATCAGGTATCGAGTAACTCACTGTTGTACTCGGAGATGGTGAGATAGCTGACATCTTTACCAAGGAGTTATCGCTAATATTAATCACATATAAGTCGTCTTCGTCAGCTGAGATTGCTAGACCGCCAAGTCCTAGATGACCTACTTGATCACCATAATCACAATCATATGCATCAGTCACTCCAAGAGGTGTAACTGACTGACCCAAAGCACTTAATGTGGTATAAACTTGTGTAGAATATCCTCCAGCAGCTACAGGTACAGTTCTATAGATGGCATCATGAGTAGAAGCAAGTGCAGAATTTTGCTTGACAAATGCTGAAGTAAAGATAGTGCTAGAACTAAATCTATATGCAGCTCCCCATACAGAACCAGTCTCTGCCTGAGTTGCATACTGGACTGGAGTCGATGCACCGTCAAATCCATATTCAATACCAATAATCGTTGAATAATCAAGATTATTAGTACCATCTGATCTGACAAAACATGTCAACACGATATCACTATTATCTCCACATTGTAGAGACCTATCTGAGACACTGTATTGAAAATCGCAAGTTGGAGATTCCAAAAATTGGATATCTGAAGATTCGAAGGCAGCATTGTATCCAGAAGATACATCATCAGGTACATTGAATTCGATCCTATAGATGTCACCATCGGTAAGACCTGAAATCACAAAATCACCTGAGCTATTAGAAAGTGCCATACCGACTTGAGAATTATTCTCATCATACGCTACAACTACAGCATTAGGGTAACCTGGCTCTGATTCGTTCATTCCACTCTTATTCTCATCAAGATATACAGTCCCTGCAAGTGATCCACTTGGGCACTGACTATATACAAGATGGGAAGAAGTAAATAAAACGAACAAAGCGATTACCCAACCCGACAAAGTGGATAGTTTTAGTTTTCTCATTTTAAACCTTAAATATTAAGTAATACAATTTGTTTACCTTATAGCCACGTTTGGCTAAGGACGGTATTACTGTCTTGGGAGACTTGGGTCTAAATCGGGTCTAGGGGATGATAGATAAACCTTAGTAACACAAATATATATAAACAATTCGTAATATATAATACATATTATAAAAAAACTTAATATTTTAAATGAATAAGCAGATACAACTTAAGAGAGGAAAGGAGAAGTTTTTGGCATCACGGCATCCATGGATTTTTTCTGGAGCACTCTATAACCCCTCTAAATCATTGAAAGACGGGGACATCGTTACTCTCATCTCCCCTACAGACGAGAGTGTAATCTGTACAGGCTATTACAATCATGGCAGTATAGCTGTGAGAATTTTGGAGTGGTCAGATGTCTCCATAGATGTACCTTACTGGCAAGTTAAGTGTCAACATGCATATAATCTCAAGCAATCACTCCTCCAATTAGACGAAGGAGTGACGAACGCTTATCGTCTAATATCTGGAGAAGGAGATGGAATTCCAGGATTGATAATCGATGTCTATAATACACATATCGTCATCCAAGGCCACAATCCAGGCATCATTATTCATCTCCCCAACATTAAGGAAGCCCTGAATCAAGTCACAGGATTAGAGAATCATACAATCTCTATCTCCAATAAGGGGGCCGACAAACCAAAAGAAGATAAACTGATAGAAATCCTTGAAAATGACCTCAGTTTGCTCTGCAACGTCACAGATGGTCAGAAGACTGGGTTCTTTTTGGATCAGAAGGATAACAGGCAACTTCTCAAGAAACTGAGCAAAGGAAGAAGTGTTGCCAACCTATTTAGTTATACTGGCGGCTTCACAGTATCAGCACTCGCTGGTGGAGCGACTAAGGTAATCTCAGTTGACATCTCACAACCCGCTATCGATCTCTGCAATCAAAATGTAGCATTGAACAAACAGACTGCAGACAATCACGAAGGAATCTGTGCTGATGTGATGGAATGGCTCAAAGATTGTCCAAGTGATGCATATGACATCATGATCGTAGACCCTCCAGCATTTGCCAAGAGCTTAAAGAAAAAACACAATGCAGTACAAGCTTACAAACGACTCAATGCTCAAGCAATCTCAGCAGTGAAATCTGGGGGATTTATATTGACATTCTCTTGTAGTCAAGTAGTTGATAGGGAACTCTTTATCCATACTATACGGTCTGCTGCTATGCTTAGCCATCGCAAGGTCAGAGTACTCAAGTATCTCTGTCAAAGTGCCGACCATACCATTGATCTCTATCATAGAGAAGGTCAATATCTTAAAGGACTACTTTTATCGGTAGACTGATCGATTATTTAATTACCTTTACATATATGAATTATTAAATATAATCTAATGAAACAATTACTGCTCTTACTCGCCTCAATCCTCTTACTCATACTCGGATCATGTAAAGAACCATGCGAAGACATTAACTGCAATGCAGGTGACTGTATCGAAGGAATCTGTAACTGTGATGATGGTTATGACGGCACTAACTGTGAAAATGAAATCAGAGCAAAATATTATGGGACATGGACTGGACCAAATATGTGTGATAGCACGATTGGGATTGATTTCGACTCGATTACATTGACTATTTCAGAAAGTGAAGTAAGTATCAATGATCTGACGATGGAGGTCTCAGTTCAAGGAGATTTTGACGTCCCTCTTCCTCCAGAAAATGCGACCTTGTTTGGTAATGCATTTGAAACAGGCCCTTCTATGGTGGATATTGGTTTTGCTGTAATTACTTTTAGTTCGGATGGAATCTTCAAGTCACCTGATGACATGAGTCTAGACTTTGTAATAACAGCGGATGAACCACTGCCTATTACTCTTAACTGTACAGCTGACCTCGTCAAACAATAGGACAATCTCTCCCCAAAAAATGAAACAAGCCTATATCGTTTGCTTTTCCATCATCTGGATGGTTGCTATCTTTGCGGATTATTGGAACAAACATCTCTTGCACCAGCAGGGGATCAAGTTCTTCGACCAATGGCAATATTTAATTATCATTGTGAGTCTGACTCTTGTCAGTGGATTCCTGATGTTCAAATCCCCAAGATTAGCGGCACAGATTAAGCGGCCTATCCTACTACTGCCCTATTTTATCCTACTGATTCTTGTTGGGTATCTCGTAAATACTCCTTACTCAGCTACACTTAACTCTAACGAATATGTAGCGCTGACATCTCTTCCCGCGATATTAAGTGTACTCTGGAAGAGTATCTCATCACTCTGTCTGCTTGGGCTCATATGGATTGCACCATATAGTCTAGGTCATTGGGTAAGGAGTCGGTTAGGAGTCAATCTCGCAAAGCAAGCGTCATTCACCCTAGATCTCGTTATTGGCTTGGGTGTCTATTCGTTATTTTTATTTGTGATCGCATTGCTACAACTCTTCTATCTCCCAGTCATCCTCATCCTTTTGTTGTTTTCTTTATTGATCAATTACAAGCATCTTTGGTCATGGTTCAAGTCCAGTATACTTGACAGCAGAGTCGAGGAGGTCATCTCACCCATTGGTTGGGCCCTATTGAGTGTGGTTATGATTGTCTTTTCGATCAATTTCTTGGCAGATATCATACCGTTTCCAAGTGGATTTGATAGTCGTAACTACTATATGAATATCACCAAACTCATCGCCACCAATAATGGTATGGTGACGGGATTTCAACCGTACCCATGGCAGCTCTTCATGGCTCAAGGACATCTCTTGACCGCTGGTAAAGGCATGTTGCCACAGTTGATTTCGATGAGTTCAGCCTTTTTTGTCTGTGTAGGATTATTTGAGATTTGCGGGTCTTATCTCCACTTAAGTAAAAGTCAATCATATCTAGCGTTAGCGTTATTTATCATCACTCCTGCGATCCAAAATCATCTCTTCATTGAGATCAAAGTAGATTTAGGCTTATTGCTTGTACAGTGTGGGATGTTGATTTTTGTGCTTGATAGATTACATCTATACTCTCAGACTCAACAGATTCCATCTCCTATGGATCTTATTCTCCTTGGGTTCATCACAGGATATGGAGCAAGTATCAAGACTCTTAATTTCTATTTGCTCTTTGCACTACTCGTAGCGTTGTGGTCCATCACATTTAGATATAAGGGATTCTTAGCAACGTTTCTATTAAGTATAGCGGTAATACTCATTGCCAAGTTTGATAGCGTCAGTGGTATGAATCAATACCATCTCTCTATAAGCTTAGTCAAGTATCTTACATTAATCATCGGGACAGGTATGTTACTTTGGATCGCAACTTTACAGAGAATCAAATTTATCACAGCTGTCAAGCAGAGTGCAATCTTCATCGCTGTACTCTTTGCAACCTTGTCTCCATGGTTTCTCAAAAACTTTGTAGAGTCTGGCTCTCTTGATCCAAATACACTCATAAGAGGAGCTGAGCCAGGACCAGAAATAAATATGCAACTGATCAGAAAGAACTATCCTCCCAAATAACTCAAGTGAAGTACATCAGACAATATATAAAGATATCACTCATCATCTCGCTAGTAGGGATCTGTATCTCATCATCACATCTGCTCGGACAAGGCGATGAGATAGTGAGTGATGCCAAGAGAGAGGAGATCCAGCGGTACGTAGGTTACGAGACTCTGATCTACAGGTATCTCAGCCTACCCTATGATGTCACGATGAATAATAATGAGAGAGGTACAGGATTTCTTGACATTGGGTTTTTGCTCTTAATGTTTTTGCCAATCCTAGTGATGATTAAGTTTAGACATCGATGGTCGATCTTGGTCGTAGTACCGCTACTGATGCTTGTCATGTTTGTAGTTTCGACTTCCAATTCCTTCCTATTCAATAATGTAGCGAGGACGATGGAGGTCAATCAGGATGGGACTACTCACTATGTTATCACCTCTGAGACACCACTCAATGATCGCATCATACGTACCTATTACAACATCAACAATCAACTCTACAAACCATTCAGAGCTCTAGCAAGTAAGGTGTCAGGTCCTAAAGATGGAGTTACATATCCACTTATCTTACTCTTATTTATTGGAATATTTACTTTCTGGATGTCTATAGGTAAAGCTTCTTCTAAAGTCCCTTGGATCTTCATAGTCTCGATATTTTTACTGTTTTGTTTCTACTGGTTTCTCCTGTCGCCAGGAATTGTATGGTATGGGTTCTTAGGGCTCTTACTCGGTACTGTGGTACTGCTGCTCTTGATTCCTACAGAGGGTGATAGTCAATGGATTAGCCGATTTGGCAAGTATGCATTCTATGGGATGGCTGGAGTCTGGCTTACGATCGGACTCCTAAGTAGAATCAGTAATATCACACCTGGAAGCCCCACAGAACTCTTAGGAAAAACTATGCTCAACCCCGTCTCTATGCAATATGCCTCTGGCAACTTCGATGAGAATGTGGTTATCGATATGTTCTATCCAGGTACGAGTGCTGTATTAGACATGATCAATAACAATAAGGACAAACTTGTCTTTAGAATAGGTACTAGCTTCAGTTATTTCATTGAGAATAATCATCAAAGAGTCTTGATGGACAACCAACTTCAATTCTTCAACAATCTCACTAAGGTATATCAAGATAAACGTGAAATCGCCAAAGCCCTCAAAGCGTCAAATTTTGGCTATTTTATCATAGATATCAACACACCTACATTAGACAACACTCCAGAACAGTCGCTAACTAAGAAGTACCAAAAAGCTGTTAATTTTGTATATAACAATCCAAATGTGAGACTTCTAGCAACGAACAGAGTCATAACTAAAAACCAAACCGGAGAGCAGAGATACTATGACATGTTTGGAGATAATGTCATCAACAATGGTACATTTGCGATCTATGAAATCCTGTAAAACTATACAGTGTCAGAACTCATCAAAAACAAAACCTTCGTAATCATCCCTGCCAAGGATGAGTCAACTCGTATCACGCAAGTGATTAGTAAGACTCTAGACGAAGGATTTACCAATATTATAGTAATTGATGATGGGAGTAGCGACAAGACGGGAAGTATTGCAGCATCATTTGCTGATGTCACTGTACTCAAGCACTGGATCAATCTCGGGCCAGGAGCAAGTACCTACACAGGTATCTGCTATGCCCTCAGCCAAGGAGCAGAGATGATAGTGACCATTGATGCTGACAATCAGCATGATACCGCCGATATCTATCGTCTCGTGGATGAGATGTTTCACTCTGACTATGATATGGTACTCGGCAGTCGATTCTTGAAGCAAAATGATATCCCAAAGAGTAGAATATTCTACAATAAGATCGGCAACTTAGTGAGCTACTTCATCACTGGAGTCTACTTAACTGACTCACAAAGTGGAATCAAAGCACTCTCTAGGAAGTTCTGCCAATTCCTTGAAATAAAACACAATGGGTTTGAGTTTTGTATCGAAATCATAAAACAAGCTAAAATTGCTAAAGCATCAATCAAAGAGATCCCCGTCAATGTAACTTACACTAAGGATACAATGCAGAAAGGTCAAAACTTGATCTCAGGATTCAATATGGTAGCTCGATTGCTCAAGCCATTCTAGTTACTCACTCGTCCTTGCCTTATCTAACTCAGACTTCTCACCTCTGATATAAAACCTGACGAATCTTAGAGCATCAAACGTCACCCAGTTATTCTGCTTACTTCTAATTTTTAAGCTCGAGATTGGTTCTATTTTTTTGAAAAACATTCTTCGTTTTTCCAAGATCAACTTACGATCATTCCACACTTGTCGTAGAGCATTCCAATGGATGTGATTACGATGTCTTTTACTGGTGACTACGTTCAATACCGTCATGGCTGTAATCTTAGCTATCACTCCAGGTAAAGTTAACATCATCAAACTCCTCGGCGTATCCTTCAAATAACTATAGTAGATCGACTTCTGTATCGTAGTTAAGTAGTTGATATCAAATATCTTAGATACTGATTGGCTGACCTTGTGATACACAATTGCATCAGGAGAGTATGTACTTGTATATCCTGCAACGATTGCTCTGATTCCAATCTCAGCATCTTCGTATCCGGTATGGAAGTATGTATCAAACATCCCAATGTCCTCCAGCATCCGCCTGCTATAAAGTACTGCTCCAGCACAGCACCCAAAGTTTTGGTGCATGGTAGTATAGCCACTAGCGTCCTCTCCATTCCCGATGGGGATAACCTCTCCAGATGAGAGCATTCTATGACCCACATTGTCGAGCTTGGTCCGATCTTGATATGAGATAAGCTTCGATCCGACCATCCCTGATTCGGTGCTTACCATCGTAGCGTAGAGCTGACTCAACCAATCGGGCTCAGCGATGGCATCATTATTGAGCAGGGCTACTGAGTCAGCATGGGGCTCATCATGTAGTGCCTTGGTCATCAATAAGTTACACCCAAGTGCAAAGCCATGATTCTCATCAAATAACACAACCCTAATAGACTGATTATCAGCATAGAGTGCTTTGAGCTTTTGACCTTCTTCTTGTCTAGAGTTATTATCACCAATGTAGATTAGAGGAGTGACATTGGTTTGTGAGAGTAGAGAGTTTACACATTCTACTGTATCATCTATTCCATTCCAATTGAGTAATATGACTGGTATCGTTAGAGCCATGCATCAAAGGTAGTAAATACTGCTTCCACCTCAGATTTTCTCTTAGACTTCCATGACTCTATCCGTTGAGTGTAGTCTAATCTGAGTGGCAATCGAGCCGCATATCGATCCAGTTTCTGAGCAAGGACTGTAGCATACCCAACTGGAAAATAATCAAACTTACTCCCTCCTATTTCGCGGAAGCTAGGCAGATCAGAGCAAACAACTGGAATCTGATATGGCAATATCTCGAGGAGCGGTAGTCCAAGACCTTCTGCAACAGAGGTCGCGACAAAGATGGAAGCATTGGCCATCCATTGCTGTTTTTCAGCTTGACTGATATATCCTGTCATTACGATCGAGGATCGCTTAGGGTGATTCTTTAAAAGTTGATCAAATTTTGAATTTTTCCAGCCCTTTCCCCCTATAATTACTAGATCCAAATCCGCTTTGATTTTTGCGTAAGCTTTAAGGAGATTGACATAATCTTTGCGTGGTTCTTGGGTGCCTATAGCGAGGAGATATGGTGCTGACCTAGTCTGATGATATTGTGTAGACTCTCTCTCCGCTATCGGAGGTGACAGTACTTGGATCTGCTTAGTTTTGGGTTGAAATCGTCTGATGCTTATCTGAGTAGTTTCGGAATTAGTGAGAATCAGATCACTCTTCTTGAGGATGGGGTTAAGTGTGAGTCGGTGACCAAGTCTACTGCTCCATGGGTGAAACTGAGGGTGACTGATCGGCGTCAAATCATGGATCACTGTACACCTCTTAATCGGATAATTCACTCTAAATGGACCAAAGTGAGCCGGCTCGATTACGAGATCGGGCTTGATCTCATTTACTCGCTTTGGGATCTGTGTGAGATGTCTCCACTTTTGATGCATCGGGAGTGCATCTATCGATACTATCCTCTGATCATAGTCTGATAATTCTTCGCTATGCTCGGGGACTATAACTATTAAGTCTGTAAGCCTTGGATACTGGGCTAAGGTCTCTAGCAGTAGAAGATTATATTGCTTAATCCCAGCAGTTTGTAAGACTAATGAATCACCTAAAAAAACTATTTTCATCGGAGTGATTGATAGAGTTTTTCATAAGAATCAACTGATTCACTCAATAGGAATTTCTTCGATTCTGTTTCGTTCCAATTGTCATCAATCGCCGACTCAAGAGCTCGCTTGCATTGCTCCACATTGAACGGTCGAAAATGAAGATGTCGACCAGAGATCACCTCACCAAGTGCTCCACGTCCAGACGATACAATCGGAATCCCCAAGGCCATAGTCTCAGCCGCCACAAAACAAAATCCTTCGCTATATGAAGGGATCACTACAGCATAACTCTCACTGATGTAACGCTTCAAATCCGCGAAAGGCATCGTATCAACAAACTTGACTTTGCTCTGAAGATTGAGTCTATCTCTTAACTTATACAGCTCTTTGAGGTAGGTTCCTTTTCTCTCAGACAAAATCAGATGAAACTCATATCCATTAAGGTCATCAATCTCTGCCACTGCTCTAATCAAAAGATCAATCCCCTTAGAGATACCAAGACGTCCATAGAAGACGAATCGCTTAAACTTATGATCTACTTCAATGTCGGCAAACTCATCATAATTGAGCCCATTGTAGATCATTGCGATCTTATCTTTGGACATCCCGGTCTGAGCTAGTCGCTTATACGTGTAATTACTTACTGCCACAAGCTTAGTGAATGGCAACTTGAGTAAAAACGCCTCAAAGATGTAGTGTAACCACATTGCTGTCTTAGAGAAATATGGCAAGTCAAACCACATACGTCCCCAATATTCGTGAAAAGTAATGACTACTTTTTTGAACGATAGTAATCCAGCTATCGATGATGGGAAGCCAGCATTATAAGATGTAGTATGGATGAGATCACACTGACGTGCATACTTGATGATAAGTGGCAAACTCAATATCGTAAATAGGTAACGATTGCTTGATCGGAGACGTTTGATGGTTATTCCATCTCTGAGTTCCTCCGATCTTACATTGTCCAACTCTAGGCCACTCGTAACTATCACGATACGATGACCGCGATTAGCTAGTTCGTTAGCAAGGTTGTAAAAGAGAGTCTCTACTCCTCCAATCTTGGGATAAAAATTCTCTAAAACAAACAGTATTTTCATCTTTGGTATACTCTACTCAGCGTCTACGTTGTGTTGATGGAGACTATTAGTACGTTTATTGTGTTGCTCTTCTGCCATGTCGGTTTTTATAGCATTCTCCAAGGCGATCTTACGGATGAGGTCAGTCATCTGCCTCTCTAACCGCTCTACAGCAGCCGATAGATAAAACACTATCGAAAACAAAAATCCAAGCGCTACAAATATTATCGCATTGACATTATCCTTGAATCCAAGAAGATTGGCAATTCCTTGTGAGATTTGGTTAGGGATGATCGCAAGCGTCGATATCGCTATCCAGAAGAGTATCCAGAAAAAAGTACTTGTAAATAATCGTCTCCTCCTTCGATATTGGAGTATCACTCTCGCCATATAGACTAAGGCAACTAAGGGAACAAGCCACTGATATATTTCCAAAGTAAGGGGTGGTTTATAGATTATGATTCTCTCAAAATTAAGCAATATTACAGCACAAAGAAACCATTCACGACGATAACTTTAATTTTAATATTACAATGCTATGTAATAACATTATATTTGTATTCATATTGAAGATGAGATTAATTTATAAGACTCTAATAATCAATGAATATAACAGTAGTAGGTACAGGATATGTTGGACTCGTTAGTGGAACATGCTTTGCAGAGACTGGCAACAATGTCATCTGTGTAGATATCAACGAATCAAAGGTAAACATGCTCCAAAATGGGCAGATTCCCATCTATGAACCTGGTCTAGAAGTTCTCTTTGATCGTAACATTAGTCAAGGGAGACTATCATTCACAACTGATCTAGAGGAAGGGATCAAAGATGCAGAAATTATTTTCTTAGCACTCCCAACACCGCCTGGAGAGGATGGATCAGCCGATCTCTCATATATCCTCAAAGTAGCAGCAGATCTCTCAACTCTCATCACAGACTATAAAGTCATCGTGGATAAGAGTACTGTGCCAGTAGGTACAGCAGATAAGGTACACTCTGTGCTTGCAGCTAAGCTAGATACCAAACTCTTCGATGTCGTATCCAATCCCGAATTTCTGAGAGAGGGAGTAGCAGTAGACGATTTCATGAAGCCTGAGAGAGTCGTAATTGGCACCTCAAGCGATCGGGCAGCCAAGGTGATGGAGAGACTCTACCAACCATTCGTCAGACAAGGTAATCCAATATACTTCATGGACGAGAAGTCAGCAGAGATGACTAAGTATGCAGCTAATAGCTTCTTAGCAACCAAGATCTCATTTATGAATGAGATTGCAAATCTCTGCGAGATCGTAGGTGCAGATGTCGACAAAGTACGGATTGGTATAGGCTCTGATAGTCGGATCGGTAAGCGATTTCTCTTTCCTGGTGTGGGGTATGGCGGTTCATGCTTCCCTAAAGATGTCCAAGCATTACATCTCACCGCTATCCAGAATGGTTATGACTTCAAGATATTGGATTCTGTCATGGCAGTCAACAAAACCCAAAAGTACAAAGCAGTAGAAAAGCTCAATACCCTATTTGGCAGCGACCTCAAAGGAAAAAAAATAGGTATCTGGGGACTGGCCTTCAAGCCCAATACCGATGATATCAGGGAGGCACCAGCCCTCTACACTATAGACTCTCTCCTAGAGCTAGGCGCTGAGATAGCCGTCTATGACCCAGAAGCAATGGATCACTTCCGTGAGCTCTACCATGACCAACTGACCTACTGTAGCAACAAATATGAAGCTGCAGATGGTGTCGATGCTCTTGTCATCTTGACCGAGTGGAATGTCTTCAGGACACCTAACTTTGACAAGCTCAGTCAGATCATGAATCAAAAAAATATCATCGATGGACGTAATCTCTTCACTAACGAACAAATGACTGAACTTGGATTCGTCTATGATAGCATCGGTCGTCCATCTTCATAATGATACTCCCTAGAGTATCATCTCACTATACAATCAGTTACAACGCATAACTATGAAACGAATACTCATCACTGGTGCAGCTGGATTCCTAGGATCACATCTGAGTGATAGATTTATCACAGAGGGATATGATGTCATCGCGATGGATAATCTCCTTACTGGATCTATGTCCAATATTGAACATTTGATGCCACTACCTAACTTTACATTTTACAATCACGACATTACCAAGTTTATCCATATTCCTGGAGAGTTAGATTATATCTTACACTTCGCATCTCCAGCAAGTCCTATTGACTATCTCAAGATGCCTATCCAGACTCTCAAGGTGGGAGCTCTCGGCACACACAATGTACTCGGAGTAGCCAAAGCAAAACAAGCAAGAATCCTTGTCGCATCCACCTCAGAAGTCTATGGCGATCCACTCGAACATCCACAGTCAGAAGAGTACTGGGGCAATGTCAACCCTGTCGGTCCTAGAGGTGTCTATGATGAAGCGAAGAGATTCCTCGAGGCAATTACGATGGCGTACCATAACTTCCATAAAGTAGAAACTCGAATCATTAGAATATTCAATACCTATGGTCCTCGGATGCGGATGGACGACGGTAGAGCATTGCCTACCTTCTTTAGTCAAGCGATGAATAATCAGGATATTACAGTATTTGGTGATGGACAACAGACGAGATCATTCTGCTATGTGGATGACCTCGTTGATGGGATATACAGACTCTTGAAGAGTGATTACCACCTGCCGGTAAATGTGGGGAATCCAATAGAGATCACGATACAGCAAGCAGCAGAAGAGGTCGTAGCATTGACCCAGTCTCAGTCAAAAATCATAAATACAGCACTCCCAGAAGACGATCCAAAGGTGAGACAACCCAATATCGCAAAAGCAAAAGAAATCCTCAATTGGGAACCAAAAATTAGTAGAGAAGAAGGACTCCGACGTACCTATGAGTACTTCCAAACAATCACACAATAATCCCTTACAACTAACGCATATAACCATGCCATTCAAATCCTCCGAACTCATCATTAACCCAGATGGTTCTGTCTATCACCTCATGCTCAAGCCTGGAGACATTGCAACTGACATCATCACAGTAGGTGACTCAGATCGTGTAGAGAGAGTAGCCAAGCATCTAGACGAGATAGAACTCACAAGACAGAATCGTGAGTTCAAAACAATCACAGGAACCAAAAACGGTAAAAGACTCACAATTATCTCCACTGGTATCGGTACAGATAATATCGACATCGTACTGAACGAACTCGACGCTTTGGTTAATATTGACTTCTCCACACGAGAAATCAAGCCACTCATCACACAACTTACATTCTATAGAATAGGGACATCGGGTACACTCAGAGAAGAGATTCCAGTAGACTCTCATCTCCTCTCTATCGCAGCCATCGATATGGGCAACCTTAGCGAATACTATGACTATCAATCTCAGGGAATAGCCACAACTATTGAAAACGACATTAGCTATGTCGAGCAACGATTCGGTAACAAATCTGTGATCTTAGCTGCACCTTCATTGGTCGATAGATTTAATAGTCACGGCCCTTATCTCCAAGGAATCACTGTAACAGCTCCAGGATTCTATGCTCCACAGAGGCGATCACTTAGATTGAAGACTACGATGCCAGACTTCAGCCTACTCAAAGATCTCTCGTGGAATGGCACATATATTACTAACCTTGAGATGGAGACTGCAGGTATCTATCTCTTGTCAGAGCAGCTTGGCCATAGAGCTATCTCATTCAATGCATTACTTGCTAATCGGATTACAGGAGAGTTTTCTAATCAAGCACGTCAGACTATCGATGAGTTGATCGAGCTTGTTCTCGCGGATATTGTGAGATGATATATGGGTTACTGAGAGGACACCTCTATACCCATTCTTCCATCAACTTTCTTAATCATTAGAAGAGTGCTGATTGTATGATACTTGTGAAAGTCGGCAGATCTTTAACGACGAGATCTGGCTTTATCTCTTTGAGGATGAGAGTATCACCGCAATAGACTGTCTTCATCTCGGTTGCTTGACCAAAAAGAATGTCACTTGGCATATCACCTATCATGATACTCTTATAGAACTTAATTTCTGGATACATCCCAACTGCTTGGAGAGCCATAGTAGGATGAGGTTTGCGACAGTTATTGTACTCAGTAGCAAGGTCTGTACAGCTGAAGATCTGATCGATATATCCGCCAGACTCTACTATCTCGAGACACATCTGATCGTGGATCGCAGACAGTTGGGCTTGAGTCATCAATCCTTTACCCACGCCTTGTTGATTAGTAATCACAATGATCCGATCAAACCAGGCTGATAACGATGCTATTGACTCTAATACTCCAGGTAAAAAGGTGAACTGTGATACATCCTTGACATAGTCATCAATTAGTCGCCGATTAATGACGCCATCACGATCCAAAAACAATGTCCAACTCTCATCAACTTGAGATAGCCAGTCGGGTACCAGATGACTTTGCATCAGAGATTATGATTTGATCCTTGAGATAGATGGACACTCTAGCTTACCAAAGTATCGAAAGATTCCAACAGAAAGAGTGAAGTATTGGTCTACTGTCTTATTATCTCCCCTTTGCGTACCAGCAGCACCAAACCCATCAATATTACTCGGATTGGAGAAGAATGCATCATCACTGTCTAGGATTCCGGTTGCTGGATAGACAGTCGATACATCATCCAGATAATCTGTCGTAAGTCGCCTTCCATTGAGAGCAGCATTGATACTCCAGACACTCGTCACATCGTACTTCAACCCAAACCCATATGCAAGACCGGGTGATACTAACCGGTATCTATCTAGACCTACTTGCCCTTCTGTCCCGATTGGTTGTAACTCAGTCAGTATATTATTATGTGTTGACTTGGGGTTGAACCTTACGATACTGAATCCCACATAGAGATAGGGAGTAAAGAACTCCCCTTGGCTCCCATGGTTATACGGGAAGAAGTTAAACTCAAATGCAGGTGTCCACTCAACGATAGAGGATTCAAAGTTGAGATTTCTTTGTAATTGATATGAGTTATTAGACTTCTGATCATCTCCACGTACTTTACTATAATTGAACCGACTCGTAAGACTGATCCGATCATTAAAGTTCCGCTTGACTACCACCCCTCCAGCTCCACCAATCTGAGTGAGATCAAGTGCTGGATTGATATCTCCCTTATACCAGCTAGTCCCTAACCAACCTCCGATTTCTATTCCTTTCTGAGCATGAGCATTACTCAGACAGAGTCCCATAAGTATACATGTAATTAAGTGCTTCACGATGTACTTAACGATAATCAGAGTGAAAGAGTATCTCTAATCACCCCTAATTCGCAGAAACAAATTCAATGCTCAATAGCTCCTCTCTATTTGCCATAAACTCAAGAATATCACATAACTGAAAAAGCACCAATAAGAAAGATTAAACACTTACTGATAGGATACTACACATTAACATATAATCACATATGAAATTACTATCTTTGACTCGAAATGAAAGATCAAAGATCACAAAAGACAAGAGCTCGTACTCGACCAAAACCAAAATCGAATAGCCTGCGCTACTCAGTATATGTCATAGAACTGCGGAAGACAATCTACACAGAGAGTGCCAAGTTTAGAGCTGCTAATCCTCAATATAAGGGTGTCCTTGAGTGCCTCTATGTGGGCATGACAAGTAAGACCCCTAAGCAACGAATGGCGCAACACATCCAAGGGATCAAGAGCAAAAAAGGCTATGATATCTCCTCTGCTGTAGTCAAGAAGTATGGAATGTATCTCCGTCCAAGCCTCTACACTGACCTCAACCCAATGACTCGATCTGCCGCGATCAAGATGGAAGAGCACCTAGCCAACAAACTGAAGCGACTAGGCTATGCCGTATGGTGGAATTGATGCCAATCTCAAGTAATATCGGATCTCAATTCATTTGATCCTAACTTCAATCTTCCGAAGACTATTTTATCCGATCTCACTCAGGTGAGTACAGCTCCTCAGATTAGACCAACATCTCAAATAGCATTGGGTTGTTATTGATATGTTCGTAGTTGATTCCCGAATTAGTCATCCGATCTAACAAGCCACTGAGGTCGTTCGCTTGAGAGAGTTCTATCCCTACGAGGGCAGGTCCAGACTCTCTATTATTCTTCTTGGTATATTGGAAGTGAGAGATATCATCATCAGGACCAAGTACATTGAGGAAATCTTTGAGAGCTCCTGATCTCTGAGGGAATCTGATGATAAAATAGTGTTTTTTGCCTTCGTACAGTAGAGCTCGTTCTGTGATTTCCTGTGTCCGATTGACATCATTATTACCACCACAGACGATGATACCTACTCGCTTACCTTTGATAGATTCTTGGAGCTGGTCGAGTCCAGCGATTGACACAGCACCAGCAGGCTCTACGACGATCGCTTCATCATTATAGAGTTGGAGTATCGTACTACAGATATGACCCTCGTCTACTGTGATGTTGTGATCGACGACTTCCTTGCAGATATTGTAAGTAAGATTGCCTATCTGCTTGACAGCTATCCCATCGGCAAATGTATCTATCTGCTCTAGTTTGACTCTAGACTGACTGGTAAGAGATTGACTGAGAGCTGCAGCTCCAGATGCCTCGACCGCAATAATCTGAGTGGATGGGCTGACTGCTTTGAAGTATGATCCTACACCTGAGATGAGACCTCCTCCTCCTACTGCGACGAGTAAGTAATCCAGAGGTTGTGGAGATTGCTTCAGCATCTCTACGGCTATCGTACCTTGTCCGGCGATCACCTCTGGATCATCAAATGGATGGACAAATGTAATCTCTAGTGACTGAGATGCACTGAGTGCAGCTGCATGTGCATCATCATAAGTATCTCCGACCAGTACGATCTCTATCCACTCTTGTCCGAAGAGTTTGACCTTGTTGATTTTCTGTGCTGGCGTAGGGTTCGGCATATAGATTTTGCCTTTGATCTTAAGCTTGGCACAAGCGAATGCTACTCCTTGAGCATGATTACCTGCACTGGCACAGATGACTCCATTGTGAGTCTGAGTTGCAGAGAGTCCTTTGATCTTGTTGTATGCACCTCTAATCTTGAATGATCTGACCACTTGCATGTCTTCTCTTTTGAGAAGTATCTCACATTGGTAACGCTTAGAGAGGTTAGCATTCATTTGGAATGGCGTCTCCGTGATGACATCTTTGACACGTTGCTGTGCTTTGATGATCTCTGAGAGTGGGATCAGAGATGTGCCTATTGATGTTGGCTGGGCCATTCTATTCTAATTTTATTTTTTTGGATGACTGACTTAGACTATTGGCTTCATCGCTGTCATTGACTCTCTGAGTCTAGCACCGATCAGTTCTACTGGATGCTCTCTCAGTGCCTTATTGACTTGGATGAGTTTGACATTATCCACCGCATTACCTTTACCGTAAGGTGTCCCTATCACATCAGTATCTATCCCCTCCATGAACTGTGTCAAGAGTGGCTTACATGCATGGTCAAATAGATAACAACCGTACTCAGCTGTATCAGAGATGACCCGATTCATTTCGAAGAGTTTTTTGCGGGCTATCGTATTAGCGATGAGTGGTGTCTCGTGCAGTGATTCGTAATATGCTGACTCACCTATGATGCCAGACTCAGTCATCGTCTCGAAGGCAAGCTCGACTCCTGCTCTCACCATAGCAACCATGAGGACTCCATGATCATAGTATTCCTGTTCGCTTATCTCTTGAGTACTTGCTGGAGTCTTCTCAAATGCTGTCTCCCCTGTTGCGGCTCTCCATGTCAAGAGATTCTTATCTCCATCAGCCCAGTCATCCATCATCGTCTTAGAGAAGTGACCTGTCATGATATCATCCATATGTTTTTGGAAGAGTGGTCGCATGATATCTTTGAGTTGTTCTGAAAGGTCAAATGCCTTGATCTTGGCTGGGTTGCTGAGACGATCCATCATATGGGTGATACCTCCGTACTTCATACCTTCGGTGATTGTTTCCCATCCGTATTGGACGAGCTTAGAGGCATATGCAGGGTCAATACCCTGCTGTACCATCTTATCGAAGCACAAGATGCTACCAGTCTGGAGTAGACCACAGAGGATAGTCTGCTCTCCCATCAGATCAGACTTAACCTCAGCTACGAATGATGACATCAAGACACCAGCTCGATGCCCTCCAGTCCCTACAGCATATGCTTTGGCTTGGTCGAGTCCCTTACTCTGTGGATCATTATCTGGGTGTACAGCGATCAGAGTAGGTACTCCGAATCCTCTCTTATATTCTTCTCTGACTTCTGAGCCAGGGCACTTTGGAGCTACCATGATTACAGTAAGGTCTTCTCTAATCTTCATGCCTTCTTCCACGATATTGAATCCGTGTGAGTATGAGAGAGTAGCTCCTTGCTTCATCAATGGCATTACAGTTGACACGACATTGGTGTGTTGCTTATCAGGGGTAAGATTGATCACGAGATCAGCACTTGGGATCATCTCTTGATAAGTCCCTACTTTGAACTTGTTTTGGGTTGCACTCTGATACGATTGTCTCTGATCTCGGATGGCTTCGTCTCTCAGTGTATATGAGATGTCAAGGCCAGAGTCCCTCATGTTCAATCCTTGATTGAGTCCTTGGGCTCCGCATCCAACGATTACAATTTTCTTTCCTTCCAGTGCTGAGACACCTTCGGCAAACTCGCTAGATTCCATAAATCTGCACTTGCCCAATTCGGTCAATTGATCTCTGAGTGATAGTGTATTGAAGTAATTTGTCATGTTATTTTTTTATTTCTACTCTAGTTGATAAGAGGTGTTGTCTTTATTGTTACTCTTTGATGTGTATGGTGAGATGTTATGATTCGATTGATCCATAGAGTCTTTCCATCTCACTGAGATAGGTATTTAATCTTTCCATTTGCTTTACGATCGCTACTCTTCCTGATCTGACGAACTCGTAGACACCGATACCTTGCAATGCTTCGAAGAGAGCCTCAGTCTCGGCCTCATGACCTGTCTTCTCTATGACGATATACTCAGCTTCGATGCGTAGTATCCGAGCATTATGCTGCCTGACTAACATCTCTGAAGTCTCACTTTCGTGAAATACCTGAGCAGGCACTTTGTAAAGGGCAATCTCTTGATAAACAATCTCACTATTATCGTAGTAGAATGCTTTGAGGACATCTACTTGCTTATCGATCTGAGCTACGAGCTTGCGTACCCTATCATGTGTCAGATTGACCACTATTGTAAATCTGTGGATCCCAGGGATAGACGACTTAGAGACACTAAGGCTCTCGATATTGATATGTCGCTTCGTGATATTACCGATAATCCGAGTACCTATTCCCTCGATATTTTCGGAGAATACTGTGAGTGTATATTCGTTGATTTGATTCATCATTGGCTATTCTAATACGATTTCGTCGACGGCCTTACCTGTGGCGATCATTGGATAGACATTTTCTTCTTTCTCTACACTTACGTGCAAAAGGTATGGGTGCTTCGATGCCAGCATTTCGGAGACTGCATCATTGATTTCACTTGGGTTGGCTACTGATCTTGACTGCACTCCGAATCCTTCAGAGATCTTACAGAAGTCAGGATTTTGCAGCTCTACAGATGAGTACCTTCTATCAAAGAAGAGCTCTTGCCACTGTCTGACCATACCCAAGTAGTTATTATCTAAGAGGAGTATCTTGACGGCAACGTCCCATTGGGCAAGTACTCCTAGCTCTTGGATAGTCATCTGCAATCCTCCATCTCCGATCACAGCTACTACTTGGTCATGTGGTCTAGCCATCTTAGCTCCTATTGCTGCTGGTAGCCCAAATCCCATCGTACCTGCTCCACCCGAAGAGATCCATTGGTCATGTCCATTATAGTCATAGTATCTCGCTGCGATCATCTGATGCTGACCTACATCAGTCACGATGATAGCTTGTCCTTCTGACTGATCTGAAACCTCTTTCATCACTCTACCCATTGTGAGGAGATCAGTTCTTTTCTTAAGATCTTTTTTAATGACCTTTGTGTATTCTTTTTTAGCGCAAGCGGCAAATTTCTTCATCCATTTTGGATAAGATTTCTTTTTGACTTTGGGATGTAATTTCTTGATTACATCTTTGGCATCACCGATAAGAGCTACATCGGTTTTGACATTTTTGTCAATCTCTGCTGGGTCGATCTCGATATGTATGACTTTGGCTTGCTTAGCATACTTCTGGAGGTTACCAGTCACTCTATCGTCAAATCTCATTCCGATTGCGATCAAGACATCACACTCATTGGTCATCATATTGGGACCGTAGTTGCCGTGCATCCCGAGCATACCCATGTGGAGTGGATGCTGGTCAGGTATTGTACTCAATCCATGGATCGTACATCCTACTGGGATACCAGTCTTGTTGACAAATTTTAGAAATTCTGATTTGGCCTCAGCAATATGGATTCCATGTCCAGCCAAGATGAACGGTTGCTTAGCTTCATTGATCAATTTAGCGGCAGCTGTTATTGCCTTACTCTCCACGATCGGTACAGGCCTGTAACTCCTAATGGCAGGACATGGCTTATAGGCAAAGTCCACCATCTCGAGTTGAGCATCTTTAGTGATATCAATAATTACCGGTCCGGGTCTCCCAGAGTTAGCGACATAGAAGCCTTTAGCTATGGCAGCAGGGATATCGGCTGCTCTAGTGACTTGAATATTCCACTTAGTAATAGGTGTAGTACAGCCTATCACATCTACCTCTTGGAATGCGTCAGACCCAAGCAGATTACTATACACTTGGCCTGTGATACAGAGGAGTGGAGTGGAGTCCATCATAGCATCGAGCAATCCTGTGAAAAGGTTAGTTGCTCCGGGACCTGAGGTAGCGAATACAACTCCAGTCTTGCGGATAGCTCTCGCATAGCCCTGCGCTGCGTGGATGGCTCCTTGCTCATGACGTGTCAAGATATGCTGTATCTGATCAGAGTACTTATACAATGCATCATAGATGGGCATGATAGCACCACCTGGATAACCATAGATTACTTCGACATTTTCCTCTACTAGACATCGGAGGACTGCCTCTGATCCAGAGATTTTCTGAGATTTTGCTGTTACCTTTTTACGGGTAGCTTTCTTTTTAGTCTTCTTTGTTGCTACTGGCATATCTTATTCGTATTCATCGGTGACACATCCTTGACTTGCAGATGATACTGTATATCTATATTTCTTCAAGAATCCTGAGAGAGGTGTTTGAGGTCTAGTCCATTCGGACTTTCGCTGCTGGAGTTCAGTATCTGTGAGATCTACAGTAATCGTATTCGCCTCTGCATCTATGCTGATCTTATCACCATCTCTCAGTAGAGCAATCGTACCACCCACATAAGCTTCTGGTGTGATATGACCTACGACAAAACCATGAGTACCTCCTGAGAATCGACCATCAGTAATCAGTGCTACCCTCTTCCCTAGACCTGCTCCCATGATGAGGCTTGTCGGCTTGAGCATCTCTGGCATCCCAGGTCCGCCTTTGGGACCACAATATCTAATGACTACAACATCTCCCTCTGTCACTTGTCCATCTTGGATAGCGAGATTGGCTGCTGCCTCCGAGTCGTACACTTTGGCAGTGCCATGATATTGCAATCCTTCTTTGCCAGTAATCTTAGCGACTGCACCTTGGGAGGCGATGTTGCCATAGAGTATCCTGATATGACCAGATGCTTTGAGTGGCTTATCTATAGGAGAGAGCAGATCATTGTCTATCAGATCTGGGATAGTCTCTAGATTAACCTCAATAGTCTTACCTGTTACAGTCATACAATCTCCATGGAGCATGCCATGCTTGAGCATAAACTTCATCACACCTGGGATCCCACCAATCTTGTGGAGGTCTTCCATCAGGTACTTACCACTTGGCTTCAAGTCAGCGAGGAATGGTGTGATATCACTGAGCCTCTGAAAATCATCTAGGGTAAAATCAATGTCATATGCCTTGGCTATTGCAATGATATGGAGTACAGCATTGGTAGATCCTCCGAGTACTGTGATGAGTCTGACTGCATTTTCTATTGCCTTCTTGGTGACGATATCTCGTGGTTTGATATCTTGCTCCAAGAGGTGCTTGATTGCTGCACCTAGTGATGGCAATTCGGATTGTTTATTTTTACTTTCTGCGGGGTTAGAAGCATTGTACGGCAGAGCCATCCCCATTGCCTCGATTGCAGACGCCATCGTATTGGCAGTATACATCCCACCGCATGCTCCTGCTCCAGGGCAAGCTTTCTGTATGATAGCTTCATAGGTCTGTTCATCGATCTCACCTGCGACTTTTTGGCCCAATGCTTCGAAGGCGGATACGATATCAAGTTTTTTGTCGAGATGACAACCTGGAGCTATCGTCCCTCCATAGACTATGATCCCTGGTCTATTGAGCCTACCGAGTGCCATCAGAGCTCCTGGCATATTCTTATCACAGCCGACCACTGCGATGATCCCATCATACCATTGAGCTCCTGCTACAGTCTCGATACTATCAGCGATAATATCCCTTGACGGTAGCGAGTATCTCATCCCCGCGGTACCCATGGAGATGCCATCACTTACACCTATTGTATGATAGATGAGTCCGATGAGTCCTTGGGCATTGACCCCGGCCTTGATTGTCTTAGCTAAGTCATTGAGATGCATGTTACACGGATTACCTTCCCAACCAGTACTTGCGATCCCTACTTGGGCCTTACGCATATCATCGACTGTCAGCCCGATACCGTGGAGCATCGCTCTAGCAGCTGGTTGACTAGGATCAGAGGTGACGTGCTTACTATATTTATTGATCATGATCTTAGTCTTATTAGATAATTACGCCAAAATCGTGAGCTACTTTCTTCTCGAGTATGGCATTACTGATATGGTCACCAACTTCACTACACTTGATAGGGCTGTCAGGGTTGATGTCCTGTGTAAGTAATCCGTGCTCTATGCAATAACTCACCGCTGAGAGTACGTCATCAGCCTCCTCAGTCATCTCAAAATCTCTCAACATCATCTCGACTGACAAGATAGTTGCCATAGGGTTGGCGATGTCCTTCCCTGCTCCTTGAGGGTAAGATCCATGGACAGGCTCATAGAGTCTTGTCCCAGTCCCTGCACTTGATGATGGTAGCATACCCAGTGATCCACCAAGGATACTTGCCTCATCTGAGATGATATCTCCGAACATGTTGGATGTCACTATGACGTCAAACTGTGACGGGTTGAGTATCATCTGCATGGCTGCATTATCTATAAAGAGATAGCTCACTTCTACATCTGGATACTCCACTTTGAGTTTGTTGACTCTATCTCTCCAGAGCCTCGACGTATCGAGGACATTTGCCTTATCGATAAGACACAGTTTACCTCGTCTTCTGCCTGCTTCCGCAAATGCTAGGCGGGCAATCCTATCTATCTCGTAAGCTTCGTACTTACAGAGATCTGATGCGACATCACCTACCCTAGACTTCTCTCCAAAGTAGATGCCTCCAGTGAGCTCTCTATAGATCACCATGTCGACACCATCTAATACATGAGGCTTGAGTACTGAGAGGTGACTCAGTGCTGGGAAGAGTTTGACTGGCCTTACATTGGCAAATAATCCGAGTTCTTTTCTGATCTTGAGTAGTCCTTGCTCAGGTCTTACCTCAGCATTGGGATCATTGTCAAATCGTGGATCTCCGATGGCTCCGAGCAATACGGCATCACTTGCCTTGCATGCTTGGGTAGTCTCATCTGGCAGAGGGTTACCAGTGATATCTATGGCTGCAGCGCCGATAAGATGCTTGGATACTGCAAATTTGTGGTGGTATTTATTTCCTATTCTGTCCAGTACTTTGAGGGCTTGTGCTACTACCTCTGGGCCGATCCCGTCACCTTCGAGTACTGTGATATTTTCTAGATTATTAGACATGGTATTCTTTCTTAGACTGTAAGTGTAGGTTGAGTAGGTTAGTAAATTACTTGATTGGCCTCGAATGATTCAATCTCGGACTTAAGACTGATTAGGTAGTCTATATCATCATGTCCTTTGATCAGACAGTCTTTCTTATAAGCATCAATATCAAAGTTGATTACTAAGCCATTTACCTTGAGTGTCTGTTGATTGAGATCAAGATCAAACTGTGTCTCTGGATCAGCTTCTATTGACTTGAATATTTCATCTAATTGAGCATCAGAGACTGTGATAGGCACGATACCATTATTCATCGCATTCCCTTTGAAGATATCAGCGAAGAAGCTAGAGATTACTACCTTGAAGCCGTAGTCAGCGAGAGCCCATGCTGCATGTTCTCTACTTGATCCACAGCCAAAGTTTTTGCCGGCCACGAGTACGCTTCCATGATAAGTATCATTATTCAATACGAAATCTGGAATTGGTTGATCTGTGTTGTCATATCTCCAATCTCTGAAGAGGTTATCACCAAATCCATGCTTGGTCACTGCCTTGAGAAATCTAGCTGGGATGATTTGATCTGTATCCACGTCTTCTATCGGAAGTGGGACTGCTGTGCTTGTGAGTTGATTTATTGGCTCCATTGATATTGTAATCTGAGGATACGGTTAGGTATAATTGAGAGATGAGAGTTAACTGAGGTAATGTCTAACATCGACGATCTTGCCATAGATGGCAGTAGCTGCTGCGGTAAGTGGGCTTGCGAGTAGAGTCCTTGCCCCTGGTCCTTGTCTACCTTCAAAGTTACGATTGGAGGTAGAGACGCAGTATTCGCCAGCTGGTATCTTATCTGCATTCATGCCTAGGCATGCTGAGCAGCCTGGACTTCTCAGTTCAAATCCAGCGGAGAGGAAGACTTGATCGAGTCCTTCTTCTTTGGCTTGAGCTTCGACAGCTTTGGAGCCTGGCACTACCATGACTTTGATATTAGCTGCTCTATGCTTTCCTTTGACGAAGTCTGCGACTTGTCTGAGATCTTCTATTCTGGCATTGGTACAGCTCCCTATGAATACATGTTGGACTTCCTTACCTACGAGATACTCTCCTTCATTGAGTCCCATATAATCGAGGGCTTTGTGATCTTTGAGTTGTGGCACTACACCATTGATGGCAATCCCCATACCTGGATTAGTCCCGTATGTAATCATGGGTGAGATATCGGCAGCATCGTAGTTGTACTCTGCATCAAACTTGGCTCCATCATCAGTGTATAGCGTCTTCCAATAAGCTAGTGCAGCATCCCACTGATCTCCTTTGGGAGCATGTTCTCTGCCATTTACATAAGTGTAGGTAGTATCATCTGGAGCTATCATGCCTCCACGTGCTCCCATCTCGATACTCATATTGCAGATAGTCATCCGTGCTTCCATAGAGAGGGCTCTGATTGCCTCACCTGCATACTCCACGAAGTAGCCTGTACCTCCAGATGTAGTCAGCTTACTGATGATATAGAGGATGATATCTTTGGCTGAGACGCCTGCACTCAGGTTGCCATCAATCGTGATCCGCATCGTTTTGGGTCGGTCAAGTATAAGACTCTGACTTGCCATGACTTGCTCTACTTGTGATGTACCTATCCCAAATGCAATAGACCCAAATGCTCCGTGAGTAGAGGTATGACTATCTCCACAGACGATAGTCATTCCTGGCTTGGTGATTCCCTGTTCGGGGCCAATCACGTGGACGATCCCTTGCTTGTCATGTCCCATACCGAATAGTGGGATATCAAACTCCGAGCAATTGTCAGTCAATGTATCTACTTGCTTACGTGAGAGTGGCTCAGTAATCGGGAGATGCTGATTGATTGTCGGGATATTATGATCCGCAGTAGCGACGATTTTTTCCTTCCGGAAAATGGGTAACCCCCTCTCCTTCAGTCCTGCAAATGCTTGTGGACTCGTCACCTCATGGATAAAATGGCGATCAATGTATAATACTTGTCGATCACCAGGAACTTCTCTGACGACGTGAGCATCCCAGATCTTATCGAAGAGTGTTTTTGGATTATTCATGTAAGATTGATTAATTATACTGAGACTGAAAATAGCTTACTCAACATCACATTGAGGTCATCATTGTTGACTTCTTTCTGCTTATCAGCGAGATTGATAAATTCGCCATAAGCGATATCTAATTGATCTTTGAACAGATCAAAACCTACCTCTTTAGCTCGATATGCAAGTGCAGCTCTACCGCTCCTCGCAGTCAGTATGATCGAAGATTGATTGATGCCCACCTCTCTAGGATCAATAATCTCATAATTTTCTCTATTCTTGATGACCCCATCTTGGTGGATTCCCGACGAGTGGGCAAACGCGTTATCACCCACGATTGCTTTATTGGGTTGTACTGGCATGCACATGCTATCCGATACGAATCTACTCATCTCATTGAGCATCTGGGTATTGACATCTGTAGCGTATACACCTTTGAGTCGATGCTTGATTATCATGACCACCTCTTCGAGAGCAGTATTGCCAGCTCTCTCTCCTATCCCGTTGATGGTACACTCTATCTGTCTTGCACCATTCTCTATCCCCGCAATTGCATTAGCCGTAGCGAGTCCTAAGTCGTTATGACAATGTGTTGATAGGATTGCTTTATCTATTCCTTCGACATTTTCGTAGAGATATTTGATCTTCTCTCCATACTCATGAGGCAAGCAATATCCAGTCGTATCTGGTATATTGAGTACTGTAGCTCCTGCTGCTACTACAGCTTGACAGACTCTTGCGAGATATTCATTGTCAGTCCTACCGGCATCTTCTGCGTAGAACTCTACATCCTCGACATACTGCTTAGCATACTTGACCGCTGCGACTGCTCTCTCGAGGATCGCATCTTGAGTGGAGTCAAACTTATACTTGATATGTGTCTCTGATGTACCTATCCCTGTATGGATACGAGGTCTTGATGCATACTGCAATGCTTGGGCTGCTGAGTCGATGTCTTTCTCGACTGATCTACTCAGGCCACAGACGACAGCATTTTTTGTTTGCTTAGATATTGCTTGGACAGCAGCAAAATCTCCAGGGCTTGAAATCGGAAATCCTGCTTCTATCACATCTACTCCTAAGTCATCTAATGCCTTAGCCACTTTGAGCTTCTGTGCCATATTGAGTTTACAGCCAGGGACTTGCTCTCCATCTCTAAGAGTCGTGTCAAATATCTGTATCTTATCCATAGTATGGGATTGATGAAAATTGGGTCAAAATCTAATAATCTATGTAAATGTAAGAGCAAGGAATACTGTAGCCCAACTCAAAAAAAAGCCATTTACAGTTGCTAACCTCTCAATAGAATTATATACATTTGATTATCAATTACTTAAACAAATAAAAGATACAATTGCCAAAAGCAAAAACACGATATCTCCTCGATCTCATCCTGTCAATGAATCGAAGTGAAAAAAGAAACTTTAAACTCTTGTCAAATAAGACTGGGAGTGATTCAAAGATCTACGTACTACTTTTTGATCATCTCAATAAATATGGCAGTTATCAGGAAGAAAAAATATTGAAAGAGATCCCTCAAATAAAAAAATCTCAACTCTCCAATGTCAAGGCAAATCTCTATAAGCAGGTACTGAGATCAATGCGAGATTACAATAAGGAGACATATGCGGAGATCAAGGCAAGAGAAAAATTTGACTTCGCTAAGGTGCTGTACGCCAAAGGTCACTATACTGCTAGCCTCAATATGCTCAATGAAGTAAAAAAAATAGCTACTCGGATCCAGAAAAAACCATTACTCTACCTTGCCATACACTTCGAGAAACAAATCGAAAGCCAACATGTCACAGGCAGTATGGCAAGACGTGCATCACAGCTAGCAGATCAGTCCGAGACAGTCATCCATGATCTGATCCTATCTAACAAGCTCTCCAATCTGGCACTTACGCTATACGGCATCTATCTCCAACGAGGTCTAGCCAAAACCCAAGAGGACATCGACTACCTCCAAGGCCATATGGAGCAGAATATGGAATTTCTCAAGGAGTCACAGTCTATGGACTTCTATCAAAGACTCCACCTCTACCAATCCTATGTGTGGTACTACCACATGCTTCAAGACTTTGACAATTATTACGGATATGCGAGACTCTGGGTCGAGCTCTTCAATGATTATCCAGATATGCTCAAGCCTGAGACTACTACCTATATCAAAGGTCTACACAATGTCCTCAATGCACTGTTCATCTCTGGTAAGATCAAACAGTTCGATTCAACATTAGATGAACTGAGGGACTTCCAATCTCATCACCAACTGACTCTCAGTCGAAATGAAGAATCTCAACTAGCCCTCGTCTCTTATACACATGGAATCAATCAAATATTCCTCAATACCCAATACACAGAAGGTGTCCCATTTGTCAAGAGACTTACTCAGATCCTAGACCAAGATCTCTATCCCTGGGATCTCAATCGCCGACTCGTCTTCTACTATAAAATCGCCTGTGTCTACTATGGAGCTAATGAGCTCAATCTCTGCATCCATTATCTCAATAAAATTACAAATCATCACTATCCAGACTTCAAAGAAGACATTCAATGCTTTGCTCGGATACTCAACTTGATAGCACACTATGACCTTGGCAATGATCGCCTCGTGAGCTATCAAGTCAGATCAGTATATCGCTATCTATCCAAGATGAAAGAGATGCAAGCAGTACAGAGAGAAGTATTCAAGTTTGTCAGGAGGACACCCAATATGCTCAAGGGTCAAGTCAAAGAAGAATTTGTCCAGCTCAAGTCTAGACTCCTCGTACTCCGACGAGATAAGATAGCTCGGCGACCATTTATCTATCTGGATATCATCTCATACCTTGACAGCAAAATCAAAGAAATCCCCATGGTAGAAGCGATACGACTGAGAAGAGGTATTACCGTTGGTGATCTCTAACTCTTATCTCTCCTGAGAGTTGATCATACCTCCTCTATAGCAACAGTAGAGAACCACACCAATGCAATACCTTTGCAGAAAAATTGTATGAAATCCTGTAAATTACACCTCTAATAACTGAGAATCTTATCTATGCCAATCTCACAATCCCAACAAGTCTACAAGCTTGTAAAATCTCTCAGCAAAAGTGAGAAGCGAAACTTCAGACTTCATGCTGGCAGAATTAGAGATTCTGAAAAGCTGCTCTACATCAAATTATTTGACATCCTTGAAGGGCAAAAAAAATTCAATGAACACGAGATCATAAAAAAACTCAAAGACATTACTGCCTCTCAATACTCTAATGTCAAACGGCATCTCTACTCTCAGATCTTGATGAGCCTCAGGCACCTCTACAAAGAGAAAAAAGCACAGATCAAAATACAAGAATATATAGACATGGCTCACATCCTGTACAATAAGGGTCTGTACATGGAAGCCTTAAAGATCTTAGATAAAGCAAAAAAAATCTCATTCAAAAATCATACAGACTTTAGCTCACTTACGATAGTGGAGATAGAGAAAATGATCCAATCGAGACACATCACTCGGACTAATACTGCGAGTATCGAAGCCTTAGTAGAGCAGGCCACGGAAATCTCTAGATCAGTACACAATAGAGCAAGCCTGAGCAATCTCAAGGTACTCTTGCATCGACGCTATATCAAGAAAGGACACGTCACTACTGCAGAAGAAGAGCAAGAGCTCGAACAGTTCTTCAATAACTCTCTCAATCAAAATATCCCTATCGATGAGTTGGGAATGGTAGAGAAAGTCAACCTCTATCAATGCTACGTCTGGTATCACTATATCCGCGGAGATTTTGAAAATTGCTACATCTATGCTCTCAAGTGGATACACCTCTTCGAACACTCTAAGGAAATGATGGAGAGAGATGTCGATCTCTACATGAGAGGATTTCACTACGTCTTGACCTCAGCATTCAACACTCAGCAACTCCATGGCTACAAGATACACTTAGACAAACTCGAACAATTCAGACAATCTTACTATTCGAGCTTCAATGAGAACTCTAAGATATTTTCATTCCTCTATGTACATATCGGGAGACTCAATCTTCACTTCCTTCAAGGTACATTTGACCAAGGAGTCAAAATCATCCCAAGGACACTCAATCGAATCAAAAGATATCAGACCAATCTAGATGAACATAAAATCATGATCATCTACTATAAGATCGCCTACATGTACCTTGGAAATGAAAATTATAAAAAATCAAACCAGTATCTCCTCAACATCATCAATCTGACAAATAAAACCCTCCGTAAAGACATCCAAATATATGCGAGATTAATGCATCTGATGGTACACTATGATATGGGTAGCTGGGATATCCTACCATACTTGATCAAGAGATATGGGTCTTACCTCTCTAATCACTCTAATGATAATCAGATGGTATCATTAGTACTCACTCTATTCAAAAAACTGCATTCCACACCTCTCTTAGACAGAAAGAATCTAATGAAAATGCATCTGGATGAATTTAAAAAACTTAAAAACCAAAAATCTACTCACAAAGGATTCCTATATATAGATATCATCCTTTGGCTAAAAGCAAAATTGCACGACAAAAGTATTGGCCAGATCATCAAAGAGTCTAAAACCAACTACAAAAAAGATAATTTACACCCAGAGTGAGATGCTTAGTAGCACTCCTCATGACAAACTACTCTCTCCATCTGAATGACTCAAGGATGTGGTCGATATCCGTACGGACAAACGAGAGCAGAGGTGCAATCGAATCAGCATTGACCTTATCGTCAAAGTAGAGGCTTCCTCGCATAAAATGCTGAGTACTATCTGTGACAAAAAACTGGATAGGTGTAGCGACATCACCATTGATAGAGAATAATAACCCATCTACTCCATACGGATTAGTAAACAGAGAGTCTCTCCTGGCATCAGCCTTCACATTGTGCTCTGTCACCATCCTGAACGCATCTCCAACTAACTCATCAAAATGCTTGCGATCATCAATCGGAATATAGCTACAGTGGATACTCGCATTGATACTTCCGAGCAAGATATCAAACCAACAAGGGTGGACTGGATCTTTATCTTCAAAGTAGTCATCTCGTTCGATATCGCCATATGTAGGATACTCAAGCGTAAACGGACAATCTGGAGAATCATAGCCAGTATATCCTCTCTCAGGGTATGTTATCTTCGGGTAGAGTCTTGGCTTGGGGAGTGTAGCCTCACCTCCACTACAACTCCATATCATCAATATCACTAACCCACTCAGTATCAGAGGTGCTATTCTATTCATCGTGTTCTTCATTTATTGGGTCCATTACGACTTTGACTGATTCGATTCGCTTTTTAGAGACATCGATTGTATGGAATGTATATCTCTCAAACTCTATGATCTGATTCTTCTTAGGGATGCTACCTGAGATCTCTAGCATCAGACCAGCGAGAGAGTCTGAGCCTCCTTTGACCTTGTCAAACTCATCTAGATCTATCCCCAATACTCGACATGCATCATTGAGGAGTACCTTACCTTCGAAGATATAGGTATAGTCGTCAATCTTGGTGAACTCTACTCCCAAGTCATCGTCAAACTCGTCCTTAATCTCTCCGATGATCTCCTCCATAATATCCTCCAACGTCACGAGACCAGATGTCCCCCCAAACTCATCTACAGCAATCGCCAAGTGGAGCCGCTTTAGTTGAAATTCCTTGAGCAATTCATCAATCTTCTTCGTCTCTGGGACATAGATAATGTTATCCCTGATCAAGTCTTGCCACTGATATTGCTTGTCATGCTGAGTCTTGCCTAGCAGATCTTTGACATATAAGATACCTATGATCGTATCGATGGATTCGTTGAACACTGGAAACCTCGAAAAACCGCTAGACCGTACTATCTCCAGCAACTCGTGATAGTTAATCTCCTGATCTACAGCCACGATATCCATCCTAGACTTCATGATTTGTTTGACACTTACTTCGCCAAAGTTGATGATACCTTTGAGTAGATCTGCCTCATCAGTCTTGTAGATATCCTTGTCTACCGAAAACTCAATTGCTTGCTCTAGTTCATCCTTCTTATTACTATCTATCGGGCCTGCAGATTTGTTGATTCTAGACTCGAGTCTGTCAGTCCAGTTGATCATGACAGTGCTCAATGGAGTGAAGATTGTACTGAGCAATTCCATCGGCCTAGCCATCCTTCTTGCAAGATTGAGATGGCGGACATTAGCATATATCTTGGGCAGCAACTCACCGAAGAGCACCAATATAAATGTCACACCAATTACAGAGATCAAAAAGTTGATAGATCTAGCTCCTTGCTTCGCTGTCAATGGCAGGTACTCAGAGAGCATCGTACCATAACTCAAAAAAAAGTCCTCTGGAATCAATATTCTCAAAAGGTAATCGGAGAGAATAATGATCAAGATATTGATCAGATTATTAGTAATGAGGAGAGTAGCTAACAGCCGCTTCGGAGCTGCTTTGAGAGAGATCAGAGACTCTGAGACTTTGGACTTTTCCATCTTGAGATCCTTGAGATCCAATGGAGTGATAGAGAAGAAAGCGACCTCAGACCCTGAGATCAATGCTGAGCAAATGACAAGCAAGATCAGACCAAAAATCGTCAACATGGTAGGTCCAGCTAAGAGCACAGACCAGAGGAATTCTATAGATATACTGGGAGGTTCAGGATCCAATATTACTTATTAATTAGAGTTTAATAATATACTTGTCTTCTAAGGTATTAGAATGGCAAATCATCCTCTACTGCTTTAGCTGGACTGTCTGCAAGAGGCTTATTCACGACTGGCCCTGACCCCATTGGCTCAGATACTGGCAATGGTGGTATCTCGTCTCCACTTGACTCGATTCTATCAAGTATGCGGAAGTAACTTGCTACCACATCAGTTGTATATCGATCATTGCCATCCTTATCTTGCCACTTCCTCGTAGCGAGTTTCCCTTCAATATAGATCTTACTGCCTTTCTTGACTTGACGTTCTACCCTTTCGGCTTGACCTCTCCATACAGTGATGTTATGCCACTCGGTATTTTGCTGCCATTCACCAGCTTTATCCTTATAATTTTCATTAGTTGCTACGGAAAACGATGCAAGCTTGACTCCTGATTCCAAATCTCTAATCTCTGGATCTTTGCCAACGTTACCTATGAGTATTACCTTATTTACCATTCTCTATTTTATTAATATCATTAAATATAAACATATTATCAGCTAAATACAAGCGTACTATCCCTGCAACTGCAATTTTTTTGACTTGATCTACTGACATCCACTGACCGATCTTGACTGTACCACGCTTCAGTTTGCAAAGATAAAATTTCCCAATAATAATTCGATGTGTGAGTATCTGCTGGTATGAGATGATTGATTCTATGCTCGTTGATTCATTGATATCAAAGTATCGACATAGGTCTTGATGTGTCAAGTCTTGGAGTGAGTCACTTTCGTAAAGGGGGAACTCATGCATCCCTTGCCAGATATCTTTATTGAGACGTTTATTGATCACAACGTGACCATTATCCACAGCTACTAAGTAGTGAAAGTATCTCTTCTTACGGGGTACTTTGGGCTTGACCAGAGGATAATCGGCTGTCTTACTCTGAGCATAACCGTAACAAGTCTGACTGAGTGGACAATCGATACACTTGGGCTGCTTAGCTGTGCAGACGAGTGCTCCAAAATCTATAAACGCTTGATTGCATTCTGCTGGAGACTCATGCTTCTCTACCACTGGTAAGAGGATAGATTTGACCTCTGTCTTGAGGGACTGACTTGACTTATAAGATGCTATCCCGTAGTATCTACTGACCCATCTCTCTACATTGCTATCTACAGCGACATGTGGTTGCTCGTAGGCAAATGCCGAAATCGCAGAGGCAGTATAATCACCTACTCCCTTGAGACTCAAGATATCAGAGTACTCCACTGGAAACTTCCCTCCAAACTCATCTACAATCCGCTTAGCTGATTGATGGAGGTACCTAGCCCTACTATTGTAACCAAGGCCTTCCCATACCTTGAGTAGATCACTCTCTGTAGAAGAGGCTAGGTCGTGGACTGTAGGGTACCGATCCACAAATCTCTCATAATAGCGTAGCCCTTGCACGACTTGAGTCTGTTGGAGAATGATCTCCGAGATCCAAATCTTGTAAGGGCTACTGTTATACTTCCATGGAAGGTTGCGATCTATCTCGCTGTGCCAATCAAGTATGGTGGCAATTAGAATTGACGAATCCAATTATATCTTTTCGCCAAAGATAACAACACTATTACTTTATTATACAGCTAGGCCATTCTTCAGAAAGGCATAACTTCCATAGCTTTTGATAATTGACTCTTTGAGAGCTTTCCTTGCAAAGAATATCCGTGACTTGACGGTTCCCAACGGCAAGGCTAACTTATCAGCTATCTCTTGGTACTTATAACCAGTGAAATGCATCATGAATGGATTCTTAATATCTCCATCTAGCTCTTCAATCATCTGATTGAGCTCTTTCATCAAGATATTGGACTCTCCCCCATTAGAGACTTTATTCTTACCACTATTGATATAAAAGTTATTATCAGTGGAGTCCATTATGGTATTCATTTTTGACTTTCTCCGATAATTATTAATGAAGATATTCTTCATAATCGTAAACAACCATGCTTTGAGGTTAGTACCTGGTCTGAACTTCTCTCTATTTGTATATGCTCTAAACGCTGTCTCTTGATAGAGATCCTCTGCCTCTTCTCGATTCTTGGTCAAGTTGTAAGCAAAAGAATTCAATGAGGGTGTTAGAGTCTCAAATGACTTTTTAAATTCGTTAGTTGACATAAGTAATTATTTAAAGGTTATTACTGCATTACACTTTCAAAAGTAAATGAAAGTTAAACAAAATGCAAACAATACTTAAACAAAAGTGAAAATATATTCAACGCTATTCTCTCAAAACATTGATATATAGCTACTTATATCAATTATGCTTTCCAAATAAAAATCACAATTCAAAATAAATTGAAAGTTAAACAAAAATACACCTGAAAGTTAAACAGAAAAACCAGCGTAAAAACCCTGATTTTGGTCAATCATTACATTCAACAATCAGACAATCTAAGATCTGCGAATATTTGACATAAGAAATCTGCAGAGACAGTGCAGTACTATAGATGCACATCCGGGCATGGGTGACTATGATTCGAGCATTTTGATAGATGCACACTTGATGTAGAACTGAGCTATCTACCAATGCGCAATCTCACGATAAGGGTACAGATCACAATAATGGACTAGAACACTATGAATCCAGAGACTGTAGATAACCCTGAGACTGTAGATGGTTAACTCTGTTGTTAGATGTCATCCCTAATCCCTTCGAAGCCTACACATGGCAGTGTGCTTAGAGCCAATCGACCTCTGCAGCATACATCAGTGAGTGCTCTCCTAGTGAGCCTCCAACCAATTGTCTCCTGTGTCCATACCCACGACGATAGGGACTGTGAGCTGCGGCATCGCAGTACGCATGCTCTCCTCTACCATCACCTTGATCTCATCCAGCTCTGGCTTATAGACATCAAAGACCAATTCATCATGTACCTGGAGTATCATCTTGGTTCTGTACTTTCCCTCTTTGAGTTTTTGATGGATAGTAATCATCGCTAGCTTGATCATATCAGCTGCACTACCTTGGATCGGAGTATTAACTGCTATCCTCTCTGCATTGCTTCGAGTGAGTCCATTCCTAGAGTTGATATCTCTGAGTGTTCTCTTCCGTCCGACAAGCGTCTTGACATAGCCATTGTCCCTCGCATACTGCACAGTGTCATCCATATAGGCCTTCAATGCCGGAAACTGAGTGAAGTAAGTCTCGATCAATTCTTTAGCTTCTGCACGTTTGATTCCGAGTTGTCTTGAGAGATTAGTGGCACCTGCACCATAGAGTATACTGAAGTTAACTGTCTTCGCATTACGACGTTGATCGGGAGTGACTGCATCGTAGTCTACGCCATAGACTTGAGCTGCTGTTGCAGTGTGGAAGTCTTTACCATTGGTAAAGGCATCGAGCATCACAGGATCCTTACTGACATCGGCGACGATTCTAAGCTCTATCTGAGAGTAATCGGCAGCTAAGAGGAGGTGATCCTTATCTCTTGGGACAAATGCCTTACGTATCTCTCTGCCCTCTTCGTTCTTGATAGGGATATTCTGCAGATTGGGATTTTCAGAACTGAGTCTTCCAGTAGCTGCCCGAGCCTGATTGAAATTGGAGTGGACTCTTCCAGTCTTAGGGTTAATCATCAATGGTAGGGAATCTACGTATGTCGACTTCAACTTGCTCAACTTACGGTACTCAAGGATCTCTTTCACGATGTCGTGATCGATAGACAGTTCGGTAAGTTTCTCGACATCTGTAGAGTATGCACCTGTCTTAGTTTTGCGCCATCTATATGGTATTTCCATTCGGTCAAAGAGGACTTCGCCTACCTGCTTTGGTGATCCGATATTGAACTTCACACCAGCAGTTTCGTAGATATTCGTCTCTTTCTCTTTGATCCACTTGTCTAGTACCTCTGAGTAATTATTGAGAAATCCACCATCAACCTGTACGCCTTCGTACTCTATATCAGTCAGTACATCTATCAGTGGTTGCTCGATATTGTAGTAGACATCTTCTATGCCATTCTCTTTGAGGAGGTCTTCTAAGATAGATTTCATTTGGAGTGTGATATCTGCATCTTCTCCTGCGTACTCAGCTGCCTTATCGATAGGCACTGACCTCATCGTGAGTTGATTCTTGCCTGCCTTCCCTATCAGATCAGTGATCGGGACCATTTTGTAATTGAGATAACTCTCGGAGAGATAGTCTAGTCTATGCCTGAGATCTGGCTCACAGAGGTAGTGAGCTATCATCGTATCGAAGTATGGTCCGACGAGTTCTACATCATACCACTTCATCATCAACTTATCATACTTGATATTCTGACCGACTAAGAGGATGGATTCATCCTCTAAGATTGACTTGAATGGTAATACTCTCTGGAGTGCTGCCTCTCTATCCTCTGGGACTGGCACATAATATGCTTCGCCAGCTTCCACGGACCAAGCTAAGCCTACGAGCTCTGCTTGATTCGCATCGATACCTGTAGTCTCAGTATCAAAGCTAATGATCTTGGACTTGCTGAGTAGCTGTACTAAGTCAGCGATATCGGCATCAGTATTTACTAGCTTGTAGTTGTGCTTAGTATTCGTAATATCTGTACTCGCTACACTATAGTTGTTTGCACTATTGAATTTTGGCTCAGAGCTAGAGCTACTTTGAGATTTACCTTGAGCATCGCTTTCTGCTCCGAAGAGTGATCCTTGCTTAGGGCTATTATCGCCCAAGATCTGTGTCGCTAATGATCTGAATTCCAATTCTTTGAAGAGTTCTGAGAGAGCTTCCTTATTCATCGGATCGATGATATACTGACTTGCGTCAAACGTAATTGGCGAATCAATATTGATAGTTGCAAGTCTCTTAGAGAGGAGTCCTTGTGCAGCAAAGTTGATGACGTTTTCTTTTTGTTTACCCTTGAGTTGGTCAGTATTAGCGATGAGATTCTCAACTGACCCGTAGATTTTGAGGAGTTTGACGGCAGTCTTAGCACCTATACCTGGGATACCTGGGATATTATCCACGCTATCACCTTGGAGTCCAAGGATGTCGATGACTTGTTCGACCTTCTCGATATCCCACTTTGCTAGCACTTCTTTTCTCCCTAAGATATCGATCCCATTACCTTGTCGGGATGGCTTATACATATAGACATTATCTGAGACGAGCTGTGCATAATCTTTATCAGGTGTGACCATATATACCTCAAATCCCTCCCTCTCTGCTTGCTTAGCAATAGTACCGATGATGTCATCTGCTTCATAGTTATCAACCATGATGATCGGGATATTGAATGCTTCGACTATCCGCCTGATGTAGGGCAATGCGATACTAATATCTTCTGGTTGGGCATCTCGATTAGCTTTGTACTCTGGATATTCGTCGTGGCGAAATGTTTTTCCCTTGGGATCAAAGGCAACAGCTATATGAGTGGGCTGCTCTCGCTTCATCAAGTCCCATAGAGTCCTGACGAATCCTGTGATGGCTGAGGTATTGATCCCTTTGGAGTTGATCAAGGGCCGAGTAATAAATGCAAAATGAGCTCTATATACTAGAGCATGACCATCTAAGAGAAAGAGTTTTTTATCAGACATAGGTTATTATCTTCCGGTGAGGACTAGAGCAGGCTATGGCATCTAGTCGGATTCTTCGCCGAAGATACGATTAAGTCAAATAAAAAGAGCTCACTCACATGAAGTGAATGAGCTCTATACTTATATCTCTCTAGTCAGTAATGGAGTCCTATACTGACAATTGAATCATAAGACTTAGAATGTGTAAGACAATCCTACAGTATAGTATGACTGTAATGGGTTGTCACCAAATGTTGCAAGTGAAGAACCTGATACTTCATCCAATCTTGCTTTACCTAAGTCTGCTTGTTGCTTGTTTTGCTTCAATCCAAGGTTAAATGCTAAACCTACACCTTTCCAGATACTTGTAGAGAATCCATTGATCCATTCCCAGTTAACCAACTCACCTGTCTCGTATGCTACAGTGTTAAGTACAGCATCACCTGCAGTAGAGAGTAAGTCTACGTTACCAGCTCCACCGTAAGGTACGAAAGCAGTCAAGTTAGATGTCCATGCTACATTCTTGATGATCTCACCTGTGTAAGCAGCACCAATCTTAGCTCCTGCAGAAGAGATAAATTCTCCTGGCCAGTTTTTCTGGTAACCAAGTGGGTGGATAAGTACTACCAAGTTATTGATTGGCAACCAAGTCAAACCAGCTGATACTGTTGCTTGTCCTGGTGAGTTAATCGCAAATCCGTACTCATCATCGAGTAATGAGTTAAGATCGTTAGGGATGAACTCAAGTAATGAAGTAACCCATCTTCCTTCAGCAGAAAGAGCCCACTTTGGTGATAATTTGTAACCGAATAATGAAGTAAGATTCAAGCCGTTAGTCAATGCGACTGTCTTAGTTCCATTGTTGTCTTTGTCTGTAAATGCTGCAGACCTTGCTACATTCACGTCTACGTTATTTCTCCAGAAATATTTTTCAACGTCAAGGTTAGCGTACCCACCAAGTCCGATATTCAATCCTTGGTTAGCAGAGTTAGGAGTACCGATAGCGTACCAGTTGTTGTTAGCGAGTGCATTGAATCCTGCAACACCAATTCCACCAACTTTCCATCCTGGGAATGTGTAGATTTGGTTAGCAATACCATCAACTTCAGCCTGGAGAGCTGCAATAGTTGCTTCTTTGTCAGCTTTCATTGACTTGAGCTCATCTAGAGACTGGGCTTGGATCCCTGCAAAGCAGAATAATCCTAGTACTAATGTTAAGTAGTAATTTTTCATTGTAAAAGTTTTAAATAAATAGTTTAGTTATGAATTTCAATTTTTCCATTTGACACTTTACTCAGAGGCATAATTACTTTACTGCTTCCTGTATCAAGTGTCAATGAAGTTTTATCTATATCGATTATAAGACCCGTTGTATCTTCTAAAGTCACTCTATCACCCACTTTAAATCTGTCTTTTGAGTAAAAACTTGAGAGATAGTTGGACATCGTATCTCTTGAGCTTAACCCATATCCAATCGCAAACGCTAATACTAGGCCTCCGATAAGGATAGAGATATTTGTTGATAAGAAGTCTGTGTTAATCTCTGCTTGCGACAAAGCACTGACCAAGATATTGATCAATAAGAAGTAAAACATAAAATTAGAGATAAGCTTGGCACTTGGTATCCCTACGCTATTGCATGCTGTATAGACGATACTCTTCAGTGCATCAGCGAATAATGTACCGAGGACTAAGATGATCATCGCAACGAGTAACTTGGGTACAAACTCAAATATCCCAACTACGAGATTGGACACTGGCTCTAGATCAAGTATCGATGTAGAGATAATGAGTACAAACAAAATCACGACATAGTAGACTATGGTACTCAACACCTTGCTAATTTCAATCTTGATATTAGACTTATCTACAATATCGATAGAGTTGAGTTTGTCACCGATCCGATCAATATTTATTTTTTTGAGAGCTACAAGGATCATCGATCTGATCAACTTAGCTAGGAGAAAGCCAAATAAGAGGACAATTGCCGCAATCATGATCTTTGGGAAGGCAGTCAACATCGACTCAATGAGACCGTCCAATTTACTGGATAAGCCAAGCTCAAATAAAAACATAATGTTGGAGTTTATGAATTACAACTACAAATATATAAAAAACTTTAATACATTGGAGTTAAATCCTCTTATGACTGTGAGTCTTTTGCATTGTCATCACTAGTAGGATGGTCCTCATCAGCAGACGATGTCAGCTTAAACATGACATCGAACATCTTAGTGAAATAGAGATCTATGACATTACCGATAAACGAGAAGGAAGAAATGCTGTTATCAACACTTTTCTTCACCTTATCAGTAACTTTAGAGTAATCTTCGATCTGTTGATTCTCTAGTTCTTTGAAATTATTTGTCTTCGACATTAAATATTAGTCATTATACGTTTCCTGATAAATAGATTTAAACTTTTGTTTAGCTCTTTTTATCTTCATTTTAATAGCACTCTCTGACTTATCTAAGACCATTCCGATATCTCTAATGGACATTTCGTCTTGGTACTTCATCAAGAGGATAGCTTTGTCGCTGGTAGGAATCTCTTCGAGTATCACTTTGAGTCTAGCAATGTTAGTCTCGAGGAGAAATGCATCCTCCACATCATCTACGACATCATTGTTGTCTCCAAAGTTATCTATCAGCATACTTGGATCTTTCTTCTTTCTTCTAATGATGTCTATGCAGAAGTTGTATGTAATAGAGTAAATCCAAGTCGAAAACTTTGACTTACCACTAAACTTTGAAAGATTCAATAGGATCTTCATGAATATCTCTTGCATGGCATCTTCTGCGAGACTTTCGTACTTCAACAGCGAGATACACTTAGCAAATATCTTTCCACTGTAGCGACTGTAGAGTTTATCAAAGTAAGCTACATTTTGAGTTTTGAGATATTCTGCAACTAATTCTTCATCACTTAGTGCCTTCGAATTTATCTTCGACACCATCGGAAAAAGCAGATTAATCAAGATTAATTTTTTTTTGGGTTATGGTTATGACTTATAATTATATCAAAAGTAACAATAATTAACAACAAGAGTCGGTCAAGCTTAAAGATTAGTCATGTATCTTTAACAGCACTAAAGAACAAAATCAAGCACTACATCCCTATAAATATATGGAGTTTAGACAGTATAAAGCCATTTCCAAGACACTCATCTTAGCTTGGGTATCCCTCATCTATTCCCCTCAAATCATGGAAGGACAAGTAGATGACCAAGCAGCATTCTTTGTCAAAGATATCCACAACTATGCCTTGTCAGAGTCCGAGGCATATGATCATCTCTCTACACTCTGCACTACAGCTGGTCCGAGACTCTCTGGGTCTCAAGCCTCATATGATGGACTAGCCTACTGCGAATCTGTGCTCACGAGTATCGGAGTAGACACCCTCTATAGAGTGGAGTGTGATGTGCCGAGATGGTATCGAGGAGTGCTAGACCTCTCACTCCAGGTAAATGGCAAGAAGCTGCCTGTCAGAGCTACAGCCCTAGGCAATAGCATCGGGACTCGAGGCAATCTCGTCACTGGTAATCTGGTCGAAGTAAACCACTTAGACAGTTTGCCATTTAGAGACATCGAAGGTAAGATTGTACTCTTCAATAGACCCATGGATCCTACTCAGATCCGGACCTTCAATGCCTATGGTGGCGCAGTAGATCAGCGAGTATTCGGTGCTAGTCGATCTGCTAAGTATGGTGCAGTGGCTGCTCTTGTCAGATCAGTAGGGAGTGACATCGATACTGTACCACATACAGGAGTATCAAGCTACGAAGATGATACGCCTACCAAGATTCCAAGTATTGCTATTTCGACATTTGATGCCAATCAGATCAGTCAAGCCCTCCACCAAGGTAAGGAAGTAACTGCTGCTCTCCGATCTACTTCTGACCTCCTCCCTGACACAGCTTCATATAGTATCGTTGCAGAGCTGAGAGGTACTGAGTATCCGGATGAGATCATCCTCGTCGGTGGGCACATAGACTCATGGGATCTCGGACAAGGTGCCCATGACGATGGCACTGGCTGTATGCAATCCATCCAGGTCATCGAGACACTAAAGGCACTGAACTATCAACCTAAGAGGACCATAAGATGCGTCTTATTTATCAATGAAGAGAATGGGTTAGCTGGAGGCAAATCTTATGCAGAGTACTCCAATAATGCTAATGAATATCACTTAGCAGCTATAGAGTCTGATGCTGGAGGATTTTCCCCTAGAGGGTTCACCTGTACTGGGCATGAGGACGTCTTCATCCCGATGCTCAAGAATCTCAAAAAGTTTGAATCTATCCTCGAACCATATGATCTCTTCATCAAGAAAGGTGGTGCAGGAGCAGATATCAATCCTCTCAAATCCCAAAAAGGAATCTTGATCGGTCTTAGTCCAGATAGTCAACGCTACTTTGACCTCCATCATACAGCTCAAGATGTCATAGAGAATGTCCATCCGAGAGAGTTCTTGTTGGGTGGTGCAGCTATGACGAGTCTTGTCTACCTCATAGATCAATACGGACTCTAATGAAAGAAATCCAAATCAATGATCTCAAATTTGAAGCCTATATCTCCCAAAGCGATATCGCCGAGATAGTCAAAACTCTAGGTCAGCAAATCACTCAAGACTATCAAGGAAAAGAGCTCCTTGCCATTATCGTCCTCAAGGGCGGTTACATCTTTGGCTCAGACCTCTTGAGGCAAATAGAGAGAGATGTCCCAGTCTACTTCATCCAATTATCATCCTATGCTGATACACGATCTACTGGCCATGTGAGCATGAATCTCAGCAGCTTACCAGTGCTCCAAGGCAAACATATCTTGATCATAGAAGATATCGTAGAGACAGGACTCAGTATGTCTACCCTGCTAGACCACAAAACATTCTCTGATGTAAGCTCTATAGAGATCTGTTCACTCCTAGTCAAACCTACAGAACTGAAGACGCAGATACCAATCAAATATATCGGCAAGACTATCCCACCTGCTTTCGTAGTTGGCTATGGTCTTGACTACAATGAGAGAGGGAGACACCTCCCAGATATCTACCAATTAAAAGCTTAGACTCACACATTGTGTATGGCTCTCCTGAGAGATCATAATTTCAATATAAAAAAGACGAATAAGAAATTTGCAGAAACCAAAAAACTACTATCTTTGCAGTCCAAATTGATCCATGGTGTAATTGGCAACACATCGGTTTTTGGTACCGACATTCTAGGTTCGAGTCCTAGTGGATCAACTTAAAGCTTCATAATCGTCTGATTGTGAGGCTTTTTTGATTTATGTATACCTTTAGGCACACCTAATCATCTTATCTCTAAGTAGGGTTCATTTAATAGCTTGAATAGAGAAATACTCTCCTATCTCGTAAGTGTTTATTTTCAAGCTCACACTTTTATAATCTAAAAATACTATTTCCTAGGAAATCACTTTGCCTGATACAGCTCAATATGATGCGAGTTAACGATTTCAAGGTTTGCTCCACTACCAAAGTCTTTCATAACCCCTCTTACACATACCTTTTTGTCAACAAATGCTTCTATGATATCATACTCAAAGTGTCCTAGATTCTCCTTCTTTATCATTGCGGATACTGGGCTATTCGGATATTTTTTGTCTAGATTCAACCACAAGTTGCCTGCTCTACTCTTCCTGCCTGCAACACAAGTACCACATACCCATATTTGTTTATTACTCCCTACTTGGTTAGGTGCTGACTGAGTATTGAAGTAACCTCTTGGCATATTATTTTGAGAGATTGGCTCAGGATCTGCTTCATAGTCAGGAAACCAATACTCTTCATCAACTGAGCCTTCATTAACCTCTCCATGAGCAAAGAGATCATATCCTGTTAGCTCTTCTATAGTATCAACACTTACTGCATGAGTAGCAAGATCTGAATCAGTGCCTTCATTTTTAAGGAGAAAACCAACGGTCTTCTTTGACTCTGGATCGAGTACCACCTTAGCAAATGAAGTTGGAATTGATACACCATTAATTGATTGCTCGATCTTAGTACTCCCTTCGAATATTGGAATATTTACTACTACTAACCGTTTGGTATTATTCATTACGAACTTCCTTAGATGTCCTTCAATATTAGCCCATACTTCACGGTTGAACTCTGGTCTCTGTGGTGAGATATTGGAGTAGAAGTAAGTCTCTGACATCGCTTGTACATTCCACCTAAAGTCAGCAGAAGGTACTAGATGACCTCTGTCAAAACCATAACCGTTATACTCATCATTAACTGAGTCGTATTCAAAGTAATCAATAGAATCAGCTGTAGCAGTTTTTATCCTTGGGTCAACTCTGAAGTCATTTGTTCTTCCTACACCAAGGTTAACGATATTAGGGTTAATGATATGCATTGTCCAGAGAGCCTGCTCATGCTCCTCTGAATACTCTAGGTAAAATCCTCGATACTTCAAGTAATTATCCGAAGGTAATCCAAGGGACACTAATATCTCCATGTCCACTAATAGTGTCACAGAATCAATTTTTGATTGGAGGTAAGAGAGTTGTTTACTCTGCTCAGTATGATCACTCTTTAATTGTGTCAGCAGTTGAGAGTTGTCTTGACTGATACCATATTGGACTATGAACAAGAATGCGATAAGAGTGTATTTCATTTTGCTAAAAATGGATGAAAACCTAAATTTATTTCTGAATATTTAAACCGATATTGATAGAGATAGTGCTAATGCTCCTACTAGCTAAATACAAATATCGTATGATTATAACCTTTACTTGGTCATAATTTGGCTAATTAAGAATAAAACACCTCAACTCATCCTCAAAAACCTGTCAACATAAGCATCTAACTCAGTCTTCTTATTCAGACCTTCTATCAAGTGTGTTGCAATAGCCCCAAACCCAAATTTTGCGCCAAGCAGACTACCTGCAATACAGCCATTGGTATCAGCATCTCCTCCTTCATGGATAATATCAATCAATCCATCTTCAAAGTTAGTAGCAAAGTAATATGCCCATAACCCAGCTGCAAGCGCTTTCAAGGTATAGCCCAAGGCTTTGGGGTCATCTAAAGCTAGATCGCTAATATCCGGACTCAGAGGAAAGATATAATCGTGTATTCTTGGATCATACCTCTTTACGACGTCCTCTATCTCTAGTAATGAGATAGGAGCACCAACTAATTCTCCATGAATGATATGGGCCATGATCCTGCAAGAGTCTACACATCTCTGATCGTGGTGAGTGAGTCTAGCTATATGGTCACAGTTTTCAAGTACGGCATCTAAGTCAGTCTGATCAATGAGGCAAACGATAGAGTTCCTCATCAATGCTCCATTAGGGGCCAAGTCTTGGCCCTTCATCTTCCAAACCAACTCAGACCCTTTATAAGGAAATTGTGTATACTGAGGTAAGGACATCACTCGATATGTCGAGATACCGATACCCATACCTCCACTTACCATCCATTGATACAATCGTTGTGCTATATCTAAGGGTTCTACTTTACCAAGTGTCAAGTAACTGTCTAGGATACAAAGCCACTGATCTGTATCATCGGTCCAGTCTCCTCTAGTCCATCGAGACCTATGTTTATCTTGGACAATGTCAGCATACGTCTGCACTCCATGAGGATAGTGCTGCGCCACCTCAGCTTTGGTCAAGAACTCAGTTGCTAACCCAAGGGCATCGCCTATGGCTTGACCGAAGAAGACTCCTTTAATTTTGTTTTGTA